>NZ_CP070978.1:300701-601403 GCF_018417535.1 Burkholderia pyrrocinia | reverse complement strand
GCGCGGCCGTCCAGTCTTTAAACTTCCAGTACCGTCATCTTTTCGTTCCTCGACCGTCAGGAGTTCGTCGATGTCCAAGGACAATTTGCTCGATTCACTCAAGGAAGCCGCCGAACAGCGTGCGATCGGCGCGGATCAGTTGCGCGCGATGCTCGACGACGAAGTGCGCGTGCTGTCGTCCGGCGCGCGCGTGCACGACTACATCCACGTGTTCGCGATCCGGCACCTGCGCGAGCGGATGCGCCAGCAGGACGATCTCGACAGCGACACGCGGGCCGGTGCGTCGCCCGCGGAATCCGATTCGCGCCCGAGCCATCGTCTATGACGAGCGATCGCCGTGGCTGACGCCGCGGCGTCGAGCGACCCGTCGCCGCGCCCAACCGACGGCGACGTCTTTCGTCATATTTCTCACTGATTTGTCACAACGGCCTCAAGTAAGCGGCGCGATTGCCGTTTACCCGGTGAATTCGTCCACCGGGCGTTCGCGCTCCCTTACCGAGTCGTTGCCATGTTCTCGTCCATCCGCGCCCGCATCCTTGCCGCGTGCGTCGCCATCGTCGTATTCGCGCTCGTCGCCACGACGCTGATCAACTACTTCATCGCACGCTCGTACAACGACGACGCGATCGACCGCAACCTGACCTCCGTCGCGAGCGGCCACGTGGTCGGGATCGCCGACTGGGTCGCCACCCGGAGCCGGATGATCGCGTCGCTGCAGGATGCCGCGCTGGCGCCCGATCCGCTCCCGGTGTTCAAGCAGATGGCCGTGGCCGGCGGCTTCACGAACGTCTATGCAGGCTACGCCGACAAGGCGTTCCGCTTCTCCGACCCGACCGGCATCCCGCCCGACTACGATCCGACCGGCCGCCCGTGGTACAAGCAGGCCGCGCAGGCCGGCAAGCCGGTCGTCACGCCGCCTTACGTCGATGCCGGCACCGGTAACCTCGTCGTCACGTTCGCGGTGCCGATCCTGCGCGACGGCGCGCTGAAGGGCGTCGTCGCCGCGGACGTCGCGATGGACAGCGTGATCGCGAACGTGAAGTCGATTCGCCCGACGCCCGCGAGCTTCGGGATGTTGATCGACAGCAGCGGCCACGTCGTCGCGCACCCGGACCCGAAGCTCACGCTGAAGCCGGTCGCCGACGTGTCGCCCGAGCTCGGCGCGATGAGCGCCGCATCGGTCGCGGCCGCGAACACGCCCGTCGAGGTCGGTGTCGGCGGCGATGCGAAGCTGGTGCGCGCGCGGCCCGTGCCGGGCACCGACTGGTACGCGCTGGTGCTGCTCGACAAGACCGAGGCGACGGCCGGGATGCGCTCGTTGCTGACCGCATCGCTGATCACGCTGGTCGTGATCGTCGGCGTCGCGTCGCTGATCATCGGTGCGATCACCGCGACCGCGTTCCGCCGCCTGTCGCAGGTACGCCAGGCGATGGCCGCGATCGGCTCGGGCTCGGGCGACCTGACGCAGCGCCTGCCGGCCGACGGCCGCGACGAAGTCGCCGACATCGCGCGCTCGTTCAACAGCTTCGTCGACAAGCTGAACGACGTGATGCGGCAGATCCGCGACGCGAGCGAATCGGTGCGCACGGCCGCGAACGAAATCGCGGCGGGCAACCAGGACCTGTCGTCGCGCACCGAATCGGCGGCGGCCAGCCTCGAGGAAACGGCCGCGTCGATGGAAGAGATCACCGCGACCCTCGGCCAGTCGGCAGCGGCCGCAGGCCAGGCCGACGAACGCGCGGCGGCCGCGTCGCGGATCGCGTCGCACGGCGGCGTGGTCGTGTCGGACGTCGTCGCGACGATGGAGAAGATCGAGGAAGCGTCGGGCCGGATCGGCGACATCATCGGCGTGATCGACGGGATCGCATTCCAGACCAACATCCTTGCGCTGAACGCGGCCGTCGAAGCGGCCCGCGCGGGCGAGCAGGGCCGCGGCTTCGCGGTCGTCGCGCAGGAAGTGCGCAGCCTCGCGCAACGCAGCGCGCAGGCCGCGCGCGAAGTGAAGGTGCTGGTCGAATCGACGGTCGCGAGCGTGTCGGCCGGGTCCGGGCAGGTGCGCCAGGCCGGCGACACGATGCGCGAGATCGTGTCCAACGTATCGAACGTGACGACGATCATCTCCGAGATCACGCACGCGGCGAACGAGCAGACGCGCGGCATCCAGGAAGTGAATCGCGCGGTCACGCAGCTCGACGAAATGGTGCAGCAGAACGCGGCGCTCGTCGAACAGTCGACCGCCGCCGCAACCGCGCTGCAGTCGCAGGCGAACGCGCTGGCAACCACGGTCGGGCAGTTCAAGGTCGCGTGACGCGGCCCGCGGGAGGCGCGGCCGTGCCGCTCAGGAGCTGCTTCGGTCGCGCATCAGCGCGAGCCGGTTGTAGAGCGTCTTCAGGCTGATCCCGAGCGCTTTTGCCGCGCGCGGCTTGTTGCCGTCGAAGTAGTGCAGCGTCGCCGCGATGAAGCGCTGCTGCGCGTGGTGCAGCGTCGCGCCGAGCGGCAGCGCCATCGCGTTCTCCGACGTGCGGTCGGGCGGCATCGGCTGCTTCGGCAGCGCGACGTCGATGCCTTCGTCCGCCAGGATGTACGCACGCTCGATCGTGTTGTGCAGCTCGCGCACGTTGCCGGGCCACGAATACGCGTGCAGCGCCGCGATCGCCGCGTCGGTCAGCCGCTTGCGCGAGCGGTGCCGCGCGTTCAGCGTATCGACGAATTCCCGCGCGATCGCCTCGACGTCGCCGTCGCGCTGGCGCAGCGGCGGCACGTACAGCGCAAACGCGGCGAGGCGGTAGAACAGGTCCTCGCGCAGCCGGCCGTCGCGCACGGCTTCGGCCGGATTGTGGCGGGTGGCCGACACGATGCGCACGTCGAGCGGAATCGGCTCGGTGCCGCCGACCCGTACGATCGCATTCGATTCGATTGCCCGCAGCAGCTTCACCTGCAGCGCCGCGGGCATTTCCGCGATCTCGTCGAGCAGCAGCGTGCCGCCGCGCGCCGCTTCGAAATAGCCTTCCCGCTGCGCGATCGCGCCGGTGAAACTGCCTTTCTCGTGCCCGAACAGTTGCGACTCGGCGATATCGGGCGGGATCGCGCTGCAGTTCACGGGCACGAACGGGCCGTCCCGCCGTGCACTGAGATCGTGCAGCCGGCGCGCCACGATATCCTTGCCGACCCCGCTTTCGCCGGCAATCATCACGCTGGCGCGGGTCGGCGCGATTTTCTCGATGCGGCCGAGCAGGGTGCGCATCGCGGAGGACCGGCCGGACAGCCGGCGGCCGTCTGCGCGCTGCTTCGACTGGTTTGCGGTTTCACTCATCGGCGTTGGCGGGCCGTTTTGAAAATCGGCATCACGTGTTCCGTTCATTGCAATATTTATCATCGACAGCGAAACCGCCGCGAAGGTGCCGCTGAATAGGAATTTCCAATGTGCGCGGCGCGGGGGGAAGGAATCGTCCATCGATCTTTCCGCTTGCAGCGGGAACGACTGCGCCATCCGGGGTCGTACCGGTGCTTTTTTACAGAAACCCGATGAAAAAGCCGGTCGCGACCGCATTCCGCCGAAGCGGCCCGCGAAATCGACCGGTACCGGACCGGCTGCGTTGCGATAGACAGCCGCCACGACGCGACGCCCGGCCATCCTCTGCCCGAATACCGATCCGTGCCCGCGTCAGGCATGTCGTTTGCTGACGTCATCAGGCTCGCCCGGCACGCACGACGGCATGCCGGATGGCCGAACAGCGGCACGACACCGCGCGACGGGAGCCGGCGCGAGCAAGGATGCAATGAGAACCCTGACCCGTGAGCTGTTACGGCAGGGTGCATGGGTCGTGCTGGCCGTCGGGCTGGCGTCCGCGCTGCAGGCGTGGGCGATTCGCGTCGTCGGCGAGCACGCGCCGTTTGCGCCTATGCCTTTCTATGCAGCCGTCGCGGCTGCCGCGTGGCTGACGTCGTTCGGCGGCGGCCTGGCCGCGACGGTTGCGAGCGTGGCCGTGATCGGCACGCTGTGGTGGCACGATGCGCCGCTGGCCACGCTGCTCGTGCAGGCCGGCACGTTCGTCGCAATCGGCTTCGTCGAGTGCTTGCTCGTGATGGCCATGAAGCCGCTGCTCGCGAACAATCGTCTGCGCGAAATCGATGGCGACGCACGTGCGTCTGACGACGGCCTGCTGCGCCGTGTGGTCGATGCTTCGCCCGATGTGATCGTCGGGGTCGATGCCGCGCGACGGATCACGAGCTGGAATCCGGCCGCGCGACGGATCTTCGGGATCGACGCGGCGCAGGCAACCGGGCGCGACATCGCCGCGATGATCGCGCCGCGCTGGTTGCGGCGGCATCCGGTGCCCGCATCGTTCGCGAACCTGCGGGCGCCGGTCGGGCCGTTCGACGTGCTGTGCGTGCGCCGCGACGGCAGCCGCTTTCGTGCGACCTTTGCCGCGTCGCCGATCGTCGATGCGCAGGGCAACTGCACGGGCCTGTCGATAACGCTGCGCGAAGCGCGCGAACGCCGCCGCGGCGAACGGCGCGACATGCGCTCGCTGCGCGGCGCGCGCGACGCGTATGCGCAGGCCGACACGTCGAACCGATTGAAGGACGAGTTGCTGGTCACGGTGTCGCACGAGTTGCGCACGCCGCTGAACGTGATCTACGGCTGGGTCGAGGTGCTGCGCAACGTCGACGGGCGGGGGTTCGTGCAGCAGGCGGTCGACGCGATCGATCGCAGCGCGCGGTCGCTGTCGCACATGGTCGGCGATCTGCTCGATGCGTCGTCGCTTGCGACCGGCCGGCTGCGCCTCGAACGCGTGCCGGTCGATCTCGTGCGGATCGTGCGCGACGCCACGCGCGAACTCGACGCGACGGCGCAGGCGAACGGGCTCTTGCTGTCGACGGAATGCGCGATGGCGACCTGCGTGATTCCGGCGGACGGCGAGCGCTTGCGCCAGGCCCTGTCGAACCTGCTGTCGAACGCGATCAAGTTCACGCCGCCGGGCGGGCGCATCGACGTGTCGCTGACCCGCGCGGGCGAGCGCGTGCGGCTGTCGGTCGCCGATACGGGGCAGGGCATCGCGCCGGAGTACCTGCCGTACCTGTTCGAGGCCTTCAGCCGGCCCGAACGCGCGTTCGCGTCGCCGAAACGCGGCCTCGGGCTCGGCCTGTCGATCGTGCGCAACATCGCGCAACTGCACGGCGGCGACGTCGTCGCGACGAGCGCGGGCGCCGGGCGCGGGACCACCGTGACGGTCACGCTGCCGACCGGCTGGGACGCCGATGATCCGGCCGAGCAGCCGGCGCGCCCGACCGGCACGTCGGCGACAGCTGCGCTCGACGGCCAGCGCGTGCTCGTCGTCGACGACGACGCAACGTCGCGCGCGAGCCTCGCCGCGGCGCTCGAAACGATGGGCGCGCAGGTGTCGACCGCGCAGTCGGGGCACGACGCGCTCGACGCGGTCGAACGGCATCCGCCGAGCGTCGTGCTGTCGGATCTCGCGATGCCGGACGGCGACGGCTTCTGGCTGCTCGACCGCATCCGCCATTTGCCGGGCGGCGGCGGGCACCTGCCCGTGGTCGCGGTTACAGCGCACGCCGGCAAGGCGGACCGCCACCGCGTGATGGCTGCCGGCTTCGACGCGTATCTGTGCAAGCCGGTCGACATGCCGACGCTGGCGAGCGTGATCGTCGACGTCGCGCCCGACGATGCGCGCGGCGGGAAAGGACACGACCGGTAACCGCGGGCGCCCGGCGCGGCTGCGCTCCGGGCGCGCGTTCGGTCAACATCGGGAAAGGAAGCACGATGGACGCAACGAAAAGTACACGGCGCGACGGCACGGGCGGCAGGCCGGCTCGCGCGAAACGCATGCCGCCGGTCGTGCCGATCGCGAGCATATTGATGCTGGCGTGGGCATGGGTCGCGACACCCCGCTACGCATCGGCCGCGGAGGGTGTCGGCGCGAAGCTCTCGAGCCAGGCGTCGGCCGTCGGCGGCCAGATCCGCGATGCGACGCTCGCCTCCCGCGTCAGGGCGGCGCTCGGCAAGATGCGCGGCGACGCGTCGGAGGGCCACGGTGCGCTGAAGCAGTGCGAGAACGGTGTCGTGCTGGCCGCGCATGTGACACGGCGCACGATCACGTTCTCGGAGCGGACGATGCTCGCCGCCGGCGCGCTGTTGGTGGAGCGCACCGAGGGCGCGTGGAACAACGGCGCATGGACCGATTTCTTCACGTCGGCCGAGCGTCCCGCGTGACGGAAAACCGCGCGGTCGGCCCGTTCCGTCTCGACACACGGAGGTCCCCGGATGAAAACGAATCGGATGAACCGGGACGGGCGCCGCTCGGCGGCATGCGCGCTGGCAGCCACCGCCGGCGCACTGGCGTTCGTGCTCTCGCACGCGCAGGCGCCGCCCGCCTCGTCGGTGCACGTCGCACCGGGCGTCGTCCGCCCCGGCCCGACCGCCGACGAGGCCGGCATGACGCAGCGGCCGACCGGCATCGACGCCGAATTCGTCGACAAGGCCGGGATGCTCGGCAAGGTCGAGCGGCAGGCCAGCCAGCTCGCGCTCGACCGCTCGTCGAATCCGGACGTGCAGGCATTCGCACGCCGGATGGTCGACGATCAAGCGCGCATCGCCGGCGAATTGCGGCAGCTTGGCGCGCAAAAGGGCGTACCGGTTCAGACGCGGATGCTTGTCGATCCGGCAGTGACGGCATTGCGAACGAAGGATGGCCACGCGTTCGACACAGCCTATGTCGCGCTGGCGGGCCCGCGCGCGCACGAGGCGGCGATCCGGCTCTATGAGGCCGAGGCGCGGAACGGTCGCGACCCGCAGCTTCGCGCATTCGCGGCCGGCACGCTGCCGACGCTGAACGCGCATCTGGCCGCCGCGCGGCAGCTCGCGCAGACGGTGGCGGCCGCGCACTGAGTCGCGTTGCAGTTGGCCGGTTTCAACGTTGCCGCTGGCCGTCTTCGGGGCCGCCCGGCGACGCCTCGTAAGGCGGCGAGTCGATCGCCGTTTCTCCTTCCGCGATCAGCCAGTACGGCGAGCTGCCGTAGTACGCATGCAGTGCCTCGGCCCAGTCCGGGTCGGCCATTGCCGGCCAGCGGTCGTGGTCGAAGCCGGGCGCATCGCGCACGTGCCCGGTGGCAACGGGCAGCACGAAGCATTTGCGCTCGACGTCGAGCATGAGCACGTTCCACGGCACCGCGAGCAGCTTGTCGCCGCTCCCGCGCACGCCGCGCGACGCGACGACCGCATACGCGATCCGGCCGGAACGCACGTCGAGCATGATGTCGGTGACCTTGCCGATGTCGTCGCCGTCCATCGTCAGCACGCGATCGCCTGCGAGCGTGCGGGCGGCCATCACGTCGGGCCCCGGCCCGCCCGGGGCCGTGCCGCGGCTGCCGCCGACAATGCGCGCGGCGGCGCGCGACGGTCTGTCAGTCGTCGTCGAATACCTCCTGGTCGAAACGGCAACCCGGGCGCGCCACGCGGAATGAGTGGGCGCCGGTCAGCGCCGGCGCGGCAGCGACACGTCCTCGAGCGTATTGGCCAGCTCGTCGCGCGCAGGGCCGCCCGCGCGCGTCGCGATGTCGCCGAGCGACACGATGCCGACCAGCCGCAGGTTGCGGTCGAGCACCGGCAACCGATGCAACTGCACGTCGGCCATCCGCTGCTGGACGTCGCCGACGCCATCGTCCTCGATGCACCACTGCACGGGCATGGACGCAACCGCCTGCACGGGTGTATCGGACGAATGGCCGTGCGACAGCGCCCGCACCGCGAGGTCGCGGTCGGTCACGATCGCGACGAGTTCGGTGCCGTCGCAAACCGGCAGCACACCGATATCGAAGCGCTGCATCAGTTCAGCCGCATGGCGAATCGTGTCGGTCGGCGCGACGCACACCACGTCGCGCGACATGATCTCGTTGACGCGATACATGAATGCCTCCTTCGTGAGCGACACGATTCGGGAGCAGATGCCGTGCCGCGCGCGCTCCGCGCACGCCGGACCTCGTCGGCCGGGCGACGGAGAAATTTGCCGGCCCGCTTGTACATCTTCCACGGTGGCAGCCGCGAACGGGCGGGGTGGGGCGTCAGTGGCCGATGCCCGTCATCGCGACGATTGCCAGTACTACGGCGCTTTCGATCGCGGCCAGCGCCGCAACGCCGGCTGCGCCGCGGATTTCATGCCATCGACGTTCAAGGCTTTTCATCGGATCACTCCGGATTTCGCCGGCCCGCGGATGCGCTGCCGCGCCTCCCGAGCCGGGTGCCGCCGTCAGCCGTGATCGCGGGGCGGGGAAGGGACGTGCGGCGCGCGACGTTCGTGCTTGCCGGACGGCTTGGCGGGGTCGATACGCGTCGCACCGCCGACGGCGGGCGGGTCGCTGGCCGGAAACGACTCATCGAGCCCTTCGTCGATGCGCTCCTCCGTCTTGTCTTCGGGCGGCGGGCGGGACGTGGCGAGCCGGAGCAATCCGGCAGCCGGTGACACGGCGTCGCGGCGGCCGGGGGCGTGAACGGTCATGGTCGAACCTCCTTGGTCGTTGATGCAGGCGCAAGCGCCGTGCCCGCGCGGCATCGGCGGCAGGCGCTTGCGCGCCGGGGAAGCCGGCGGGTGCGCCGGGCATGACCCGCGCGCCGTCGGCGTGGACGAGAGGACATCGTGATGAATGCATTCAAGAAAAGGATACGTTACGACGCGAACGTATGCGGCGGCGATTTCGGCCACGTGCGCGAGCGGTTCGGCACGTGGAAGCGCGAATCGCTGGTCTATCGGCCCGAACGGCGCACGTTCGAAGGCAAGGACGTGTGCGCGAACTGAACGACACTGCCTACGACGGCCCCGAGCGCGCGCAGCGGGCGCTCGTCTCGCAATGCGCGCCGTCCGATCCGTTCGTGCTCGCGGTGCGGCTGACCGCGCAAGGGCGCAAGGGCGCACGATGTGGCAGGGGCTGGCCGCCTGCGACGACTGACCGCACGGCAGCGTCCGACCGGATCGGTCGACGCGTACGGCGCGGGAGCGGGCATGCCGCTTGCGCGCGGTCGCAGCGCCATCGAGATGCGCGTGCCGTCCGCGCGGGAGTGACATGAAGACGCCATTCACGCTGCACCGCCCCGAACCGACACCCGACGTCGACCCCGATCCGACGCCGCCCGATCACGACGATCCCGTCGATCCGCCGGTGCCCGACGGCCTGCCGCAGGGCGATCCGCCGTTGCACCCGCCGCCGATGTGGATGCCGGGCGGACGCGGTGTGCCGCAACCGACCGCACGACCACTGAAAGGAGGACCCTCATGGACATTCACGTGCAATCGCCAGACAAGCGCGCGATCGCTCAGGTGCTGAGCCGCTATTTCGAATCGCGCTCGTTGCGTTATCACATCGAGGAGTTGCCGGGCGGCGTGCTGCATATCGGCTTTCGCGCCAGCGGCCGCCCGGTCGCCGTCACCGTTTCGTTCGACGATGCCGCATACGACACCTATACGCACTGGGACGCCAGCCAGAAACAGCTCGCGCTCGGGCGGCTCGCGGACGGCTTCTCGCGGATGATGTCGACGCGCAGCCCGGCCGCGCTGGCCGGCGACTATCACGTCGAGCGCTTCTGATCCGGCAACGCTCCGCCCATCCACCCAGGAACGAGGCAAAGTGCCCGCGCGCAGCGGGCGCTTTGCGTCTGCGCGCGCGTCGCGTAGGATGTCCGTTAATTCAGCGCACGCTACGTTCGCGCCGCAGGCTGCCAGCCGCTGCAGCCGAAGAGGCGCAACGCGCTTTCCCTCAGGTTCGTTTCGCGCAACCGACGGAGACCGCCTTGATGACTGTTGCTCGCCCGTTGCTGTCACCCGGCGCACGCCGGTTCGTATCCGTCCTGTCGGCATGTGCGGCGCTCGCCGCGGCCGGCACCCGCGACGCGTCGGCCCAGACGCCTTCGCCGCTCGGCGAGTGGCAATACTCGGCGGGCGTGCCGCTCGAGAAACTGTTCGATCCGACCGTCTCCACCTGGCAGGTCAGCGTCGGTGCCGCGATGACGCTGCAGCCGCGCTATGCGGGCTCCGACCGCTATCGCGTGATGGGCGGCCCGAATCTCGACATCCGCTATCGCGACCTGTTCTTCCTGTCGACGGGCGAGGGGCTGGGCGCGAACGTGCTGCGCGGGCCGAACTGGCGCGTGAGCCTGTCGGTCGGCTATGACCTCGGCCGCCGCTCGGCCGACGATCTCGGCCACCTGAACGGCCTCGACAACATCAACGCGGCGCCCGTGATGAAGCTGGCGGCCGATTACGTGATCTCGAAAGACTTCCCGCTCGTGCTGCGCGCGGATGTCCGGCGCAGCATCGGCGGCTCGAACGGCTGGACCGGCGATTTCTCCGCGTACATGCCGATGCCCGGCAGCAACGAAAACTTCTTCTGGTTCGCGGGGCCGACCGTGTCGTTCGCCGACTCGCGCTACATGAACAGCTGGTTCGGGGTGAGCCAGGGCGCCGCCGCGCGTTCGGGGCTGCCGGCCTATTCGTCGGGCGCGGGGATCAAGTCGGCTGGCGTGGGCGTGACGATGGTCTGGTTCGTGAACAAGCACTGGTTCGTCACGATGGACGGCGCGATCGAGCAGCTGGTCGGCCGCGCGGCGCGCAGCCCGATCACGCAGCAGTCGACCAACGGCGTGTTCGACATGTCGGTGAATTACCAGTTCTGACCGGGCCGGGCAGCAGAAGGCCGACGCGGCGTGCGGCGTTTCCTGTCACATTTGATATGATTCCGACCTGTACAAATGTACAGTGATCAAGCCCCGTGACACCTGCTTCGCCGACGCCCCCGGCGTTTTACTACCTGACCAATTTCGAACGCGCGCTGGCCTGGCTCGGCGAGCGTTACGACGACCTGTTCGACCCGCACGAGCTCGCGTTCGTCCGGCAATTCGCGACGCTGCCGCAGGCGTCGCGCGCGCTGCTCGTGCGGATGCTGATGCGCAACGGGTCCGACTTCCGCGCAAGCAAGCTCGCATACGACGAAATCGGCTGCACGCTCGATGCGGCCGCGCCGCTCGTCGAACTCGGCTGGGTCGATCCGGCGCCCGCGCTGACGCTCGACGAGCTGTTCGCGCTGTCGACCAGGGCGGAACTGCTGCGCATCTTCCCGTCGCTCGCCGCGCATGCGGGCGAGCGCAAGCCGGAATGGCTCGAGCGGCTGCGGCCCGCGCACGATGCCGCGCAGCCGCTCGACGCGTGGTGCGCGCAGGCCGGCGACCGCGTGCTGCGCGTGACGGTCGGCGCGCTGTGCGACCGGCTGCGCCTGATGTTCTTCGGCAATCTCCATCAGGACTGGAGCGAATTCGTGCTCGCCGATCTCGGCGTGTTCCAGTACGAAAGCGTGCCGATCGCGCCGTCGTCGCGCGCGTTCCAGCAGCGTGGCGACGTCGACGCGTATCTCGCGCTGCAGATGTGCCGCGACGCGCTCGACGCGTGGCCCGACGATCTGCCGTTCGACGACCTGCTGCGCGCGATCGATGCGGTGGGCTACGCGCAGCCGTGGCTCGCGACGCGTCGCGCGAAGCTGCTGTTCGCGCTCGGGCAGGCCTGCGAGCGCCGCGCCGACTGGGCCGCCGCGCTCGACGCATACACGCGCAGCGCCTGGCCCGGCAGCCGCCATCGGCGCATCCGCGTGCTCGAACGCTGCGGGCGCGACGACGCCGCGCTCGCGCTGGCGCTCGATGCACGCGGCGGTTTCGAGAGCGACGAGGAGCGCCAGCGCGTCGAGCGCATGCTGCCGCGCCTGCAGCGCCGCGTCGGGCAACGCATCGAACGCGCGGCTGCCGCGCCGGACGTGCCGCGCGAAACGCTCGTGCTGGTGCGTCCCGATGCGTTCGTCAGCGTCGAATTCGCGGTGCGCGACCATCTCGCGCAGCCGGCGTCGCCGGTCCATTACGTCGAAAACACGTTGATCAATTCGCTGTTCGGGCTGTTGTGCTGGGAGCCCGTGTTCGCGGCCGTGCCCGGCGCGTTCTTCCACCCGTTCCAGCGCGGCCCGGCCGACCTGCACGCACCCGATTTCGCGGCGCGCCGCGCGGACGCGTTCGCCGCCTGTTTCGCGCAGCTCGATTCGGGTGCGTACCGCGACACGATCCGCCGGCATTTTGCGACGAAGGCGGGGCTGCAGTCGCCGTTCGTGTTCTGGGGCGTGCTGACTGACGAACTGCTCGACGAGGCGCTCGCGTGCCTGCCGCCCGAGCACCTGCGGCTGTGGTTCGCGCGCCTGCTCGCGGATATCCGCAGCAACCGTTCGGGGCTGCCCGATCTCGTCCGCTTCTGGCCCGGCGAGCGCCGCTATGAACTGATCGAGGTGAAGGGGCCGGGAGACCGGCTGCAGGACAACCAGACGCGCTGGCTCGCGTACTGCGTCGCGCACGGCATCCCGGTGCGCGTCGTCGATGTCG
The DNA here is from genome assembly GCF_018417535.1 of Burkholderia pyrrocinia. NCBI lineage: Bacteria > Pseudomonadati > Pseudomonadota > Betaproteobacteria > Burkholderiales > Burkholderiaceae > Burkholderia > Burkholderia pyrrocinia. The sequence continues at coordinate 588,982 of NZ_CP070978.1, read as the reverse complement.
AGTGGGCCGGCGCGGGCGTCGCGCACGCCGAAGCCGCAGGACTGTCCGCATGAGCTACGTCGTCGCGGTGCGGGCGATGTGCGAGTTCACCGCGCGGCGCGGCGATCTCGACCTGCGCTTCACGCCCGCGCCGACCGCGCTCGAAGGCATCGCCGGCCACGGCGCGGTCACGTCGAACCGCGGCGCGCGCTACGAAACCGAGATCGCGCTGACGGGCACGCGGGGCACGCTCACCGTGCGCGGCCGCGCGGACGGCTACGATCCCGTGGCGAACCGTCTCGAGGAAATCAAGACCTACCGCGGCAGCCTTGACGCGATGCCGGCCAACCACCGCGCGCTGCACTGGGCGCAGGCGAAGGTCTATGCGCACCTGATGTGCGATGCGCGCGGTCTCGCCGAAATCGACGTCGCGCTCGTGTATTTCGACATCGTGTCCGAGCGCGAGACCGTGCTGACGGAAACGCTGGACGCGAGCACGCTCGCGGCGTTCTTTGCCGAGCAGTGCGCGTGCTTCGTCGGCTGGGCCGAGCGCGAGACGGCCCATCGCGCGGCGCGCGATGCGGCGCTGCGCGCGCTCGCGTTTCCGCACGGGCAGTTCCGCAGCGGCCAGCGCGAACTGGCGGTCGCCGTCTATCGCGCGGCGCGCGACGAACGCTGCCTGATGGCACAGGCGCCGACCGGCATCGGCAAGACGCTCGGCACCGTGTTCCCGCTGCTGAAGGCGTGCGGCGAGGGCGAGCTCGACCATGTGTTCTTCCTGACCGCGAAAACGCCCGGACGCGCGCTTGCGCTCGAAGCGGCGACGGCGCTCGGCACCGGCACGCCTGCGTTGCCGCTGCGCGTGCTGGAGCTCGTCGCGCGCGACAAGGCGTGCGAGCATCCGGACAACGCATGCCACGGCGAATCGTGCCCGCTCGCGCAAGGCTTCTACGATCGGCTGCCGGCCGCGCGCGACGCGGCGATCGGCGCCGGGCTGCTCGATCGCGATACCGTGCGCGCAGCCGCGCTCGCGCACGACGTCTGCCCGTACTACCTCGCGCAGGAGCTCGCGCGCTGGTCGGACATGATGATCGGCGACTACAACTACTACTACGACGGCAGCGCGATGCTGCACACGCTCGCGCAGCAGAACCAGTGGCGCGTCGGCGTGCTCGTCGACGAAGCGCACAACCTGCTGGACCGTGCGCGCAAGATGTACAGCGCGTCGCTCGATCCGTTCGCGTTCGCGACCGCGCGCGAAGCCGCGCCCGCAGCGCTGCGCAAGGCATTCGACCGGCTCGCCCGCGCGTGGGGCACGGTCAATCGCGCGCAGGCCGAGCGCTACGCGGCGTATCCGGACATTCCGGGCCCGATCGTATCGGCCGTGCAGAACCTCGTCGCGGCGATCGGCGAACACCTGACCGACGCGCCGCGCGCGAACGGCGACGCGCTGCTGCGTTTTCATTTCGAGGCGATCCAGTTCGGCGTGCTCGCCGAAGCCTTCGACAGTGCGTCGATCTTCGACGCGACGCTGCTCGGCGTACCGGTGCCGCGCCAGCCGGCGCTCGACGGCGTCGCGACGGCCGGCCGCCGGCGCCGCCTCCAGTCGACGCTGTGCGTGCGCAACGTGATCCCGGCCGGTTTTCTCGCGTCGCGCTACGAAGCCGCGCGTGCGACCGTGCTGTTTTCAGGCACGCTGAGCCCGTTCCATTTCTACCGCGACACGCTCGGGTTGCCTGGCGACACCGGCTGGCTCGACGTCGACGGGCCGTTCCGCGCCGAGCAACTGACGGTGCGTGTCGCAAGCCACGTATCGACGCGCTGGCGCGACCGGGACCGATCGCTCGAACCGATCGCCGACCTGATCGCCGCGCAATACGCGGCCAGGCCCGGCAACTATCTCGGCTTCCTGAGCAGCTTCGACTACCTCGGGCGCGTGGTCGCGCTGATGCAGACGCGCCACCCGGACGTGCCGGTGTGGGCGCAGGCGCCCGGCATGGCCGAAAGCGAGCGCGATGCGTTTCTCGCGCGCTTCGACGCGCGCGGGCGCGGCGTCGGCTTCGCGGTGCTGGGCGGCGCGTTCTCGGAAGGCGTGGACCTGGTCGGCGAACGGCTGATCGGCGCATTCATCGCGACGCTCGGGCTGCCGCAGGTCAACGATGTCAACGAGCAGATGCGGCGCGCGATGGACGCGCGCTTCGGCAACGGCTACGACTACATGTACCTGTATCCGGGGTTGCAGAAGGTCGTCCAGGCGGCCGGGCGCGTGATCCGCACCGAGGACGACGAAGGCGTCGTGCATCTGATCGACGACCGTTATCGGCGGCGGGAGGTGCGGGACTTGTTGCCGCGCTGGTGGCGGATCGGGTAAAGGGAAACAACCCGGCGGGATGACTGCCGGATTCGGCGCCGGGGTGTGATCCGTCGCGCAGCAATGAAGCGGTGCAGCAAGCGTGGTCGAGCCCGTTCAGGGCGGACGAGACACTACAGCACGTTCAGCATCGCCAGCGCGGCTTCCTGCAGATGCGGCAGCACGCGCCGCACGGCGGCGTCGGTCGTCTCCGCGCCGATCGGCATGTTCGTGCTCAGCGCGGCGACGACTTCGCCGTGACGGTTCTTCAGCGGCACCGCGATCCCGCGTACGCCGACCTGCAATTGCTGCTCGATCGCCGCGAAACCGGCGTCGCGCGCGTGGTCGACCTGTTCGAGCAGGCGCGCCTTGTTGGTGATCGTGTGCGGCGTGAACGGCGGCAGCTCAGTGTCGTCGAGCCACGCGCGCACGGCCTCGCGATCGGGATGATGCGCGAGCAGCACGACGCCCGGTGACGTCAGCGGCGCCGGCACGCGCGCGCCGAGCACGAAGCCGGTCGTCATCACGCGCGACACGCCGTTGCGCGCGATGAACACGAGCTCCCAGCCGTCGAGCACGCTCACGTACGCCGATTCGTTCAGCGACGCGCTCAGTTGCTGCAGATAGGGCTGGACCGTGCGCGGCAGCCGCGCCGAGTCGAAGTACGACCAGCCGACCCGCAGCACACGCGGCGTCAGGCCGTACAGCTTGCCGTCGGTGTAGACGTAGCCGAGCGATTCGAGCGTCAGCAGGTAGCGCCGCGCGGCCGTGCGCGTGAGGCCAGTGCGCGCGGCGGCCTGCGTGGGCGTCATGCGCGCGTGCTGGCTGTCGAATGCTTCCAGGATCATCAGGCCTTTTTCGAGGCCGGCAATCCAGTCGCGTCGGTCGAGTTCGGGCTTTTTCATCGTCGGGAGCGGCGCCGTCATGCGCGGTGATCGCGCGGGAGTGGGCGATTATCGCGCGATTCGAATGGCGGTGACTTCCGATGCATGGGGTGATGCCCCGTCTTTGCGGGCGCCACACCGAAAATATACAGTCATCGATGTATATCCAAGGGGGCATATGCAGGTTGCAAAGCGGGGCAATAGCCTGGCCGTCCGCCGTCCCGCCAGGGTGGTCGAAGCACGGGAGCTCCGTGAGGGGGGGCGATATCGAAGTCGTGGTCGATAGTCCGCGCGTTTTTGCCGTCAGTCGCAAGCCGAGGCCCGATGAACTTCTGGAACGGTTGCGGCGTTTCAGGGGCAGGCTGCCCGCCGATTTCAAGTTCAGCCGGGACGATGCGAATGAGCGGGGCGCCGGCCAGGGAAGGGAGAAAGACGGATGCGGCGCCGACTTCACGCGAGCCGCACCCGCCCGAGCGGCATTATTCGCTGCTTGTCCACTCGACGTTCGCGCCGACCGAGCGCAGGTTCTCGACGAAATGGGGGTGTGCGCGGCGGATCGGCAACGCGTTCATGATTTCCGAGCGGCCTTCGATGCTCGCGGCCACCATCAGCAGCGCGATCGCGACGCGGATGATGTACGGGCTCTCGACGCGCGCCGGCGTCAATTGCAGCCCGCCGAACGTGATCAGCCGGTGCGGATCGGACAGCAGCACGTGCGCGCCGAACTTCGACAGTTCGCCGGACCAGCCGAGCGCGCCGTCGTAGACCTTGTTCCAGAACATCGCGCTGCCTTCCGCGCGCACGCCGAGCGCGATGAAGATCGGCAGCAGGTCGACCGGCAGGTACGGCCACGGCGCGGCCTCGACCTTGGTCAGGATGTTCTGCGTGAACGGCCGGCGCACGCGCAGCGGGCCGTCGCGTTCCGCGCGCGACCAGCCGTCGCGGTGCGTGACGTTCACGCCGAACTTCGCGAACGTGCGGTCGATCAGCGGGAAATGCTCGGGCGACGAGTTGCGCACCGTGATGTCGCCGCCCGTGATCGCGCCGAGCGCGAGGAACGTCGCGATCTCGTGGAAATCCTCGGCGAAGCGGAACTCGCCGCCGCCGAGCTTGCGGCCGCCCGTCACGCACAGCCGCGACGTGCCGATGCCCTCGACCGCGACGCCGATCATCGCGAGGAACTGGCAGAACTCCTGCACGTGCGGCTCGGACGCCGCGTTCATCAGCGTCGACGTGCCGCGCGCCGTCGTCGCGCACAGCGCGAAATTCTCGGTGGTCGTCACCGACGCGTAGTCGAACCAGTGATCGTTGGCCGTCAGCGGGCCGTCGGTGCGGACGATCAGCGAATCGGGCGTGCGCTCGATGTGCGCGCCGAAGCGCTCGAACACCTCGACGTGCGGATCGATCTCGCGCACGCCGAGCGTGCAGCCTTTCACGTCGTTCTCGAGGCGCGCGACGCCGAAGCGCGCGAGCAGCGGCGGAATCAGCATGATCGACGAGCGCATCGCCTCGGGCAGGCGGTGGACGGCCGGATCGAACTTCGTGTTGCGGTGATGGAGTTCGAGCAGGCCCGTCGTGAAGTCGACCGACACGTCGCTGCCGAGCGTGCGGAAGATGTCGAGGATCTTGCGCACGTCGGTAATGTCCGGCACGCCGACGAGGCGCAGCGGCTGATCGGTCAACAGGGTGGCGCACAGAATCGGCAGGACGGCGTTCTTGTTCGCGGACGGCTTGATGTCCCCGCGCAGCGGAGTGCCGCCGTGGACGATGAGATTCGACATGATATGGGGGCGTATCGGTGACTGACGTAGGCCCATATGATGCCATTGGTCGGCGGGCGACGTGGAATGTTCGGAGGGGAAAAAGGGGATCGGCGCGTGTGTTTGACGGTGTTTGACGTTGAGCAGGGGTATCGCCGTTCGGCTGGCGGCCTGCGCGGAGAAACGGCCGGCCGCGGATCGGGCCGGCCATGCGCTCACTTCATCACTGCGCCGCCCGCATCCGCGCGGCGACCACCAGCGAGATCAGGCAGCCCACCGCGAGATAACCGGCGACGAGGTGCCACGAGCCGCCGGCCAGGCTGACGAGGCCGACCGCGATGAACGGCGTGAACCCGCCGCCGACGACGCTCGCGAACTGGTAGCCGACGCCCGCGCCGCTGTAGCGGTATTCGGCGCCGAACAGCTCGGTGAACAGCGGCTGCTGGACGCTCACGACCATGTCGTGCGCGGCATTCGCGAGCAGGATCGAGAAGATCACGATCCACGCGATCGAGCGTGCCTCCAGCGCGATGAAAAACGGCACCGCGGACGCGAGCCCGATCAGCGCGCCGATCAGGTAGATGCGACGCAGGCCGTAGCGGTCGGCCAGCCATGCGAAGCACGGAATCGTCACGCAGCTCACCGCGCCGACCAGCAGGCCGATGTTCAGGAACAGGTCGCGCGACATGCCGAGGTTGGTCGTCGAATAGCTGAGCGCGAACGCGGTGACGATATACATCGTGAACAGTTCGGCGAGCCGCAGCGCGATGATCAGCAGGAACGCCTTCGGATGACGCGTGAGCGCTTCCAGCACGGGCAGGCGCACCTTGTGGCCCCCGTGCTCGACCTTCTCGACGAACTCCCGCGATTCGTCCATGCTCTTGCGTACCCACAGGCCGATCAGCACCAGCACGATGCTGAACACGAACGGCAGGCGCCAGGCCCAGGCCTTGAACGCGGCTTCGCCGAGGGTATGGCTCAGGATCGACACGATGCCCGTCGCGAGCACGAGCCCGACGCCGTAGCCGACCTGCACGCCGCTGCTGTAGAACGCCTTTTTTTGCTTCGGCGCGCTTTCGACGGCCATCAGCGCCGCGCCGCCCCATTCGCCGCCCACCGCGAAGCCTTGCAGCGCGCGCATCAGCACGAGCAGCACGGGCGCCCACCAGCCGATCGACGCGAAAGTCGGCAGCAGGCCGATCGCGACCGTCGACAAGCCCATCAACATCACCGTCAGCACGAGCATCCGCTTGCGGCCGAGCCGGTCGCCGTAGTGGCCGAATACCACGCCGCCGAGCGGCCGGAACAGGAAGCCGACGCCGAACGTCGCGAACGCCGCGAGCGTGCCCATCGTTGGGCTGACTTTCGGGAAGAACTCGGAATTGAATACCAGCGCGGCGACGATCCCGTACAGCAGGAAGTCATACCAGTCGACGACGGCGCCGACGAAGCTGCCGATCGCGGCCTTGCGGGCCTGGCTGCGCGCGCGGGCGCCGGCAGCGGCGTCGAGGGTGGCGAAGGTTGGGGTCATGGTGGTGTCTCCTGGCACGGCGCATCGTGGAATCGTGGCGGTGCCGCGTCCGATGCTGCATTGAAGTCGATGGGTGAACGGAGAATAGGGCGCGCGCCGTACGGCGGCAATTGGCCAATCGGATAAAGTGCGCGATTATCGTTCAAGTCCGTGCGATTATCGAACGATTTTCGGGTTTGCACTAGGCGGCGCGACGATATCCCGTTCGGCCAGGGTGTGCCGCCGTGAACGATCTGGTTAAAATCTGCAGCATGAAAACTCGCCCGTTCGGGGCGGATGCCCGGTCGCCCCATCGGCCGCGCATGCCGAACGCAACGGGCGCCATCCCCATCGATCGCATGCCTCCGGAGACTGGAATGCCCGGCAATTCCCACCCCCTGTCCAGCGATACGCCGCCCGTCGCCGATCCGGCCGCCAATCCGCTCGGGATGGCCGGCCTCGAATTCGTCGAATTCGCGGCGCCCGTGCCGGAAGCGCTCGCGCAACGCTTCGAGCAGTTCGGGTTCAAGGCGATCGCGCGGCATGTCAGCAAGAACGTCACGCTGTACCGGCAAGGGCAGATGCATTTCCTGATCAACGCCGAGCCCGATTCGTTCGCCGCGCGCTACGCGGAGGAATACGGGATGGGCGTCTGCGCGATCGGGCTGCGCGTGGCCAGCGCGCGGCGCGCGTTCGAGCGCGCGATCGAGCTCGGCGCGTGGGCATTCGAGGGCGAGCGGGTCGGCGTCGGCGAGCTGAAGATCCCGGCGATCCAGGGTATCGGCGATTCGCACCTGTATTTCGTCGACCGCTGGCGCGGACGGGACGGCCAGCGCGGCGGCGTCGGCGACATCTCGATCTTCGACATCGATTTCCGGCCGATCGACATCGCGACCGCGCACACCGATCTCGATTGCGTGGGTGTCGGCCTGCAGCAGGTCGACCATTTCACGCAAACCGTCGGCGCGGGGCGCATGCGGGAGTGGCTGGATTTCTACCACGACCTGCTGCATTTTCGCGAGATCCACGAAATCGACGCGCACTGGCATGTGTCGGAGGAATCGCGCGTGATGGTGTCGCCGTGCGGCGCGGTGCGGATTCCGGTCTACGAGGAAGGCACGCGGCGCACCGAGCTGATGCACGCGTATCTGCCCGACCATCCGGGCGAGGGCGTCCAGCACGTCGCGCTGGCCACCGACGACATCCTGTCGTGCGTGGATGCGCTGCGCGCGAACGGCGTCGAGTTCATCGAGCCGCCCGCACGCTATTACGACGACGTCGATGCGCGGCTGCCCGGGCACGGCGTCGATCTCGACGCGCTGCGCCGCCGCGCGGTGCTGGTCGACGGCGAGACCGGCAGCGACGGCGTGCCGCGCCTGTTCTTCCAGACCTTCGTCAAGCGCCGGCCCGGCGAGATCTTCTTCGAGATCGTGCAGCGCAAGGGGCACCACGGGTTCGGCGAAGGGAACCTCGCGGCACTCGCCCGCGCCCGCGACGCGGGCTGAGCGGCCTCCGCATCCGCGTCACGCGTCCAGTTTCACGCACCGGCGGCCGGCACGCGGTTCGGCGCGGGGTCGTTCGGCTCGCGCAGTACACACGCCGTGCCGCCCGGCGTGTACATCGACACGACGCAGCGGTTGCACGACGTGCAGCCCGACTGCGTGAGCCGGCCGTCGCGCAGCCCGTTCACGAAACCCGGTTCGAACACGAGCGCCCGGGCGAGCGCGACCGCATCGAAACCTTCGCGCATCGCCAGCTCGACGTTTTCGCGCGAACGCACGCCGCCGAGATAGGCGAGCGGCATCCTGACAGCCGCGCGCACTTTCGTCGAATGTTCGAGGAAATACATCTCGCGAAACGCGCCCATCTTCGGCTCGGTGAGCTTTTGCAGCGTCATCGCGGTGCGCACGATCGCGTTGTCGGCGTTCGCGCGCGCATCGCCGGGCAGCGGGCTGCCGAATAGCTGCCACACCGATTCGACGTTCATCCCGCCGCTCAGCACGAGCAGGTGCGCGCCTTCGGCCTCGAGCTGCCGCGCGATCTCGCACGCGTCGTCGGCGGTGCCGCCACCGCGCACGCCTTCGGTCACGCCGATCTTGCAGACGACGGCGAGATCCCGGCCCACCGCATCGAGCACGCGGCGCAGCACCTCGACCGGGAACGCCGCGCGGCGCGCTGCGTCGCCGCCGTACGCATCGCGGCGGCGGTTGTACAGCGGCGACAGGAACTGGCTCAGCAGATAGCCGTGGCCCATGTGGATCTCGACCGCATCGAAGCCGGCGTCGCGCGCATGGCGCGCCGCCTGCGCGAATTCGTCGGCGATGGTCGACATCTGGTCGTGCGTCATCGCCTGCTTCAGGAAGCGGCCGCTCATCACGCCGACCTTGTTGAAGCCGCCCGACGCGCTCAACGGGCGTTTCGTCGACAGCGACGGCAGGAACGTGAAGCAGCCGCCGTGCGTGATCTGCGCGGAGGCGGCCGCGCCGTGGCGATGGACGGCGTCGGTCAGCGCGCGGAACTGCCGGACTGTCGGCACGTCGAGTCGCGCCTGGTCGACGAACGTGCGGCCGTCGTCGCTGATCGCGCAGTACGCGACGGTCGTCAGCGCGGCGCCGCCTTCGGCAATGCGCTCGTGGAAGCCGACTAGCGCGCGCGACGGCACGCCGCTCGGCGTCATGCCTTCGTTGGTGGCGGACTTGATCAGGCGATTGCGCAGCGTCAGCGGGCCGATCTGCAGCGGGCTGAATGCGGTCGTGAGGTCGGCGGAATCCATGAGGGCGCGGGCGTCGGAAATGGGCACGGCGACCATTGTGCGGCGCAGGTGAAGGCGCGCATCGTCCGGGTGGATGAGCCTTTCGTCCGGACCGGCTTGAAATGAAATACCCGCAGGCTTCACCGCCCGCCGGGATGAATCGCCGGCAACGTCCGATCCGTTACGCGTAAGACGTGTCGATGCGCTTGCCGCCCGCGCCATCGTCGCGCGGCGGTTCGCTGGCGTCGAAATCGGCGGGCACCGTGTTGCGCCACCGCGCGAATTCCGGCGAATCCGCACGAACCATCGATTCGACGCATTGGCGTACCACGCTCCAGCCAAAGCCGCGATTCACCGCGTTGAAACGTCACGCAGAATTACGCACCCGCAAGCTTGCGGCTCTGGCGACGCATGCCGTCGAAGATCGCGTCCGCCACATCCGCCGGAAAATCCGCCGGGATCTGCGCGGCGACTTCGGCAATCGCGGGCTCCGTGCGCGCGGCGACGGCCGCCATCGCGGCGCGCACGTCGTCTTCGGTCAGGCCGACGCGCCGGCCTTGCGCGATCCAGTGACGCGGCTGGATCTCGCCGATCACGTAGTGCCGGTTCTTCCCGCACACGGCCATCGCGAGCCGCGCGCGGCGCGGCGGGAGCTGGTTGCGGCGCGTGCCGACGATCGGGTGCGCGGACAGTACGTCGTACAGCCGCGTGCTGCGGTAGGTGTTGCCGGGCAGGTGCGCGATGCTGAAGTTCTTCGCATGGCCGTCGATCGCCGCCAGTACCCAGAACACAAGCTGCGCGACGAAGAAATTCCTCCGGTCGTGCGCGGCGTCGGCCGAATTCGCGAGGATGCCCATGATCGTCTCGATGCCGGGGCCGCCGTCGGATTCGTATTTCGCGCCCGACGGCGTGCCGGTCGCCTGGCACATGTCCTCCTGCGGCAGCCGCAGGATCCACGTGCCGTCGCGCGAAGGACGCCGGTCGAAGCGCTCGACGATCAGCGCCTTCTGGTCGTCGAACCGGCCGATCTCGCACGGCGCGACCGGCAGGCCGTATGCGGCGACGAGCTTCGAGCACAGCCATTCGTTTTCGACGGACGTCCGCATGTCGGCCTGCATGTTCCCGACGCGCCCGAGCGGCAGCTTGAAGATGTGCGTCGTCGGCGTGCTGCCCGACGGCCGCAACCAGCGGTTCCCCTGACGCAGCAGCGCGGTCTTTTCCTGCGCACCGGCGATCGACAGGCGCAGGTCGACGTCCGGCTCCGCGCGGCCGGGCAGCGGCGCGGCGGTCGCGTGACGCAGCACGTCGGCGACGGCTGCGTCGTCGAGCGTCACGCCGTCGATCGCCGCGAGGTCGACCGGCGTCTCGCCGGGCGGCAGCATCTGGATCGCGCCGACGCAATCGCGGCCGATCGACGCGAGCAGTTCGAACGGCGCCGTCGATCCGAGCCGGTAACGCTGCGCGATGCGGCGGCGGATCGGCTCGCTGTCCGGCAGCAGGTTGTCGAAGTAGTCGGCGACGATCGCGCCCTGGTGCGGCTGGTTGCCGGGCGTGAACGGCAGCGACAGCGACAGCGGCCGCCCTTGGGGATCGTCGAGCCAGCCCGACAGGTAGACGAGGCGCTCGACGCCGCGCCGGACTTCCCAGTAACCGACCGGAATGCCGTTCATCCACAGGTCGAGCCGGTCGTGGCGGGCACGCGCGGCCACGGTCACCAGTCCTCCCGTTTCGAGACGCGCGGCTTGCCAGGTGCTGCCGTCGCGGGCCGCTTACGCGCGGCGGCGGTCGTGGTTTTGGTTTGGGCTTTTGTGGATTTTGCGGATTTTGCTGCCGTTACACCGCCCGCCGGGCCCGGCATGCGCTTTTTCGCGGCCGGCTTGCGAGCCGCCGGCCCGGAATCGGCCTCGGGCGCGGCCGATTCCGCCGCTTCATCCGGCGCGCCCAGGTCGAGCGTCATCCGAACGCCGAGCGTGTTCAGCACCTTGAAGAGCCGTTCGATGCTGACCGCCGACGGATTGGCTTCGAGCTGCGCGTAGGATTGCTGCGTGACGCCCAGGCGGGCGGCCAATTGCGCCTGCGTGAGCCCCGCGGACTTCCGGAAGCCGACGAGTATCGGGCGTAACTGGGTCAGGGTCTGGACAGGAAAGGCCATCGGGCGCTCCGCAGGATGACAGGCGATCGTTTGTAATCTGAAAATACAGTCTATGGCATGTATTGTCAAAATACAAACCTGAGGCTGTATTCAACAAAAACAAACGATAGCCTGTTTCACGAAAAGCCGACCGGCCATCCCGCGCATCACGCCGCCCGCAGCGGACCCGCGTGCGTACCCCGTGCACTTTCCGGATCGTCGTCCCCGAGTGGAATGAACGCCATGATCTCCAGGTCGTGCCCCGACAGCGCCGGCAGCCGGAACGCGCTCGACAGCACGTTCAGCCGCCGCACGCCGACGTCGCGCAGGATCTGCGACCCGATCCCCGTCACGCGCCCGTCGCGGCGCGCATGGCCGGCCGGCGCCCGCATCGTATCGCCGCGCATGTCGCAGTCGAGCAGCACCGCGACCCCGCAGCCGGCCGCATCGATCCGCTGCAGCGCGGCGTGCAGCGGCCACGAATGCGCGGACGGCTCCGCGTCGAGCAGGTCGAGCAGCGAATGGCATTCGTGCACGCGCGTCAGCACGGGCGTCGCCGGATCGGGTTCGCCGCGCACGAGCGCGAGATGCGGCGCGCCGTGCACGGTGTCGCGATACTCGATCGCGCGGAACCGTCCCCACGGCGTATGCAGCGGCCGTTCGCCGACGCGTTCGACGAGCGATTCGTGCTCGCGGCGATAGTGAATCAGGTCGGCGATCGTGCCGATCTTCAGCCCGTGCTGCGCGGCGAACGCCTTCAGCTCCGGCAGCCGCGCCATCGTGCCGTCGTCGTTCATCACCTCGCAGATCACCGACGCGGGCGTGAGCCCGGCAAGCGCCGCGAGATCGCAGCCGGCCTCGGTGTGCCCCGCGCGCACGAGCACGCCGCCCGGACGCGCGGCGATCGGGAACACGTGGCCGGGCTGCACGAGCTCGTCGGGGCGCGCGCCCGAACGGACCGCCGTGCGGATCGTATGCGCGCGATCGGCCGCCGATATGCCGGTCGTCACGCCTTCGGCCGCCTCGATGCTGACGGTGAACGCGGTGCCGAACAGCGTACCGTTGCGATCGGCCATCGGCGGCAGCCGCAGTTGTTCGCAGCGCTCGGCGGTCAGCGTCAGGCAGATCAATCCGCGCCCGAAGCGCGCCATGAAATTGATCGCGTCGGGCGTCACGTGATCGGCCGCGATCACGAGATCGCCTTCGTTCTCGCGATCCTCTTCGTCGACGAGCAGGACCATGCGGCCCGCACGAAGCTCGTCGACGATCTCCAGCGTGCCGGCGAGCGTCATTGCGCCTCCGTCGCGTCGAATGCGCGGCGCAGCGCGTCGGCGCTGAACGTCAGCACGCGGTCGGCCGCATCGACTGCGCCGAGCATGCTCGCGAAACCGTGCAACTGGCCGGGCCAGCGCACGAGCGTTACCGGCGTGCCGGCCTGCGCGAGACGCAGCGCATACGCTTCGGCCTCGTCGCGCAGCGGATCGAATTCGGCGCTGACGATCGTCGCCGGCGCCACGCCCGCGACGTCCGGCGCGGCAAGCGGGCTCGCGAGCGGCGATGCGCGATCGGCGCCTTCGTCGAAATAGTGGTGCTTGAACCAGCGCATCATGTCCGCCGTCAGGAAATAACCGTCGCCGAGCGATTCATACGACGGATGCTCGGTCGCGCAATCGACGACCGGATACAGCAGCAACTGATGCGCGATGCCGATGCCCGAGCCGCGCAACTGCAGCGCGGCGACCGCCGCGAGATTGCCGCCGGCGCTGTCGCCGGCCACGGCCACCGCGCCGGCGCGCGCGCCGAGATCGCGCGCGCTCGCGGCGGCCCAGCGCACGGCATCGCACGCGTCGTGCGCGGCCGCCGGGAAGCGCGCCTCGGGCGCGAGCCTGTAGTCGACCGACAGCACGAGCGAGCGCGCCCGTCTCGCGAGGCTGCGGCACAGGTTCGCGTGCGAATCGATGCCGCACGACACGAAGCCGCCGCCGTGGAAGAACACGGTCAGCGGCAACGGCCCGTCGGTATCGGGCCGATACAGCCGCGCGGACAACTGACGTCCCGACGCGGGGATCTGCCAGTCCTCTTCGGCGGCGACGGCGTCGCCGGGCGCGAAGGCGCCGCCCGCGGCGAGACTCGCGCGGTACGCGGGAACGGTGAGCCGGGCGAAATCGATCGCGGGTGCTTGGGCGAACGCGGCAAGCAGCGCCTGCGCCTGAGGGTCGAGCGGCATGGGAACTCCTGTCTGAATCGGATTCGTCTGAATCAGGTAAACCCGTGTCGCGGTTTTCCCTGAGTTGGCGCCGGACGCTTGCCGGCACGGCCTGACGGGCATTCCAGCGCAGCGGGCAGGGCGCCACATCATCCGATTGGACGATGGTTCGCCCGCGCGGATGGCCAATTCTCACCATTCAGTGAATCTCCCGATGACGCCGGAATTTAGACGCGTCCTAATCATGGCGACGCGACGGAGTCGCACCGGAAACATGTCGTATGGAGGATGGAGCGTGCTGATGGAGACGAGATGGGCTCCGCAAGAGAGCCAGGCAACCAGTGACGAGGCCGATATCGGCGTCGCGGATTTCAGCGAGCTGATGGCGCGCATCTACCAGGGACCGCTGGAGACGCCGCCGTGGGCCGGTGCGCTCGAGCTGGTCCGCCGCTGGCTGCAGGCGAACTACGTGACGCTGATCCTGCGCGCGGCCGCGAGCGACCGCCGTGCGCCGCTGTCCGTGCACGCGTCGGAATTCGGCCCGGTCGTCCCGGGCGATGGCGAGGCCTCGTACAACAATTATTACTATTCGCTCGACCCGTTCGTCGGCCTGCCGGCCGATCGCGTGGTCACGGTCGACGATGTGTTCGGCGACACGGGCTGGCTATCGAGCGAGTTGTACAAGCAGTTCCTGAAACCGCAGGACGTGCGCTATATCCTCGGCGCCGACCTGCGCACGCCGTCAGGCGTCGAGTGCCGGTTCCGCGTGTGCCGCAATCATGCATCGAAGCAGTTCACCGCGCGAGACAAGGCGATCTGCGCACTGCTGCTGCCGCACCTGAAGCGCGCGGTCGAACTGCATTCGCGGCTCGACACGGCCGAGGTCGAACGCTCGATCTATGCGAACGCGATCAACCGGATGCAGATCGGCACGATCACGCTCGACGAGAACGGCACGATCATCGACCTGAACAGCGTCGCCGACGAGATCCTCAAGCAGAACAACGGTCTGACGATTGCGCGCGGCACGATCGAGGCGACCGACGCGCAGGAGAACCGCACGCTGAAGCGGCTGATCCGTCACGCGGTGATGGGGCACCACGGCACGGCCGCGGCGACCGTCGAGGCCATGCCGATCACGCGCAGCTTCGACAAGCCGCGCCTCGGGCTGCTGGTGCGCACGGTGCTGCTGTCCGACTGGTCGGAGGACAACAAGCGGCGGCCGGCCGTCACGCTGTTCCTGCGCGACCCCGACCGCAAGCCGCAGGGCGCGCAGGAAATCATCCGCAAGCTGTTCGACCTGACGCCGGCCGAGACATCGCTCGCGCTGCTGCTGACGAACGGGCTGACGCTCGAGGAAGCGGCGGAGGAATCGGGGATCAGCAAGAACACGGCACGCACGCACCTGCGCGCGATCTTCTCGAAGACGGGCGTCACGCGCCAGGCGACGCTCGTGCGGATCCTGCTCGGGAGTGTGGTGCCGCTCGGGTAAGCGGCGGCCGATGTCGATCGATCGGAACCGGCCGCATTCGTCTGGCGAACCATCGACAACAGTCAACGCATGACGATGACGGCATCATGCGAAAGAGGCTCGCACGACGCGAGCCTCTTTGTCATTCCGCCCAGCCGAGAACCGATAGCGGGTATCGGAGGTTTCACGCGTCGGCGCCATGCACGACGGTGCCGGCCGCGTTCACGAACCGCGCGTCGGGCGATTCGCCCACGCAGCCAACACCGGCCATTGCGCATAACCGCGCCGGATGAAACCGGCGCCCGTCCGAATCACGAGCGCGCCGATCGCGAGCGCGGCCACGTCGTCGAGACGGCCGAAGCCGACCAGCGCCGCACTCATCGCGAGCGCCGCCAGCAACGACGACAGCGCATCGGTACGCACATGCCAGCCCGTCGCCTCGAGCAGCGCGGAGCCCGTCTCGCGCGCCTTGCGCAGCATCCAGTGCGACAGCGCGGCCTTGCCCGTGAGCGTGACGGCGACGAGCGCGAGCGTCGTCGCGCCCGGCTGCACGACGGGCGGCGTGTCGAACCGGCTCATCGCGTGCCAGATCATCTGCGCGCCCGTTGCGACGAGCAATGCGCCGAGGCCCGCAAGCGCGAGCGGTTCGTAGGTCGGGCGCCGCTCCGGCGGCAGGCGCGCGTCGAGCCGGCACGCGACGAGGATCAATGCATCGGCCGCGAGATCGATCGCCGCGTGCGCGACGTCCGCGAGCAGCCCCGACGAATGCGCGGACCACGCCGCACCCGTCTCGACCGCGAGCAGCAGCAGGTTGATCGCGAGGCTGACGGCGAGGGCGCGGGACGTGGCCGCATAAACGTGGGGCGTGGCTCGCGACGTGCGCTGCATGGCGAATTCGTCTGTCGATAGCGTGGGGCAGCCCCGAACGCTACCGGTCGACCGTGGCACATCCATGACACGGGCGGAATCGCCGAATCCGCGCGAGACGCGCAGGCGAACGCTCCGACCGTCAGCCCAACACGCGATGAACGGCGAAGGTTGCCGGCCGTCCGGTTTCCCGGGAAGCCCGCGCGGCGGACGTTTTCGCCCGCGGCTCCTCCGTTTCGGCTCAAAGCGTCTCGATTGCCAGCGCGATACCCTGGCCGCCGCCGATACAAAGCGTCACGACGCCGCGCCTGATCCCGTCACGCTGCATCGAATGGATCAGGCGTGTTGTCAGCACCGCGCCCGTCGCGCCGATCGCATGACCGTGCGCAATCGCACCGCCTTCGACGTTGACGATCTCCTCGGCAATGCCGAGCTGACCCGCCACCGCGATCGGCACGACCGCGAACGCTTCGTTGACCTCGAAACGCTCGACGTCCGCCAGCGCCCAGCCTGCACGTTCGAGCGCGATCTTCACGGCCGGAACGGGGCCGAGCCCGAACATGCCGGGCTCGACGGCGGCAACGCCGAACGCAACCAGCCGGGCGCTCGGCGCGATGCCGTGCGCATCGGCGAACGCGCGATCCGCAACCAGCATCGCTGACGCGCCGCTGTTCAGGCCCGGCGCGTTGCCTGCGGTAATCGTGCCGTCCGGGCGAAACGCGGGTTTCAGTCTGGCGAGTGTTTCGAGCGTCGTCTCAGGGCGCGGTGTCTCGTCGCGCGCAAACGCGACGCGCGCCTTGCGCTGCAGGACGTCGACCGGCACCAGCTCGGCGTCGAACTTGCCATCCGCGAGCGCGGTGGAGAAACGCTGCTGCGAGCGGAGCGCCCAGCGATCCTGGCGGTCGCGCGAGATGTCGAGCTGGGCCGCGAGATCTTCCGTATGCCATCCCGAATGCTGGTCGGAAAACGCATCGACGAGGCCGTCGCGCAGCATGCTGTCGCGGATCGGCGCGTCGCCCATCCGGTAGCCCCAGCGTGCGCCGTCGAGCAGGTACGGCGCACGCTCCATGCTTTCCATGCCGCCGGCGACCGCCGCGTTCGCGTAACCCAGCAGGATCTCCTGCGCGGCATTGACGACCGCCTGCGCGCCGGAGCCGCAGACGCGGTTGACCGTCAGCGCGGGCACCTCGACCGGCAAGCCGGCGCCGATGGCGGCTTGCCGGGCCGGGTTCATCTTGTTGCCGGCCTGGATCACGTTGCCCAGCACGACCGTGTCGATCGCCGCGCCGTCGAGGCCGCTGCGCCTCAAGGTTTCGCGCACGGCGATCGCCCCGAGTTCGGTGGCCGGTGTGTCCTTCAGGGACCCGTTGAACGTGCCGATCGGCGTACGGACGGGGTGGCAGATGACGACTTCACGTGTACTCATGATGCGTTCCTGGATCGCGTTGCAAGGTGCGCGGGCGAGTCTGTCGCGAACGGGGCACGCCGCGCGCTTCGCGTCGCCGTTTCGATTGCGCCGTGATGCGGGCAGGGCCGCCGACGCCGTGCAGGGCGGCTGCATCCGATGCCAGGATCGCAAGCCGCTGCGTGAGGGAAAGGTATCTATGCATATGCATACTGTCAACGGGGCTATTACGCACGATCGGGGAAGCGTGGCGACTCCGGCAGGGGCGTACCGATATTCCACGATCTCGACATTATAGAAATAATGTCAAATCTACCGACCACGATGATTGGATATTTGACAGTTTACGTTATATTATTTACGAAATTCCCGACGAAACCCTCCATGTCCGATCTTGCCGCCGACGAACCCCGCCTGACCGCCGAAATCGAGCGCCTCAAGGCCGACTTCCCGAAAACGCGCGAGCTGTACCGCGAGGCGTGCGCGCTGCTGTTTTTCCGCTTCGGCATCACGCCCACCGCGAACCGCCTGTACCAGCTTGTCCGCAAGGGCAGCATGAGCACGCCGACGGCCGTCCTCGGCGAGTTCTGGGCCGAACTGCGGGAAAAGAGTCGCGTGCGGATCGAGCATCCCGACCTGCCGGCCGATCTGCAGGCGGCAGCCGGCGAGCTGGTCGCGGCGTTGTGGAATCGGTCGAGCAACGATGCGGCCGCCGCGCTCGATGCACTGCGCGCGGAAGTCGAGGCCGAACGAGCGGCGGCGAAGGCGGAAGTCGCGACGCTGCAGGCCGAACTGGCCCGCACCGAAACCGCGCTGGAGCAACGGACGGCCGCGCTGCTGGCTGCGCAGGTGCGCATCCAGGAACTGGAGCAGGCGAGGGCGGCCGACGACGCGTCGCAGCGCGCCCTGCAAGCGGAGATCGAACGCGTGAAGGCAGACAATGCGGAAGGCGACCGCGCACTTGCGCAGGCACGCGCGGATTTCACCGCCCAGCTCGACCGGTTGCGCGACGACGCGGGGCGGGCCGAGGAACGCTTGCGCGCATCGGAGAAGCGGGCGCTTCACGAAATCGACCGCGAGCGGCTCGCGGCCGCGCGGCTGCAAAAGGAACTCGACGCGACGGCATCGCGCGCCGAGCAGCGCGATGCGCAGCAGCGCAACGACGTCGCCGCGCTGCAGGCGCAACTCGGCGATGCGCTGCATCGATGCGGGGTGCTTCAGGGGCAGCTCGACGGCGCGCAGGCGACCGATGCGGCGCGCGCCAAGGAGCTCGATGCGTTGAGGCGGGAGATGACGGTGCTCGCGCGGCGGGCACCGGTGCGCGGCACCAAGACGGTTCCGGCCGCGCAGCGGAGCGAGCGGCGGGCCCGCACGAGGAAGCGCACCGGCGAAGCGTCGCGCTGACTGCGAAACCGCAAGCGTGCGTCAGCCGATGGCGACGCACGCCCGAAGCAGGCAAGCGGACAAACCGCCGAGGCGCTACGTACGCCAACGCTCGTCCACCCGCCCATGCGGATCAGCTCGACACATACCGCGACGGCAGCGGCGGCGCATCCGCCGGAATCGTGACCAGCGACGTGTTCAGCCAGCCCTGCGGCGTGCCGTTCGACTGCGCATAGGCGCCGACGTACGGCATCATCCGCGTGGTCTGATAGACCTGCGGCGTCCAGCCGGCCGGCGCGAGGAAGATCGACGTCGCGCGCTTCTCGCTGTACGCGGACGCCCCGTACGTCGAGATGTTCCACAGCGTCTGCTGATACGTCGCGTAGTCGGCGTTGTGACGCGAACCGCCGGCTTGCCAGCCTTCGAGCTGGATGAACGTGTTGTACGTGCCGGCGCCCGCGAGCAGGTTGTTCACCGTGCGCCCGTAAAGGAACGACAGGAGCAGGCCGCAGTTCGCCGGCGCGAAATCGCTGCCGACGCTCAGGTAATAGCGGCCCGTCGTGTTCACGACCGACGCGTAGTGTGAGTTGCCGATATCCGTCGACGTCGTCAGCCCGCTCGCGCCCATGAAGCTGTCGAACGCCTGCATCGTGACGCCCGCCGGCAGGTCGCTCGTTGCACTGATCGCGACGATGTGCGAACCGGCCGCCAGCAGCGTCAGGAACGCGGACAGCGTGTCGGCGATCCAGTTGCCCTGCGCATCGACGAACGGAAACGCGCGATAGCCCGTCAGCGCGAACACCGCCGGATCGGAACCGGCCTGCCAGGCAATCTGCGGCACCCACATCGTCAGCGGGCCGGCGTTCGATGCGCCGGACACGTACTGCTTCAGCGCATCGATGAGTTGCGCGTCGGCGCCG
The DNA here is from genome assembly GCF_018417535.1 of Burkholderia pyrrocinia. Lineage (NCBI taxonomy): Bacteria > Pseudomonadati > Pseudomonadota > Betaproteobacteria > Burkholderiales > Burkholderiaceae > Burkholderia > Burkholderia pyrrocinia. The sequence goes on along the minus strand of NZ_CP070978.1, from coordinate 569,364 downwards.
GGCAGCACGGGATACGACGCACCGTTCTGCCAGCGCTGCACCCATTGCGCGGCGAAGCCCGCGAGCTGGCCGCCGGTGAAATCGGCGGGCGGCACGTAGCCGAGCGGGCCCGTGCCCTGATACGCGGACTGGATCGCCGCGGCCGTACGTACGTTGCTGCCGAACATGCTGTTCGCGAAATCCTGGCAGTTGTTGGCCGGCGGCGTCGAAAGCTGCGCGAGCGGGACGACCCACGCGCCGTTCGCAGTCGCGACGCCACGGTACAGGTTGAGATTCGCGACCGAGTCGTGACCGGGAAACGTGGCGGCGTCGGCGCCCGACACGTAGCCGGCCGACGGCGTCACGCCGACGGTGGTCGGTTGCGAGCCGAACGGATGCGTGTACGAAATCGCAAACGACGCGTCGCCGCCGGCGAGGCTGAACGATCCGGTGCAATCGCCCCAACTGTTCGTCGCGCTGACGGCGGTCGATTGTCCGGTCGCGACCAGCGCTTGCGACGCCTGCGGCAGCGAGCCGCTCTGGCTCGCCGCGTTGCCGTACGCGAGCGTCGTCGACGGGATCGCATTGACCACGTTGATCGTGATCGAGCGATCGGCGATGCCGTAGCTGCGCACGGACGTGTCGGCCGCGCCGTTGGCGGCGAACGACGACGCGGACGTCGTGTTACCGTCGCCGCCGCATGCGGCCAGCGTGCCGACGAGCGGCGACAGGGTCAGCGCGGCGCCGCGCTGGATGAAGCGCCGGCGGTTCGGCGCGGTCGGGCGGGCGGGTTTCGAAGCAGTCATGGGCGTTCCTGGTCGCGGGTTCGGGAAGAGGCAACGACGGTCCGACGCATTGCACACGTGTGCAAAGCCGGCCGCATCTTCGCGTTTCGCCGGCGCATGCGCCGCGCGTATTTATGCGGGAGATCGATGAAACGCCGGCGACGAAACGGAGTCGCTCGTGTGACGCCGGGCAAGCGGCAACGCAGGGCGAGGCGCGGCGGAGCGCCGGCCGGGCGCAGGCGGCATTGGGCGCCCGGCGGGGATCGGGTAAAGTGCCGCTCAATCTGCCGGCTCGACCTTACTAGACGACCGGTCTAATCGTTGCTACCATACGCCATCATGAATGCATCTTCGGGCGCGGAAGTCCGCCAGCACATCCTGAATATCGCGAAGCCGATCATGCTCCACAAGGGGTTCTCGGCGGTCGGCCTGAACGAGATTCTCGCTGCGGCGGGCATCCCGAAGGGCTCGTTCTACCATTACTTCGGCTCGAAAGAGGCATTCGGCGAAGCGCTGCTCGACGCGTATTTCGAAGGCTATCTCGCGCATCTCGACAACCTGCTCGAGCATCGGGCCGGCACGGGCGCCGAGCGCCTGATGACGTACTGGGGCAACTGGCTGCACACGCAATGCGCGGACGATCCGGAAGGCAAGTGCCTCGCGGTGAAGCTCGGCGCGGAAGTGGCGGACCTGTCGGAGGCGATGCGCGCGGTGCTGCGGCGTGGCACGAGCGCGATCATCGAGCGGCTCGCGGGCGGCATCGAGGCAGGGCTCGCCGACGGTTCGCTGAGCGCGGTCGACGATCCGCCGCACACGGCCGCGATCCTTTACGAGTTGTGGCTGGGCGCAACGCTGCTGGAAAAGATTCACCGCAATCGCAAACCGCTCGAAAGGGCGATGGTCGAAACGCGGCGCATGCTGAACCTGCCGCCGGCCGCGCATGATGGAGCGCAGTCGTAACCCGGGCGCGCATTGGCGCGCCTTGTTTTTGCCCTGATTCTAGACGACTGGTCTACTTATACGCGCATGACGAACGCCTCGCTCCGCGTTACGCTGTCCCGATTGTTCCAACCGCACACGTGCGGCAGTGACGGCCTGACCGCCGACGCTGCCACGGGTGCGCGTCTTCTGCTGGTCCATCCCTGATCCGATCGTGCCCACGAAGCACGTTTATTCCTGTTGACGGAGACTCACATGCCGCAAAGCAAGATCGCAAACCGCCAGATCATCCTGACTTCGCGCCCGGTCGGCGCGCCGACGCCGGGCAACTTCCGCACCGCGTCCGGCGACGTGCCGACGCCCGGCGCCGGCCAGGTGCTGCTGCGCACGGTCTGGTTGTCGCTCGACCCGTACATGCGCGGCCGGATGAGCGACGCGCCGTCCTATGCCGCGCCGGTCGAACTCGGCGGCGTGATGGCCGGCGGCACGGTCAGCCGCGTCGTGTCGTCGAACCTGCCCGCGTTCCGCGAAGGCGACCTCGTCGTCGCGGGCGCCGGCTGGCAGGACTATGCGCTGTCCGACGGCCGCGACCTGATTCCGCTCGGCCGCGACTTCGCGCATCCGTCGTACGCGCTCGGCGTGCTCGGCATGCCGGGCTTCACCGCGTACACCGGGCTGCTGAAGATCGGCGAACCGAAGGCCGGCGAAACCGTGGTCGTGGCGGCCGCCAGCGGCGCGGTCGGCTCGGCCGTCGGCCAGATCGCGAAGCTGAAGGGCTGCCGCGTGATCGGCGTCGCTGGCGGCGCCGACAAGTGCGCGTACGTGACCGACACGCTCGGCTTCGACGCGTGCGTCGACCATCGCGATCCGGCGTTTGCCGCGAAGCTGAAGGACGCGTGCCCGAACGGCATCGACGTCTATTTCGAGAACGTCGGCGGCGCGGTGTTCGACGCGGTGTGGCCGCTGCTCAACGATCACGCGCGCGTGCCGGTGTGCGGAATCATTGCGCATTACAACGACACGGCATACGACGACACCGCGGTGTCGACCGGCCGTGATCGCGTGCCGGCGCTGATGGGTACGATTCTGCGCAAGCGCATCCGGGTGCAGGGTTTCATCATCCTCGATCACTATGCGACCGGCTATGCGCCGTTCCTGAAGGAAATGAGCGAATGGGTCGCGCAGGGCAAGGTGAAGACGCTGGAAGATGTCGTCCCCGATCTGGCCGACGCACCGGAAGCGCTGATCGGCCTGCTGGCCGGCAAGAATTTCGGCAAGGTCGTCGTGCGCGTGGGCCCGGACGAACTGGCCTGATGCCACGGCACTGCGGTACACAACGGTTGCATGCTGGCGTCGCGCGACGCCGGCTTGTGGCATGCTCGATTCCGTTTCGAAAGGAGTGACAAGATGGCGCTTCACGTGATTGCTTCCCTGTTCCTGAAACCCGAACACGCACAGGCCGCCGAGGCCGAACTGCGCAGCATGGTCGTCAAGACGCGCACCGAGCCGGGCAACCGGCGCTACGACCTGTTCCGCGAGCAAGACGGCTCGCCGAACCTGCACGTGTACGAGATCTACGACGACCAGGCCGCATTCGACGCGCACCTCGCCAGCCCGTATTTCGGCGAATTCCGCACGAAGTCGGCCGACTGGTTCACGGCGCCGCCGGTCATCAAGGTGCTGTCGGGCATCGACGTGGCCGAGTAACGACGCAGGACCACCGCCGCGGCCCGTCCCCACCCGGGCCGCGCGGCACCCGTCGCGTACCGCGCGACGGCGATGACAACGACGACACCGCGCGGCGCGGCATGCGCGCCGCTTCCCCAATACACCGGCCCCGGAGGCTGAATGGTCACCCTCAACATCAACGGCGAAGCCCGCACGGTCGACGCCCCGGACGACATGCCCTTGCTCTGGGTGCTGCGCGACGTCGTCGGCCTCACCGGTACGAAGTTCGGTTGCGGAATCGCGCAATGCGGCGCATGTACCGTGCATCTCGACGGCGTCGCCGCGCGCTCGTGCGTGCTGCCGGTCGCGGCCGTCGCGGGCCGCAGGATCACGACGATCGAAGCCGTCGGCGCGACGCCGGCCGGCCGCAAGGTCCAGCAGGCGTGGCGCGAGCTCGACGTCGTCCAGTGCGGCTACTGCCAGTCGGGGCAGGTGATGGCGGCCACCGCGCTGATCGCATCGAACCCGAACCCGAGCGACGCCGACATCGACGCGGCGATGGCCGGCAACATCTGCCGCTGCGGCACGTACAACCGGATTCGCGCGGCCGTCAAACAAGCCGCCAAGGAGGCTTGACATGTCGCGAGGACTGATCGAAGCAGGTCGGGCCGGCGCAGGCGTGTCGCGCCGGTCGTTTCTGAAGTTCGGCGTGTCGCTCGGCGCGGCGGCGGGCGGCGGCTTGCTGCTCGGCTTCAGCCTGCCGGCGGCGGGCGACGACACGCGCCGTTCGGTGATCGGCGGCGACGGCGATGAAACCGCGCGCGCCGGCATATTCGCGCCGAACGCGTTCGTGCAGATCGACCGCAGCGGCAAGGTCACGCTGGTGATGCCGAAGGTCGAGATGGGGCAGGGTGTCTATACGGCGCTGCCGATGCTGATCGCCGAGGAGCTCGAAGTGCCGCTGTCGAGCGTGACGCTCGATCATGCGCCGCCGAACGAGAAGCTGTTCCTCGACCCGCTGCTCGGCGGCCAGCTCACCGGCGGCTCGACGTCGGTGCGCTACGCATGGGAACCGCTGCGCCGTGCGGGCGCAACGGCGCGCACGCTGCTGGTCGCGGCGGCCGCGAAGCAATGGAGTGTCGATCCGGCATCCTGCCGTGCGGCGAACGGCGAAGTGCAGCACCCGCCGAGCGGCCGGCGCGCGTCGTACGGCCAGCTCGCCGACGCCGCGGCGAAGCTGCCGGTGCCGAAGGACGTCGCGCTGAAGAAGCCGGAGGATTTCAAGCTGATCGGCACGCCCGCGAAGCGCCTCGATTCGCCGGAGAAAGTCGACGGCACCGCGCAGTTCGGGCTCGACGTGCGCCTGCCGGGCATGCTGTACGCGGTGATCGTGAACAGCCCGGTGTTCGGCGGCACGGTTGCAAGCGTCGACGATACCGCCGCGAAGAAGATTCCCGGCGTGCGCCAGGTCGTGCGTGCCGACAACGCGGTCGCGGTGGTCGGCGATCACACGTGGGCCGCGAAGCGCGGCGCATCGGCGCTCATCGTGAAGTGGAACGAAGGCGCGGACGCGAAGGTGTCGATGAAGGATATCGTCGCCGATCTCGCGCAGGCCGCGGCGAACGGCAAGGGCGCGGTCGCACGCAAGGACGGCGACGTCGGCAAGGCGTTCGCGGATGCGAAGACGCGCGTCGACGCCGTCTACGAGCAGCCGTTCCTTGCGCACGCGACGATGGAACCGGTGAACTGCACGGTGCACGTGCGCGGCGACGGCTGCGAGATCTGGGTCGGCACGCAGGTGCCGACGCGGGCGCGCGATACCGTGCAGCAGCTCACGAGCTTTCCGCCGGACAAGATCGTCGTGCACAACCACCTGCTCGGCGGCGGCTTCGGCCGGCGGCTCGAGACGGACATGATCGGCCAGGCGGTGAAGATCGCCAAACAAGTCAACGCGCCCGTGAAGGTCATCTGGACGCGCGAGGAAGACATCCAGCACGACATGTACCGGCCGTACTACTACGACCGGATCTCGGCCGGCCTCGACGCGAACGGCAAGCCGGTCGCGTGGCAGCACCGGATCGTCGGATCGTCGATCCTCGCGCGCTTCGCGCCGCCCGCGTTCAAGGACGGCGTCGATCCCGACGCGATCGAGGTCGCAACCGACCTGCCGTACGACCTGCCGAACCAGTTGATCGATTACGTGCGGCAGGAGCCGCGCCACGTGCCGACCGCGTTCTGGCGCGGCGTCGGGCCGACGCGCAGCACCTTCGTCGTCGAGAGCTTCATCGACGAGCTGGCCGCGCAGACCAGGACCGACCCCGTGCAATACCGCCGCGCGCTGCTCGGCAAGACGCCGCGCGCGCGCAACGTGCTCGACGTGGCGACCAAGGCGGCCGGCTGGGGCCCGTCGCTGCCGAAGGGGCAAGGGCGCGGCGTGTCGGTGATGCACGCGTTCGGCAGCTTCTTCTCGATCGTCATCGACGTCGCGGTGGACGACGGCGAGGTGCAGGTCAAGCGCGTCGTGTGCGCGGTGGACTGCGGGATGTTCGTCAACCCGAACACGATCGAGGCGCAGGTGCAGGGCGGCATCATTTTCGGGATCACGGGCGCGTTGTACGGCGAGATCACGATCGAGGACGGCCGCGTGACGCAGAGCAACTTCACCGACTACCGGATGCTGCGGATCAACGAGACGCCGCCGATCGACGTGCATCTGGTGAAGAGCGGCGAAGCGCCGGGCGGGATCGGCGAACCGGGCACGGCCGCAACCGCGGCGGCGCTGTCGAACGCGATCTTCGCGGCAACCGGCACGCGGCTGCGCAAGCTGCCGGTCGGCAACCAGTTGAAGACGGCCTGAGGGGAGGGAACGAACATGCGAAACCTGACCCTGAACACGCTCGGCGCATCGCTGCTCGCGCTGCTGGCCGGCCCGGCCGCGCACGCCGCGCACGCCGCGCAGACGGCGCCGGCCGACAGCGCGCTCGTCGCGCGCGGCGCCTATCTCGCGAAAGCGGGCGACTGTGTCGCGTGCCACACCGCGCCGCGCGGCACGCCGTTCGCCGGCGGCCTGAAGATGGTCACGCCGATGGGCGCGATCTACACGACCAACATCACGCCCGATCCGGACACCGGCATCGGCGGCTACACGGAAGCCGAGTTTGCCGGCGCGCTGCGCGCGGGCGTCGCGAAGGACGGCCATCACCTGTATCCGGCGATGCCGTATCCGTCGTACGCTAAACTGAAGGACGACGACGTGAAGGCGCTGTACGCGTACTTCATGCACGGCGTCGAACCGGTGAAGCAGGCGAACCGACCGTCCGACATCCCGTGGCCGCTCAACATGCGCTGGCCGCTCGCGCTGTGGAACGCGGTGTTCCTCGACACGACGCCGTATGCCGACAAGTCGGCCAGGGACGCGATGTGGAACCGCGGCGCGTACCTCGTGCAGGGGCTCGGGCACTGCGGATCGTGCCACACGCCGCGCGGCGTCGGCTTCCAGGAGAAGGCGCTCGACGAAGGCGGCACGGCATTCCTGTCGGGCGCGGCGATCGACAACTGGTTCGCGTCGAACCTGACCGGCGAGCACAACACGGGGCTCGGCCGCTGGAACGAGGCCGACGTTGCGCAGTTCCTGAAGACCGGCGCGAACCGGCATGCGACCGCGTTCGGCTCGATGGTGAGCGTGATCAACCACAGCACGCAGGCGCTGAACGACGACGATCTGGCGGCGATTTCGCGCTACCTGAAATCGCTGCCGGCCGCGGGCGGCACGGGCGCGCCGCCGTACAGCTATGATCCGAAGGCGACGCAGGTGGTGCTGGGCCGGCCGGCGGCCGATCCGGGCGCGAAGGTGTATAACGCTTACTGCCTGCATTGCCACGGCGCGGACGGGCGCGGTTACGCGCCGCTGCTCGCCCCGCTCGCCGGCAATCCGAACGTGCTCGAGACCGATGCATCGTCGCTGATCAACGTGACGCTGAACGGCAGCGACACGCTCGTGATCGACGGTGTGCCGTCCGCGTATCCGATGCCGGCGTTCTCGAACCAGTTGAACGACCGGCAGATCGCCGACGTGCTGACGTTCATGCGCGCCGGCTGGAACAACGGCGCGCCGGCCGTGCAGGCGGCGGACGTCGCGAAACTCCGCAAGACGACGGCGGCCGCACGCTGAGCGGCGGCGCCATGCGGAACGACGGCAGGCCGGTGTGCCTGCCGTCCATACCGCCGGGGGGTGTCAACCCCGGCGGCCTGGCTCTTTCTGTCAACCGGCGCGTGGCCGTTCGCGGCAGCGCGCGTTTTATCGACGCAATGTAGGGGTGTCTGGATGGCTAACGTGACTTATACGGATACGCAACTGCTGATCGACGGCGAGTGGGTCGACGCCGCGAGCGGCAAGACGATCGACGTCGTGAACCCGGCGACCGGCAACGCAATCGGCAAGGTGGCCCACGCGGGCATCGCCGATCTCGACCGCGCGCTCGCCGCCGCGCAGCGCGGCTTCGAAACGTGGCGCAAGGTGCCCGCGCACGAACGCGCGGCAACGATGCGCAAGGCGGCCGCGCTGGTGCGCGAACGCGCCGACGCGATCGCGCAGTTGATGACGCAGGAACAGGGCAAGCCGCTCACCGAAGCACGCGTCGAAGTGCTGTCGGCGGCCGACATCATCGAATGGTTCGCGGACGAAGGCCGTCGCGTGTACGGCCGGATCGTGCCGCCGCGCAACCTCGGCGCGCAGCAGACGGTCGTCAAGGAGCCGGTCGGCCCGGTCGCCGCGTTCACGCCGTGGAATTTCCCGGTCAACCAGGTCGTGCGCAAGCTGAGCGCCGCGCTCGCGACCGGCTGCTCGTTCCTCGTGAAGGCGCCGGAGGAAACCCCCGCATCGCCGGCCGCGCTGCTGCGCGCGTTCGTCGACGCAGGCGTGCCGGCCGGCGTGATCGGCCTCGTGTATGGCGATCCGGCCGAAATCTCGTCGTACCTGATCCCGCACCCGGTGATCCGCAAGGTCACGTTCACGGGTTCGACGCCGGTCGGCAAGCAGCTCGCCGCGCTCGCGGGCCAGCACATGAAGCGCGCAACGATGGAGCTGGGCGGGCACGCGCCGGTGATCGTCGCCGAAGACGCCGACGTCGCGCTCGCGGTGAAGGCCGCCGGCGGCGCGAAGTTCCGCAACGCGGGCCAGGTCTGCATTTCGCCGACGCGCTTCCTCGTGCACAACAGCCTCCGCGACGAATTCACGCGTGCGCTGGTCAAGCATGCCGAAGGGCTGAAGGTCGGCAACGGCCTCGAGGAAGGCACGACGCTCGGCGCACTCGCGAACCCGCGCCGGCTGACCGCGATGGCATCGGTCGTCGAGAACGCGCGCAAGGTTGGCGCGAGCATCGAGACGGGCGGCGAGCGGCTCGGCTCGGCAGGCAACTTCTTCGCGCCGACCGTGATCGCGAACGTGCCGCTCGAAGCGGACGTGTTCAATAACGAGCCGTTCGGCCCGGTCGCGGCGATCCGCGGCTTCGACAAGCTCGAGGACGCGATCGCGGAAGCGAATCGTCTGCCGTTCGGGCTGGCCGGCTACGCGTTCACGCGTTCGTTCGCGAACGTGCACCTGCTCACGCAGCGCCTCGAAGTCGGGATGCTGTGGATCAACCAGCCGGCCACGCCGTGGCCGGAAATGCCGTTCGGCGGCGTGAAGGACTCGGGCTACGGGTCAGAAGGCGGGCCGGAAGCGCTCGAGCCGTACCTCGTCACGAAGTCGGTGACGGTGATGGCCGTCTGACGGTCGAGCGTCCGCATGTGCGCCCGCCGTTCGTGCGGCGCGCGTGAGCGGCGCAGGTCGGGTATCGTGCCCGGCCTGCGCCGTTTTTTCTTTGTTTTCACATTTCCATGCCGTGGCGATTCACGATTCACAGCATCGGCGAAGACAATCCCGCGTTCAGCCCTGCGTCGCGACCAGCGCCGCGGTCTGGCCCAGCCAGTCGGCCGGATCGCCGCGATGGTAGATCTCTTCCGACGGCTCGATATTGTCGATGAATCGCTGGTAGATCACCGCCCGTCTGGCCGTGGCGATCGGTGCGAGGAGGGCGGCGGCGCGCACCGGGTCGCAGCCCGGCACCTTCGCCAGCCATTCGCGATTCCAGTGATCCTTGATCGCCGCCGCGTAGTCGCGCGGAACGGCGTCGAGAAACGCGGACTGGTCGAGCAACGGGTGGCCGATGCCGCTGTCGCCCCAATCAAGCAGCGTGAGCTCCGATCGCGTACCGCGAAAATTGCCGGGATGGCAGTCGCCATGTACCAGCGTATTCGGCAATCCGCATGCATCGATCCCGGCAAACCGTGCCGCAAGACCGCTGACGAAATGCCGTAGCGACGCACGTTCGTTGCGCGACAGCCCTTCGCCGCTCCGTTCGACGACATCGGCGATATCGGCGGCCAGACCCGCGCCGCGCCAGTCCGGTAATCGCATCGCGTGCAATTCGTCGACGCGGTCGATCCACGAAGCCTGTATGTCGACCAGCAGCGTCACCATGTCGAGCAGTTGCGGCAGCGCTGCGTCGAACAGGTCGTCGCCCGGGATCTCCGCGAGCAGAATGCGTCCGCATTCGTCGTACCCCAGCAGCGTCGGCACGCGCCGGCCGGCCAGCGCAGTGATGACGCGGCCTTCGTGTTCGAGGAAGGGCGGCACCACTTTCAGCCATGCCGATTGCGCCCCGATCGGGATGCGCCAGACGCTGGAGAGATTCCAGGTGCGAACCTGCACGGGTTTGGCGGTAGGCGACAGGCCGTGACCGGCGAGCACGCGCGCCGCCCAGCCGAGATCGGCCGCGGGGCCGCCCGGCCGCGCGTAACTTCGGCGCAGCGAATGGGGCTCGATGTTCCCTGCCCAGGATTCGGCCGGGACGGGTTCCGAAATCTCGGCCAGGTAGGTGACTTCGCCGCCGGGCGCCCGGTCGCGAACGGTTTCCAGCAGGCGCAGGATCGTCACGTCGACGCCATGGCGTTCGCGCGCGGCACGTACGACCGACTCGACTTCCTGCCACCACGGGACGGCGACAGGCATCGGCGGCAGGCAACCGACCACCGCGCCATCCGGCGTCACCAGCACCAGCCTCGCGACACGCGGCGGCGGTGCCGCTGAATCGAGGGTTCCCGTCATCGTGCTCATTTCGCTCCTGACCGGCGTCGATTGCCTGTGCAGGGCGAGCGTATCCCAATTCGCGAATGCGCGGCTACGGGGGTTACGCGGTGACGCGAGTCAGTGCCGGCTGCTGCCGCGATAGCTTTCCACTTCCGCGTCGTACGCCGCGAGAAACGCCTTGCCGAACACCGACGCGAAATCGTCCTCGATCGCGAACACCGTATCGCGATGGGTCGCCGCGTAGCGATCCCACATCCGCGCTTTGTACAGTGCGGGCACGCACTTCTCGTGCCAGCGCATCGCATCGTCGCGTTCGCACAAATGCCGTTCGGCGGCGTGACGGACTCGGGCTACGGGTCGGAAGCGCTCGAGCCGTATCTCGTGACGAAGTCGGCGACGGTGATGGCGGTTTGACAACAGCTTGAGTGTAGTGAGGCCGCCGCTTCCGCGTATGGGGCGGCGGCGGTTGACCGACGGCGAACCTCAGCGGGCCGGCAGAATGCCTTCAAAGACGCCTTTCACTGCCTTCTGCTGGTCGGCGTTCAGATTTCCGTAGGTTAGCGGAACCCTGCCGCATTCGGCGGCCTTCGCGCTTGCGACCTTTCCTTTCGCGACTGCCCATTCGGCCGACAGATTGCCTTCGAATATCATGCCGAAGGCGCTATTGGCACCTGCCCCCTGGCCCCAGCCGTTCACCATCATGGTTTCCTGCGCTCCGCCCCACGCGATCGGGTGCTTGCCGTTCTGCGACTCACCGCGGTTCTGGCAGGACTCGGCATTCGGCACGCAGTGGCCCCCGATGATTTGCTCCGGCTTGGCCTTCTTCACGTCGGCCAGGTCCATCAGCATGTAGTTCTCGAGGTTGACCAGATAGTCGCGATTGCTTTCGGCGATCAGGATCGCCGCCATCGCGTTGCCGAGCGCCTGATCGTTCGCGTCGGTTCCACTCAGGCCGCCCGAGTAAACCGTCTTCATCGCGTTGAGCAGGTCCTCCGGCTTCCTGTCTTTGGTGGCCTTGGCAAACATCGTCGGGTAGTCGCTGGCGAAACACGTGCTCGGGTTCCCGTTCGCGCGTCCCCAGAAGTGAATGTAGTTCGAGTATTGCCCGCCTCCACACTGGCGATAATAAATGGCCTCGTTCATCGAGAAGAACTGACTCTGGTTTCCGGCTCCCGCGCATTGATACGCCGCGAGACGCAGGAACTTCAACGGGCTCACGACATTGCCGAAGTAGTTGCGGGTGCCGGGACCGGCCGCAGGAAGGTGATCGTTCGCCCCGTCGCAACGTTTCGGGTCGGGCGGGGGCGTTACCGGCGTCAACGGCGTATTCTCGATGACGGTGACTCGCGCGTTCGCGACCTTGAGCGCGGCTTCGCGCAACACATTCGACGTCACGTAGAGCGGCGATCCGCGCATGTCGACGGCATAGCAGGCGGTCGCCCCCTGCGCCTGCGTGGCGAAAGAAAGTGCGGCGGCAAACGAACATGCGGCGATCCCCAGGGGGCCGCCGATAAGGTTACGATCGATATCCATGAACGGGCTCCAGTGATTTCGTGGATGGGAGAGGGCCCACGAGCGGGCATGCGCCAACGATAAGCAGGCGCACGTAGACGGCCTATGGGCCGAAAGCGCTGCCCGACATCGTGGGGTGAAGGACACAGGAGAAAGGGACGTTCGGGGCGATCTGTTGTGACCTGCCCGGGGAGCGGAGGGGCGCTGTGCCGCTGGGCGTTAGTCACGCCCGAGCGGTATTACGGGCCGCCGGTCCATTGGCTATTTTCTGATTCGCTTCTTGATTGAGCAGTGAGGAAATCCGTGTAGAACCCGGCACGAGGAACAGGGAAAAATATCGGCCGTAATCCCTGTCGAATTGGGGGCGACGGCCCTTCAATAGTAGATTCCAGTTCCCAATGTGCATTCAACACCTGTCTGAAGCACTTCCGGCCAATCGGTGCGCCGAGTTACTCGAGTCGCGCGCCAGCGGGCTTTCGAAGCGGCGCCGGCTAACTTCTATGGCGAGATACAGCTCCGGGAATCCGTGCGGAACAACGACCGGCTCGAGTGGGATAATCCTGAACTCGCGACACGGCATACCAAGCGGATCGACAGCATCGAAAACCAGCTCAGTTCCGTCGCCCCTTGCATCGCCAGCCGTCTTCAGCCATCGCGGGCGAAGCCGTGCAGTCGCCACACCGAGCGCGCCGTTGGCACCCGTGATCGTCAGGGTTCCTTTGTTTGTCGTGACGAGCGACGTCCGCGGTGAAGCGAACCCGGACTAGTCGAGTGACTGTCATTGCCGGGGGGCGGTCCATCGCCTATTCTCTGATCAATACGAATATCAGGATTTCACGGACGGCAAAGGCGCCAGTAATAGAAGAACGGAAAATGCGCCATACGAAACGGGGATCATGCCGACAGAACTTGCAACAATCACCGAGCGACGCCATTTGATTGAAACAGTCTGCCTGTGATTCGGCGATCGGCTTGAATTGATCGATCAGCAAACGATCGATACAGCTTTCCGGCACCCAGGTCAAAACCTGGCACTTTCAACGAACAACGAAAAAGAGCAGAGGGGCGCAGTTCAGGCATTAACCACCACTACGGAGATATCTTCATGGCCAATTCGGTAGCGAATCAATTCGTCGATTGGGGTTCGGAATTTCACAATCCGCCGTGGCAAGCGAACGACAGCATCGCGATTGCCCCCGGCGTGACAACCGTATTCGATCTGCTGACGGCCGACGGCGTGTCGCCCGTTCTCAACCCGCAATGGCAGGGTTCGGGCGCGAGCCTGTTCATTACGGCCTTGGGTGGAGTAGAGGCCAACCAGGGCGGCAACGGCTACTGGTGGGTGTATTTCGTCAACGGCCACATGCCCGACGTCTCATGTGCGGTCTACACGCTGCAACCCGGCGATAGCGTGGCCTGGGACTACAAGCACTACTCGAGCGGCTTGAAGCAGGCCGTTCATCCGCCGCTGGTTTGACGTTCGTCACGCGATCCACGCAACGCGGCCGGCATCGGCCCCTTCAATGCCGGCCGCTCCCCCGATAGCTTTCCACTTCCGCGTCGTACGCCGCCAGAAACGCCTTGCCGAATACCGATGCGAAATCGTCCTCGATCGCGAACACCGTATCGCGATGGGTCGCCGCGTAGCGATCCCACATCCGCGCCTTGTACAGCGCGGGCACGCGCTTCTCGTACCAGCGCATCGCATCGTCGCGTTCGCGCAGCCGTTGCGGCGAAAAACGCGTCAGCAGATCCATCAGCGCAGCGCGCATGCCGGCGACCATGCCGATCTGGTGCGCGTGCAGATCCTGGAACGCATCGCTGACCGCGCTCTGCGGCGACATGAAGCCCGGCAGCGGTAGCCCGAACATCTGCCGCAGCACGGCGCCGCCGTCGGGCAGCAGCTTCAGTGGATTGTTCTCGCGATCGAGCAGCATCGTCATGTGCGCCTTCACCTCGCGCTTCAGGATGCTGCGCGACGACAGCAGCTCGACCGTGCCGTTCGCGAACAGCGCAAGCAACTGGCCCGCGATATAGAGCTGCTCGGCCGACCACTGATGCGATTCGGCGGCCGTATCGAGCCCCGCGCCTTCGAAGAACGCGTTCAGCAGTTCGTCCGGTGTCGGCGGCGCCGGCGCGCGCGCGGCATGCGGCACCGGTTCGTCGGCCGGCTGCACATCGGCGCGCGCGGCCGCCGGCTGCACGCGCACGTGCTGCGTCCACTCGGGCGCGTGGTCGGCCTGCGTCGCGGACGACGCTTCGCGATCCGCCTTGCCGTGATCGGTCGACGGTGCCGCACCCGATGCGCCGATATCGGCGGACGACTGCGCGAACAGGTCGAGCGGATCAGTCGACAGCTGATTCAGGTCGCGCTGCGACGGTGCGGATGGCTCGCCCTGCTGCGCGGCACGGTTCGCCGGCTGCGCCGCGTCCGCTCGGGCAGGACCACCCGGCCCGATACCGACGTCCGCCGCCTTGCCGCGCGGGGCGAGACGATCCTGGAGCAGCCCCCACAGCCGGTTGCCAGCGCCTTTCGTGTCGTCGCGCGAAGGCGAGGGTGATGGCGTAGGCGAAGGTTTCAACGATGCGGCAGCCTCCGCCGCGCCGCGCCTGTCGCCATGCACACCGGTATCGGGCGCCATGTCGATGACCGGCGCGTCGCCGCCATCACCGCCATCATCGCGTTCGGCCCGCAGCACGTACGGCCCGATGCGGATGATGTCGCCGGTATTGAGCGGGCGTTCCTGCGCATAGCCGACCGGCTCGCGATTCACCTCGATCGTCGACACGCTGCTCAGGTTCTTCAGCAGGCACGCGTCGTCGCCGACCTGCAGCAGCGCCTGCAGCCGCGAAATCTGCCGCGTGTCGTCGCGCAGCACCAGATGGTTGTCGCTGGCCCGGCCGATGGTGCCGCCCGGCGGATGAAACACGACGGCGTCGTGGGAGTCGTTTTCGACCGGTTCGCCGGCATGTTCGATCACGATCAGTTGCATGTCATACGTCGCTCGGTAGATGAAGCGCTCGCGTGGAAACCGGTTCGTTCAGGATGACGACGCATGTCTGCGGCGCGCGAATTCGAACGCGGGCCCCCAGACCGGATGCCCCTTCTCGGCGGGGGACAAGTCGAAGCGCGGGTTGAGGTCGAGAATCTTCGAGAACTCGGCGCGGCACGGCGCGACGCGGTTCGTCACGCAATAGCTGAACGCAAGGAGCTTGTGCGCGGCGACCTGCGTGTCGGTGTCGGCGCCGTCGATCTCCTTCGCGTGGCTCAGCAGCGCGATCGTGCGCCCGTAGTCGCCGGCGCCATACGCGGCGCGCGCGCTGTCGACCGTCGCATGCGCGGCCGACTGGGTCGGGGACGTGCTGCACCCGCCAGCCCCCAGCAACAAGGCGCCGAGGAAAAGCACGAGCGATGAACGGCCTTTCATTTTTGAAATAAAGTTTTTGGCGTAATTGGACGGTGACGCACAAGCGCTGTTGGATTCTAGTGCCAATCATCGGCATCGATATCGCTGTTACGTTTTGTTTCAACTGATCGATCCGATTCCATTTGAACCTGAAAATAGACTACGAATTTCAGGGCTTGTTAATCTTAAAAAACGACCTATAGTTCGCTGTGTTTTTCGGATTCGTCAGTTGTTTGGTCAGCGCTCGTCAATGCACGAAAAACCGCACCGTCCGTTCGGGCGACACGAACAGCCTGGCACACCATCAGCGTCGCGAGCAGCCCTTGCCCGGCGGCCGGCTTGCGCCCCGCGCCCATCCGACAGGTGTCCACGCAATAGAACCGGGCCGCCACGGCGAACCGGTCGGGCAAGTGTTTTCGATTAATAACCAATCTCGATTCAATTACCTGTCGCCTCGATAATTCAACTTTCATAAACCCTGGATGATTTGTCCCGGCTTTTCACAAGAACAATCTGCCGGAAAAAACTTCAACGGAAGGATATGCAAATTACATAATTACCGGTCAATTAATTGTCCCTTTTTTGATCCGATCAACCGGTTCCGAACCTGGAAACCGGCGGATGGCTATTGGGTGGCGAGGGTGGAATATGCAATGGCGGTCGAGCAGTTTCATCGTATGGGGATGCGCATTGCTGTTGCCGGGGTGCGGCGCAACGGAGCACGCGGCCGCGGTGCCGTATGCGATCACGGTCGACGTTGCGCCGGACGTCAACCCTGACATGAATCGCAAGCCTTCGCCGATCGTGCTGAAGGTGTTCCAGCTTCGCGCGGCGTCGGCGTTCGACAGCGCGGATTTCTTCTCGCTGCAGGACAAGCCCGAGAACGTGCTCGGCGCGGACCTGCTCGGCACCGACCGCGTGATCCTGCGGCCGGGCGAATCGCGCACGCTGCACTATCGCGGCAACGTCGAGGCAGGCGCGATCGGCGTGATCGCCGAATACCGGATGCTCGAAAAGAACCGCTGGCGGCTGACGGTGCCGCTGCCGCGCGCGAAGCAGCTCAACCTCTACAAGTTCTGGCAGACGTCGCCGGGGGAGCTGAAGCTGTCGGTCGCGGTCCGCAACGGCGGCATCGTGCTGAACGACGCGCGGGGGCGCCCATGACCGAACCGACGATGTCCGCGACGCCGATCGCGGCACTCCGCCAGCGCGTGGTGTGGACCGAGGGGATGTTCCTGCGGCCGCAGCATTTCCAGCAGCTCGAACGGCACTGGGAACGCTACGTCGCGCTGCGCTGCCTGCCGCTGCAGGGCTTCTACTGGGGCTTCGATACGCTGGAAATCGATCGCGAGCAGCTCGCGCTCGGCAAGGTCGCGCTGCGCGCCGCGTCGGGCGTGATGCGCGACGGCACGCCATTCGACCTGGCGCATCCGGACGATCTCCCCGAACCGCTCGACGTACCGGCCGACGCGAAGGACCAGCTCGTCGTGCTCGCGCTGCCGCTGTGGCGCGGCGGCGGCGAGGAGGTGTCGTTCGGCGCAGGCGCTGGAAACGGCGCGAACGGCGGCAATGGCGGCAATGGCGTAAACGGCAACGCAGACGTTGCGCGCTACGTCGTGCGCGAATACGAAGTGGCCGACGCGAACGCGGTCGCGCTCGGCCCCGCGCTGCTGCAGACGGGGCGCCTGAACGTGCGGTTGATGTTCGAAGCCGAACTGACCGGCGACTGGCACGCGCTCGGCGTCGCACGGGTCGTCGAGCGGCGCACCGACGCGCGGCTGCTCGTCGACGGCGGCTATATTCCGCCTCGGCTCGTCGCGCAGCACGATGCCGTGTTGCTGGCGTATGCGCGCGAGCTGCACGCGCTGCTCACGCAGCGCAGCGAGGCGCTCGCGGAACGGCTGTCGGAGCCGGGGCGCGGCGGCGTGTCGGAAGTCGCGGACTTCCTGCTGCTGCAGCTCGTGAACCGCTATCTCGCGCTGACCTGGCATGCACAGCAGCACGTGTCGACGCATCCGGAAGCGTTGTTCTGCGACTGGCTGAAGCTCGCGTGCGACCTGAGCACGTTCACGGCGGCCGGCCGCCGCCCGCAGTCGCTCGCGGTCTACGTGCACGACGACCTGCGCACGAGCTTCGCGGAACTGATGACGGAATTGCGCCGGTCGTTGTCGACGGTGCTCGAACAGAACGCGATCCAGATCGAGCTGCGCGACGCGGGCAACGGCATCCGGGTCGCGACGCTGGCCGACCCGGCGCTGCGCGACACGGCCGGCTTCGTGCTCGCGGTGCGCGCGGACGTGCCGGCCGACAGCCTGCGCGCGCGCTTTCCCGCACAGGCGAAGCTCGGGCCCGTCGAGCGGATCCGCGATCTGGTGCAGTTGCAACTGCCGGGCATCACGATGCGCCAGTTGCCGGTCGCGCCGCGGCAGATCCCGTATCACGCGGGTCATACGTACTTCGAGATCGACAAGGGCAGCGACCTGTGGAAGCAACTGGCGCGCTCCGGCGGTCTCGCATTTCATTTCGCCGGCGAATTTCCTGGGCTCTCGATGGAGTTCTGGGCGATACGCGGGTGAGGGCGGGGCATCGCGATGAATACTTCCTCCGATTCGATCGCCACCGGCGCAGGCGGATTCGTGCCGCCGAATCCGGGCGGCATGCATCCGGCCGCCGCGTCCGGTTCGTCCGGCGCGGCCGGGCCGACGGCCACGCAGCCGCGGCCCGGCCGCTGGGCCGCGAGCGGCACGAACCCGCTCGTCGCGGCCGCGAACCCGCTGCTCAATCTGGTGCCGCAGATCCGCTCGACCGTCCATCATCCGAATCCGGCGTGGCTGCGCGAGCATCTCGTCGTCGAGATCCGCCAGTTCGAGGCGCGCGCGCAGGAAGCCGGCGTGCCGTCCGAGGCGATCATCGGCGCGCGCTACTGCCTGTGCACGGCGCTCGACGAAGCGGCCGCGCTGACGCCGTGGGGCGGCAGCGTGTGGTCGTCGCACAGCCTGCTCGTGTCGTTCCACAACGAAACCTGGGGCGGCGAGAAATTCTTCCACCTGCTCGAACGCCTGTCGCAGCAGCCGCGCCAGCATCTCGACCTGCTCGAGCTGCTGTATTTCTGTCTCGCGCTCGGCTTCGAGGGCCGCTATCGCGTGCTCGACAACGGTCACGCGCAGCTCGACGGGCTGCGCCGCCAGCTCGCGCAGACGATCCGCTCGGTGCGCGGCGAATTCGATCCCGCGCTGTCGCCGCACTGGCGCGACGTCGTCACGCGTGATGTCGCGCGCCGTTTCGTCGTGCCGCTGTGGGTGTGCGTGGCGCTCGCGCTGCTGATCGGCTTCGGCGTGTTCGTCGGGCTGCGCATCGCGCTCGCCGGGCATTCGGATCAAGTGTTCGCGTCGATCGACGCGCTGCACGTGCCGAAACTGCAGCCCGCGCAGGCGCCGCCGCGCCCGGCACCCGCGCCGCGCATCGCGAAATTCCTGGCACCCGAAATCGCGGCCGGCCTCGTGTCAGTGCGCGACGATGCCGATCGCAGCGTGATCGTGCTGCGCGGCGACGGGCTGTTCAAGTCCGGTTCGACCTCGGTGATCGACCGCTACGTGCCGGTGCTCGCGCGCGTCGCCGATGCGCTGAACAAGGTGCCCGGCAACGTGCGCGTGACCGGCTATACCGACGACACGCCCGTGCATACCGCGCGCTTCGCGTCGAACTGGGACCTGTCGCGCGAACGCGCGGAAGCCGTGCGCAGCATGATCGCCGTGCGGCTCGACCATCCGGAGCGGCTCGCGGCGGAAGGGCGCGGCACGCTCGATCCGGTCGCGCCGAACGATTCGCCGGCAAACCGCGCGCTGAACCGGCGCGTCGAGATCACGCTGCTGCCGGCGCCCGGCAGCGCCGCCGTCGGCGCGACGCAGGGGGCCAACTGATATGAACCAGGCTGTCGCGCGTTTCGTCCGGCCGTTGCCGTCGCGGGAGATCTGGACCTTCGCCGGTCTGGTCGTGCTCGCGTGCTTCGTGTGGCTCGCGGGCCCGCTGTTCGCGTTCGCCGAAATCCGGCCGCTCGAAAGCGGCTGGGCGCGCGGGCTGACGATCGCGGTGCTGTTCGCCGCGTGGGGCGCGCGCGTCGCGTGGCGAAGCTGGCGCGCGGGTCGCCTCAACGCGCAACTGCTGAACCAGCTTCGCGAGGCCGTGCCGGGGCCGGCCACCGCCGACGATCCGGCGAAAGCGCAACTCGACGAACTGCGCAGCCGTTTCGACGAAGCCGCGACGCTGCTGAAGAAAGTCCGCTTCGGGCAGGCCGATGCCGTGCGCAAGGGCCTGCCGCGCTGGTTCGACCGGATGTCGCGCCAGTATCTGTATCAGTTGCCGTGGTACGTATTCATCGGCGCGCCGGGCTCGGGCAAGACGACCGCGCTCGTGAATTCCGGGCTCAGCTTTCCGCTCGCCGAGCAGTTCGGCCGCGCGGCGATTCGCGGCGTGGGCGGCACGCGGCACTGCGACTGGTGGTTCACGAACGACGCGGTACTGATCGACACGGCCGGCCGCTATACGACACACGAGGGCAACCGCGCGCTCGACGAAGCCGAGTGGAAAGGCTTCGTCGACCTGCTGAAGAAATACCGCACGCGCCAGCCGCTGAACGGCGCGATGCTGACGATCAGCGTCGCCGACCTGCTCGGCGCGTCGGAAGCCGAACGCACGCAACACGCGATGGTGCTGCGCAAGCGGCTGCTCGAACTGCGCGCGCAGCTCGGCATCCGTTTTCCCGTGTACCTGCTCGTGACGAAGGCCGACCTGCTCGCGGGCTTCGCCGAGTATTTCAGCAGCTACGGCCGCACGGAATGCGCGCAGGTGTGGGGCTTCACGTTTCCGCTCGCGCAGAGCGAAGCGCCCGGCTTCGACCTGCGCGCGGCATTCGACCGCGAATACCGGCTGCTGCATCAACGGTTGAACGACGGGCTGCCCGAACTGCTCGCCGCGCAGACCGATGCGCGCCAGCGCGAAATGACGTACCTGCTGCCGCAGCAGATCGCCGACCTGCAGGACATGCTCGGCCAGTTCGTCGCCGAGGTGTTTTCCGTCTCGAGCTACGAACCGATGCCGATGCTGCGCGGCGTCTACCTGACGAGCGGCACGCAGGAGGGCACCGCGTTCGATCGCGTGATGAGCGGCATCAAGCGCTTCCTGAAGATCGAGGGCGTGCCGCCGGTCGCACAGGTCGGCTCGACCGGGCGCAGCTTCTTCCTGAAGTCGCTGCTGCAGGAACATATCTTTCGCGAAGCCTCGCTCGCCGGCAGCGACCTGCGCTGGCATCAGAAGCGGCGCGTGCTGCAGATCGCCGGCTACGTGCTGCTCGCGCTGGTATGCGTGGCCGTCTTGGTCGCGTGGCTGCGCAGCTATGCGAACAACCGCGCGTATCTCGACCAGATCGCCGCGCGCGTGCCGGCCGTCGATTCACAGATCGCCGGCGCGAAATTCTCCGACGCGGCCGACATCGCCCGGCTGCTGCCCGTGCTCGACGCGCTCGGCGGTCTCGCGAACGCGGGCGGCGTCGACCTGCAGCATCCGCCGCTCGCGTATCGGTGGGGGCTGTTCCAGGGCGAGAAGATCGACGAGGCCGTCGATGCCGTGTACCGGCGCGCGCTCAACGACGTGCTGCTGCCGATCGCCGCGAGCCGGATGGAGGCCGCGCTGCGCGACGCGCGGCCCGACGAAACCGACTACGCGTACGCGGCGCTGAAGGCATACCTGATGCTGTACGACAGCGCGCACTACGATCCCGCGTTCGTGCAGGCCGTCGTCGATCTGGAAATGGAACGCTCGCTGCCTCCGGATTTCTCGCCGGCCGAACGTTCCGCGCTGCGCGCGCATCTCTCCGCGTTGTTCGGCAACCGCGTCGCGGTGTCGCCGTATCCGATGAACGAGCGGCTCGTGGCCGACGTGCGCGACCGGCTGCGGCAGGTGCCGTTCTCGCAGCGGCTGTACCGGCAGCTCACGCGCACGTTGCGCCCGGCGACGTCCGCGTTCGACTTCAGCGTCGCGCGCGCGGTCGGCCCCGACGCGTCGCTGGTGTTCCGCCGCCAGAGCGGCAAGCCGCTGTCGGAGGGCGTGCCGGGCCTCTATACGCGCAACGGCTATCGCAACGTGTTCGCGCCGCGCCTGACCGGCGAGGTCGACGCGTACGGGCGCGAGGAAGTGTGGGTGCTGAACCTCGGATTGTCGGAGATACCCGGGCCGAACGACGCGGCCGCGTGGGCGCGCGATATCCGCCAGCTTTACCTGAACGACTACCTGAAGATCTGGGACGACTATCTCGCCGACATCAAGCTGCAGCGCACGGCCACGCTCGCGCAGAGCATCCAGGTGGCACGCGCGCTGTCGTCGGCCGATTCGCCGCTCACGCGGCTGATGGGCGCGCTCGCGCGCGACACGGCGCTCGGCGATGCGCCGGGCGGGGCGCGCAATCTCGCATCGCGTGCGCAGGACAAGGTCGACGAGGCGCGCAGCTCGCTGTCGCAGATCTTCGCGGGCCAGGCCAGCGACGCGAATCCGTCCGCGGCGGCGCCCGCGAGCCCCGAGCAGGTGGTCGACAGCCACTTCGCCGGGTTCCGCGCGTTCGCGCCGGGCAGCGGCGACCAGGCGCAGGGATTCGACGCGGTGCTGAAGTCGATCGACGCGCTTTACACGTACCTGACGGCCACCGACGACGCGCTGCGCAGCGGCGCGCAGCCGCCGCCGTCCGATGCGCCCGCGCGGCTGCGCGCGCAGGCCGGCCGCCTGCCGACACCGTTCCGCGAAGTGCTCGACGACCTGTCGAACGTCGCGAACGGCAGCGTGGCGACCGTCGAGCAGCGCAGCGTCGCGCTGCGGGCCGGCGCGAATGTCGGCGATTTCTGCCGGCAGGCGATCGCGGGCCGCTATCCGTTCGCGCGCGGATCGTCGCGCGACGTCGCGCCGGCGGATTTCGCGCAGATGTTCGCGCCGGGCGGGCTGATGGACGATTTCTTCCAGAAGAACCTGCAGTCGATCGTCGATACGACGTCGCACCCGTGGCGCTTCGCGAACCGCAATGCGGACGCCGATCCGTCGGCGGCCGCGATGCTCGCGTCGTTCGAAAAGGCCGCGGTGATCCGCGACGTGTATTTCGGCAGCGGTGCGCGCACCGCGCAACTGAAGGTGCAGATCCAGCCGCTCGAAATGGACCCGTCGATCACGGAGATGGTGCTCGACGTCGACGGGCAGATCGTCCGCTACGCGCACGGCCCGCTCGTGCAGAGCGCGGTGGACTGGCCGGGCCCGCGCGGCAGCAACCAGGTGCGGCTGCAGGTGTCGGGACAGGCCGGCGCGGCCGACGGCTTCACGACCGACGGGCCGTGGGCGCTGCACCGGCTGTTCGACCGCGCGGCCGTGTCGGCCGGGCGCGGCTCGGACCAGATGATGGCGCGCTTCACGGTCGACGGCAAACCGATCGTGCTGCAGGTGAATGCGGGCAGCGTCCGCAACCCGTTCAGGCTGGCCCAGATGGAGTCCTTTACATGCCCTCCGAAGCAATGAGCCCCACACCGCCGCTCACGAGCACCGCCGGCGACGCGCCGGCCTGGTACGGGAAGATTCCCGGCGCCGGCGACTTCGTGAACAGCCGGCTGCCGCATGCGCTCGCGCTCTGGTGGGAACGCTGGCTCCAGCAGGGGATGGCCGCGATGCGCCAGCGCGGCGCGGACGAGATCGAGCGCCATTACACGGTCGCGCCGGTCTGGAATTTCCTGATCCCGGCGGGCGCCGGCGCGTCGTGCGTGCAGCCGGGCTGCCTCGCGCCGAGCTGCGACCGCGTGGGGCGCTACTACCCGGTGCTCGTCACGCTGCCGATGCGCGCGACCGATTACTGGAACGGGCTGCCGGACGCCGCCGACGCGTTCTACTGGCAGGTCGGCCATGCGCTGCTCGACGCGATCCGCCATGCGCGCGCGCCGGGCGATCTCGAGCGGACGCTCGAACGCGTGCGGCTCGTACCGGGCGGCGGCCGGTACGCGGAACGCGTTGGCGGCACGCCGGCGACGCTGCCGGAACAGCCGGCGCCCGCCGCGTGGCCCGGGCTGTCCGGTTATTTCGATCCGCACGGCGGGACCAGTTTCTGGTGGACCAACCGCGCCGACGGATCGCCGCCGCGCACGCATGCGCATACGGGCACGCCCGACAACGCGCTGTTCCTGACGCTGTTCGGCGGCGGTTAGCGGCCCGGCCAAAGGTCGGCGAGCCGCCGGGCGCGGCGGGCAGATGGGGCGCGGTTTCGAGAGGTGGACATGAAGGACGCTGGATCGAGAGACAACGAGTACGACACGGCGACACGCGGCGACGCATCCGAATTCACGGTGCGGCCGCTGCCGCTCGGCCATCGCCTGGGCGAACTGCAGCTCGACGAGGTGCTGGGGATCGGCGGTTTCGGGATCGTCTATCGCGCGTTCGACCGCACGTTGCGGCGCGCGGTCGCGATCAAGGAGTACATGCCGTCGATGCTTGCCACGCGCGGCGGCGACTATACGGTGTCGCTGCGTTCCGAGCGGTTCGCGCAGGCGTTCGACGCGGGGCGCGGCGCGTTCCTCAACGAGGCGCGCCTGCTCGCGCAATTCGATCATCCGGGGCTCGTCAAGGTCCTGCACTTCTGGGAAAGCCACGGCACCGCGTACATGGTGATGCCGTTCTACGAAGGGCGTACGCTCAAGCAGTTGCTCGACGGCGGCATGCGGATCAGCGAGACGCAACTGCGCAACATCGTCGGCGCGCTGCTCGGCGCGCTCGACACGCTGCATCGCGCGCAATGCTTTCATCGCGACGTGGCGCTCGACAACGTGCTGATCCGCCCGAACGGCAGCGCGATCCTGCTCGACTTCGGCGCGGCGCGCAAACGGATCGGCGATCTCGTCGACGACGGCGCGATGATGATCAAGCCCGGCTACGCGCCGATCGAGCAGTACACCGACGATCCGGCGTTCAGCCAGGGGCCGTGGACCGATCTCTATGCGCTCGGCGCGGTGATGCACGCGATGATCGCCGGCGAGTTGCCGCCCGCGGCCGTCGTGCGCAGCATCAAGGACACGTACCGGCCGCTCGTGTCGCGCGAATTGCCGGCCGGCGAGGTGTACAGTCCGGCGTTTCTCGCGGCCGTCGATCATGCGCTGCAGTTGCGGATTCCGGATCGGCCGGAATCGGTCGCCGCGTTCGCGGCGGAGCTCGGGTTGCGGGACTTCGACCGGACGGGCGGTGGGTATGGCGCGGCGGTCGTGCCGCCGGCGGGTGACGCGGGCAGGAGCGGGGAAGGGAAGGGTGATGCTTCGGCGGCTTCCGCTGCGTCGGGCACCGCGTCGGCTGTTGCCGCGGCGGCGATCGGCGAGGGCGGAACCGCTGCGGGAAAGGCTGCGTCGGATGGGCAGTCGTCAAAGGCCGAGCGTCCGGACAATGTGTCGGCACCATCGGATCACGCATCTGCATCGTCTGCCCCGCTCGGTGCCAAGCCGGAGGCTGGTGGACCTTCAACACAGAAGGCGGCTGCGCAGAACGCTGCGATTGCGGCTGCGGGCGCGTCGGCAGCGTCGGCATCGCATACGTCTCGGCCGGCGGCGAAGCCGGTTGAATCCGGTGCGCCGAACGGAAACGCGGAGCGTGCAAAGGAACCGCTTGCTGCAAGAACCGAAGCGCACGACGAAGCAGATGCGCGATCCGCACGTGCCGACGCAGACATCGGCAAGCCCGGCGCAGCGGATTCCGGGAACACGAACGGGAATGCGTATGCGGCTGCCGGCGCCGCCGGCACCACCGCGTCGCATCCCGCCGCATTGGCATCGTCATCAGGCGGCGCGTCCGTGCCGACCGGCACCCAACGCGGCTCCGCACCCGCCGGATCGCGCAACCGTCGCATACCGGTCTACGTCGGTAGCGCGCTCGTCGCACTGATCGCCGTCGGCCTCGCCGCGACCTATCTGTCGCGTCCCGCACGCGTCGCCGACGAAGCCGCACCCGGCGCGAGCCAGCCGCAGGCCGGCACGTCATCGCCCGCCAGCACGCCGGACGCCACGCTGGCCCAGCACGGACCGACGCCGATCGTCGTGCCGCCGTCGAGCCTGCCTACCGGATCGTCGGCGCAGGTTCCGCCGCCGCCCGTTGCCGCCGCGCCGGCCAGCACGCCTGCGGTCGACGCCGCCACCGCACCGCAGGTCGCGACCGCCGTCACGAACCCGGCGCCGGCGCAAGCCCGCTCCCGTTCCGCCATCGCGCCTGCCGGCAGCCTCGACGCGTCGGAGCGCGTCGTCAACGTGCCGCCGTCGGGAACCGCCTCGTCACCGGCGTCCACGCCAACTCCGGCGCCCAAGCCGTCACCGGAAGCCGAAACGGCCATTGCCGCCGTGAACGTGCTGCCTGCCGAGCCGCGCCCGCCGAAGACGCAGGAAACCGTCCAGGTGCGCTTCAACGTGCAGCCGTGGGGCGACGTGTACGTGAACGGCGCGCGACGCGGCGCGAGCCCGCCGCTGCGCTCGGTGTCGCTGACGCCGGGCGTCTACCAGATCGAGATCCGCAACGGCTCGCTGCCGCCGTTGCGCCGCACCGTGGCGATCGACTTCGGCAGCAAACCGATCAACATCGACTATGCATTCGAATGACGTCAGCCAGGCGGCGCTCGCCGCCGCCGCGCTTTCCCCTGCGTCGCCGGGCCTGCCGGCGGCGACGCCGCGTGCCGACCTGATCGGCCGGCTGCTCGCGGACGTCGCGCCCGATGCGCCATGCGGCGCGAACCTCGAATACGACGCCGAGTTCCTGCAGTTGCAGGAGCGCGCGACGCCGCGCGCCGAGCAGCAGTACGGCGACACCGTGATCCCGGCCGAGGCGCCCGACTGGGGCGCGGTCGAGCGGCTCGCGCTTGCGCTGTCCGCACGCACGAAGGACCTGCGCGTCGTCGCGTATCTCGCGCGTAGCTGGATCGAGCAGCACGGCATGCCCGGCTACGCGGACGCGCTCGCAATCGTCGCGAACCTGCTCGAGCGCCGGTGGGACGACCTGCATCCGCGGCTCGACGCTGACGGCGAACCGGACCCGACGCCGCGGATGAACGCGCTCGCCGACGTGGCCGGCGCGCACGACTGCGCACGCGCGGCACGCCGCCAGCCGCTGTTCGACGGCGGCCCGAACGTGCGCGACGCCGAACGGCTGCTCGACGGCCGCGACGAAGCCGGCGGCCGCGCAAGCCTGATTGCCGCACTGTCGGCCGCGCGCGGCGACGGCACGACGCCGCTCGACGCGGCGCGCGCCGCGTTGCAAGCGCTGGACACGATCCGCGCGACCGTGACCGACAAGCTCGGCCGCGAATGGGCACCCGATGCCGGCGATGCGGAGAAGGCGTTGCAACGGATCATGCGCGAAGTGCCGGTGCCCGAGCCGCAATCGGGCGCGCCGGACGGTGCAGTTTCCGCGCAGCAGGCCGCGTCCGGCGACGCATCGCAGACCGGCACCGCACCGGTTGCGCCGGCAACCATGTCGAACGCGCACGCGTGGCGCGATGCGGAGGTCACGAGCCGCGACGACGTGCGGCTCGGCCTCGACAAGATGTGCCGCTATTTCGAGCAGCACGAACCGAGCCATCCGGCGCCGCTGCTGCTGCGGCGCGCGCAGCGGCTGCTCGCGCTCGACTTCTACGAAATCATCCGCGATCTCGCGCCGGAGAGCCTGCCGAAGCTGGACCTGCTGAGCGGCGAGCGAAGCGAATGAAACGAACCGGACAAACCGGATAAAGGAAGCCGTCACGCGGGCGGCGACAACGTACTGCGCAACCTGATCGAAGCGAAGGAGTGGACGATGACTGACAGAACCAAGGCAGCGGGCAGCGGACAGAAGTTCATCGCGCGCAATCGGGCGCCGCGCGTGCAGATCGAGTACGACGTCGAGACCTACGGCGCCGAGCGCAAGGTGCAGCTGCCGTTCGTGATGGGCGTGATTTCGGACCTGGCGGGCAAGCGCGCCGAGCCGCTGCCGGACCTGCCGGAGCGCAAGTTTCTCGAGATCGACGTCGACAACTTCGACGAGCGGATGAAGTCGGTCGCGCCGCGCGTCGCGTTCCAGGTGCCGAACACGCTGACGGGCGAAGGGATGCTCAATGTCGACATGACGTTCGAGCAGATCGACGATTTCTCGCCGGCCGCGATCGCGCGCAACGTCGACGCGCTGCGCCGGCTGCTGGAAGCGCGCACCGAGCTGTCGAACCTGCTGTCGTACATGGACGGCAAGCACGGCGCCGAACAACTGATCGAGCGCGCGATCAACGATCCCGACCTGCTGAAGACGCTCGTGCGCAATCCGCACGAATCCGCGCAGCGCGGCGATGCGACCGAATCGGAGGCCCGCGATGAATGACCCCGTCCAATCCCGCGCCGACACGCGCGACCTCGCGCAGCCAGCCGTCGCTCACGACGAGTTCGCCGCGCTGCTGCAGAAGGAATTCAAGCCGAAGACGGCCGAGGCGCGCGAGTCGGTCGAGCGCGCGGTGCGCACGCTCGCGCAGCAGGCGCTCGAACATACGGTCGGCATGACGACCGACGCGTACGGCAGCGTGAAGCAGATCATCGCGGAGATCGACCGGAAGCTGTCCGACCAGATCAACCAGATCCTGCATCACGACGAGTTCCAGACACTCGAAGGCGCGTGGCGCGGCCTGCATTACCTCGTCACGCACACCGAGACCGACGAGTTGCTGAAGATCAAGGCGCTGCCGGCGTCGCGCAACGAGGTCGCGCGGATGCTGAAGCGCTACAAGGGCGTCGCGTGGGACCAGAGTCCGCTGTTCCGCAAGATCTACGAGGAAGAGTACGGGCAGTTCGGCGGCGAGCCGTTCGGCTGCCTCGTCGGCGATTTCCATTTCAATCACAGCCCGCCCGACGTCGAGATGCTCGGCGAGCTGTCGAAGATCGCGGCGGCCGCGCATGCGCCGTTCATCGCCGGCGCGTCGCCGGAGCTGATGCAGATGGATTCGTGGCAGGAGCTGTCGAACCCGCGCGACCTGACGAAGATCTTCCAGAATACCGAATACGCGGCGTGGCGCAGCCTGCGGCAGTCGGAGGATTCGCGCTACGTCGGCCTCGCGATGCCGCGTTTTCTTGCGCGGCTGCCGTACGGCGCGCGCACCAACCCGGTCGACGAATTCGACTTCGAGGAAGACACCGACGCCGCGAACCACGACCGCTACACGTGGGCGAATTCCGCGTACGCGATGGCCGCGAACATCAACCGCTCGTTCAAGCAGTACGGCTGGTGTTCGTCGATCCGCGGCGTCGAATCGGGCGGGGCGGTCGAAGGGCTGCCGAGCCACACGTTCCCGACCGACGACGGCGGCGTCGACCAGAAATGCCCGACCGAGATCGCGATCAGCGATCGCCGCGAGGCCGAGCTCGCGAAGAACGGCTTCATGCCGTTCGTACACCGGAAGAACTCGGATTTCGCGGCGTTCATCGGCGCGCAGTCGCTGTACCAGCCGGCCGAGTACCACGATCCCGACGCGACCGCGAACGCACGGCTGTCCGGCCGCCTGCCGTACCTGTTCGCGTGCTGCCGCTTCGCGCACTACCTGAAGTGCATCGTGCGCGACAAGATCGGCTCGTTCCGCGAGCGCGACGACATGGAGCGCTGGCTGAACGACTGGATCATGAACTACGTCGACGGCGACCCCGTGAACTCGTCGCAGGAAACCAAGGCGCGCAAGCCGCTCGCGGCCGCGCAGGTGGTCGTCGACGAAGTCGAGGACAACCCCGGCTACTACACGTCGAAATTCTTCCTGAGACCGCACTACCAGCTCGAAGGGCTCACCGTGTCGCTGCGGCTCATCTCGCGGTTGCCGACCGCGAAGGCGGCGAACGAGTAAGCGGAAAAACGAGCGGAAAGCGGCATTCAACACGGCATTCAACCTGACCTCGCACTGAAACGGAGACGGCAATGGGCGTAGCAATGTTTATGAAGGTGGACGGCGTGACCGGCGAATCGGCGGACGCGCAGCACAAGGGCTGGACCGACATCCAGTCGTTCACGTGGGGCGCGAGCCAGCCGGGCGCGATGGCGAGCGGCAGCGGCGGCAACGCGGGCAAGGCGAGCTTCAACGATCTCGTCGTCGCCGCGTACATGGACAAGGGCGCGCCCGCGATCATCAAGAACTGCGCGAACGGCAAGCACCTGTCGTCGGTCGAGATTTCCGCGTGCAAGACGGGCGGCACGCAGGTCGAGTTCATGCGCGTGACGCTGCAGGAGGTGCTCGTCACGTCCGCGCAGGTCGCGGGCATCGATCCGGGCGACGTCGCCGACCGGCTGATGATGCACTACGGCTTCCAGGCCGCGAAGGTGAAGAAGCAGTACTGGCAGCAGAACGACAACGGCGGCAAGGGCGCCGAGGTCACGGTCGGCTGGAACATCAAGGAAAACACCGAGATGTGAGGGTACAAGCAGGCACGGAGACGACGATGGACGACCCGCGAACCCGCGACGGCCGGGAGGGCAACCTGTGCGACCGGCTGCAGCCCGCGCTGCTCGACCGGCTCACCGACGACGCGCCGCAGCGCGCAACCGAAGCGCCCGGCGCGCAATGGATCGGCACCGAGCGGCTGCGCGCCGCCGTGCTGCGCGATCTCGCATGGCTGCTCAACACGCGCAATGCCGAGGACGGTTTCGTCGACTGGTCGGCGTTCGCGCACGCACAGGCGTCGGTGCTGAACTACGGGATGCGGCCGCTCGTCGGCAAGCCGATGTCGGGCGTCGAGCGGATGTCGGTCGAGGCGTCGATCCGCGACGCGATCGTCCGCTTCGAGCCGCGCATCGCACCCGACAGCGTCGAAGTCCGCAGCGTGATTGACGCGCCGGGCGGCCGGGCGGGAGAACGACGCCACAACGTGCTGCTGTTCGAGATCCGCGGCACGCTGTGGTCGATCCCGCATCCGCTCGAATTCGTGCTGCGCTCCGACCTCGATCTCGAGACGGGCGCGATGTCGCTGCAATCCGTGGCGGGGGCCTGACGCGATGGATACGCGCCTGCTCGACTACTACAACCGCGAACTCGCGTACCTGCGCGAGCTCGGTGGCGAATTCGCGCAGCAGTTCCCGAAGGTCGCCGCGCGGCTGCGGCTGCACGAATCGGGGCCGCCCGACCCGTACGTCGAACGGCTGCTCGAAGGCTTCAGCTTCCTCACCGCGCGCGTGCAGTTGAAGATGGACGCCGAATTCCCGCGCTTCACGCAGGCGCTGCTCGACGCCGTGTATCCCGGCTATATCGCGCCGCTGCCGTCGATGGCGATCGTGCGGTTCGCGCCGATGATGAACGAAGGCAGCCTTGCGCAAGGCTGGCGGCTGCCGGCCGGCACCGCGCTGCGCGCGCGGCCGGCCGCGTCCGAGCAGACCGCGTGCGAATTCCGCACCGCGCACGACCTGACGCTGTGGCCGCTCGAACTGATCGATGCGACCGTCACGGGTGCGCCGTCGTGGCTGCCGCGCGGCGCCGTCGCGGCGCGGCAGGACGTGCGCGGCGCGCTGCGCATCCGGCTGAAGGCACGCGGCGGCGCCAAACTCTCGCAGTTGCCGCTCGACCGGCTGACGTTCCATCTCGCGGGCCCCGAACGCGACGCGCTGCATCTGCTCGAACTGATCGCCGCGCATGCGCTCGGCGTCGTGTGTCACGATCCCGGGCAGCCGCCGCGCTGGCTGCATACGCTCGACGCCGACGCGATCGTCCACGAGGGTTTCGATCCGGCGCAGGCGATCCTGCCCGACGACGGCCGCAGCTTCCACGGCTACCGGCTGCTGCGCGAGTATTTCGCGTTTCCGGCACGCTTCCTGTTCTTCAGCATCGGCGGGCTGCGCGCCGCGCTCGCGCGCGCGACCGGCGACGAATGCGAGCTGACCGTGCTGTTCGATCGTCACGACGCAGCGCTCGAAGCCGCCGTCGACGCGCGCCACCTCGCGCTGAACTGCACGCCGGCCGTGAACCTGTTCGCGCGCCGCGCCGACCGCATTCCGCTGCAGCCGGGCGCGCGCGAGCATCATGTCGTCGTCGACCGCAGCCGGCCGCTCGACTACGAGGTCTATGCGGTGCAGCGGCTCGCGAGCGAGCAGCGCGACGACGGCCAGTCGCGCGAATTCCGGCCGTTTCACGCGTCGTTCGCCGGCGACGACGGCAATTACGGCGCGTACTACACGGTGCGGCGCGAGCCGCGGCTGGTATCCGCGCAGGCGCGCGCGAACGGCACGCGCACCGGCTACGTCGGCAGCGAAACCTATGTATCGCTTGTCGACAGCCAGTGCGCGCCGTACGACGAGACGATGCGCTACCTGTCCGCCGACACGCTGTGTACGAACCGCGATCTCGTGCTGCTGCAGCCGCCCGGCGACGCGAACACGTTCACGCTGCGCGTGTCGGCCCCGGTCGAGCGTATCGTCGCGATCCGCGGCCCGTCGCGGCCGCGCCCGCCGATCGCCGATGCGCAAACCGCGTGGCGATTGATCCGCCATCTCGGGCTGGCACGCCACACGCTGACCGATCTCGACGACGACGAGGGCGCGCACGCGCTGCGCGAACTGCTCGGCCTGCACGCCGACCCGGCCGACGCCGCGATGCGCCGGCAGATCGACGGCGTGCAGCGCGTCGCGTTCTCGCCGGTGTTCCGCCGGCTGCCGGCACTCGGGCCGCTGATGTTCGGGCGCGGCGTGCAGGTCGACGTAACCGTCGACGATCACGCGTTCTCCGGCGACAGCCCGTTCCTGCTCGGCGCGGTGCTCGAACAGTTCTTCGCGCGTCACGTGTCGATCAACGCGTTCGCCGAATGCGTGCTGACCAGCGCGCAGCGCGGCACGCTCGCGCACTGGCCCGCGCGCATCGGCAGGCGGCCTGCAATATGAAACGCGACACGTCACCCGGCGCCCGGCCGGCCGCCGAAGCCGCACGCCGCGACGCGTGGTGGGCACGGCTGCGGGCCGCGCCGCACGGCTACGACCTGTTCCAGGCGCTGCGCTGGCTCGACGCGCTGTCGCCCGGCCGCGCACCGCTCGGTCATGCCGCGCGGCCGCGCGACGAGCCCGTGCGGCTCGGGCAGCAGCCGTCGCTCGCGTTCGCGGCGTCGATGCTGGCCGGCGTGCACGACGACGGCGCCGCGCCGCCGCGCATCGCGATCCACGGTTTCGGACTGTTCGGGCCGAACGGGCCGCTGCCGACGCACCTGACCGAATACGCGCACGAGCGTGCGGCCCAGCACGACGACCCGACGTTTGCCGCGTTCGCGGACCTGTTCCATCACCGGCTGATCCTGCTGTTCTACCGCGCATGGGCCGACGCGCAGCCGACGGTGAGCCTGGATCGCCCCGAGCGCGCACGGTTCGACGGTTACATCGCGAGCCTGATCGGACGTGCGACGCACGGCGACAGGCCGGCCGCGCAAGCCGGTGCCTTGGCCACTGCAATCGCCGACGCGCTCGCGCCGCATGCGCGCTATTTCCATGCGGGCCATCTCGTGCGACACACCCGCAACCCGGAAGGACTCGTGCAGATCCTGCGCCGGCATTTCGGCGTCGATGCGCGCATCGTCGAGCACGTGCCGCAATGGGTCGCGATCGAGCGCTCGCAGCGCTGCACGATCCGCGCGACGCGGCCGACGTTGCGCGTCGGCGCCGTCGCGCTCGGCGTCGCGGTGCGCGATGCGCAGTCGCGTTTCCGGATCGTGCTCGGCCCGCTGTCGCTCGACGCGTACCGCCGCTTCCTGCCGGGCGGGCCGCACGCGCGGCAGCTCGCGCAATGGGTGCGCGAATACGTCGGCATCGAGTTCGACTGGGATGTGCAGCTCGAACTGGCGGCTGACGCGGTGCCTGCGATCGCGCTCGGCGCGCCGCAGGGCATCGGCCGCACCGCGTGGCTCGGGCAGCGTCTCGAACCGGGCCCCGCGCGCGACCTCGTCGTCCGCTACGACGTGCGCCGTGGCGACACGCCGCGCGCCGGCGCGGCCTTTCATCGCGAAACCGCCTAAACGGGAGCCGTCATGTCCGATATCGGCCGCGTCAACCTGTTCGGAAAACTGAATCCGTTCCTCTACGAGACGCTCGAGCAGGCCACCGGGTTCTGCCGGTTGCGCGGCAATCCTTACGTCGAACTCGCGCACTGGTTCAAGCAGCTTCTGCAGCGGCCCGACGGCGACCTGCAGCGCGTGCTGCGCCGCTTCGAAATCGACGCGGCCGTGATCGACCGCGCGCTGGTCACCGCGCTCGACCGGCTGCCGCGTGGCGCGGGCTCGGTGTCGGACCTGTCCGTGCACATCGACGACGCGGTCGAACGCGCGTGGGTCTATGCGACGCTGAAATACGACGCGACGCGCATTCGCGGCGCGGTGCTGCTGCTCGCGATCCTGAAGACGCCGCAGTTGCGCAACGTGCTGGTTGCGATCACGCGCGAATTCGAGCGCATCGTGCCCGATGTGCTCGCCGACGATCTCGAACCGATCGTCGCCGGCTCGCCCGAGGCGCAACCGGCCGGACCTGCTTCGAAGGCCGGCATCGGCGGCGACACGGCGGTGCGCGGCGCAACGGCTGCCGAAGGTTCGGCGCTCGCGCGCTTCGCCGTCGACCTGACCGCCCGCGCGCGGGCCGGCGAGATCGACCCGGTCGTCGGGCGCGACGCCGAGATCCGCCAGATCGTCGACATCCTGCTGCGGCGCAGGCAGAACAACCCGCTGCTGGTCGGCGAGGCCGGCGTCGGCAAGACGGCCGTCGCCGAAGGCTTCGCGCTGCGGATCGCCGCCGGCGACGTGCCGCCGTCGCTGCACGACGTCGCGCTGTACCTGCTCGACATCGGGCTGCTGCAGGCCGGCGCGAGCGTAAAGGGCGAGTTCGAGAGCCGGCTGCGCGGCGTGATCGACGAAGCGATGTCGTCCGAGCGGCCTGCGATCCTGTTCATCGACGAAGTGCATACGCTCGTCGGCGCGGGCGGGGCGGCCGGCACCGGCGACGCCGCGAACCTGCTGAAGCCCGCGCTCGCGCGCGGCCTGCTGCGCACGATCGGCGCGACCACGTGGTCCGAGTACAAGCAGTACATCGAGAAGGATCCCGCGCTGACGCGGCGCTTCCAGCTCGTGCACGTGCACGAGCCGGAAGAGACGGCCGCGCTGACGATGCTGCGCGGCCTCGCCGCGAAGCTCGAGGCTCACCACCGCGTGCTCGTGCTCGACGACGCGCTGCAGGCTGCCGTCACGCTGTCGCACCGGTATATCCCCGCCCGACAGTTGCCGGACAAGGCGATCAGCCTGCTCGATACGGCCTGCGCGCGCGTCGCCGTCAGCCAGCACGCGGTGCCCGCGCCGATCGAGGACGCGCGCCGCCGCATCGACAGCCTGCGCGTCGAGCAGGAGCGGATCGGCCGCGAGTGCGCGCTCGGCACCGGTGATGCCGCACGGCGCGACGCGATCGAGTCGGACATTGCCGCCGCGCAGGCCGCGCTCGATCAGCTCGACGTGCGCTGGCAAACCGAACGCAACGCCTTGGCGGCGATCGTCGAATCACGCGCCGCGTTGCTCGACGACGATCCGTCGCGCGAACTCGACGCCGCCACGCGCGCCGATATCCAGGCGCACCTCGCCGCCGCGCAGCAGGCGCTGGCCGACGTGCAGGGCGACGCGCCGCTCGTGCTGCCCGCCGTCGACACGCACGCGGTGGCGGCCGTCGTCGCCGACTGGACCGGCATTCCGCTCGGCCGGATGGTGCGCGACGAGACGCAGGCCGTGCTGAAGCTCGCCGATACGCTCGGCGAACGCGTCGTCGGCCAGCGGCATGCGGTCGAACTGATCGCCCAACGGATCCAGACCGCTCGCGCGAAGCTCGACGATCCGACCAAGCCGCACGGCGTGTTCCTGCTGTGCGGCCCGTCCGGCGTCGGCAAGACCGAGACCGCGCTCGCGCTGGCCGACACGCTGTACGGCGGCGAGCACAACGCGATCACGATCAACATGAGCGAGTTCCAGGAGGCGCATACCGTGTCGACGCTGAAGGGTGCGCCGCCCGGTTATGTCGGCTACGGGCAGGGCGGGGTGCTGACCGAGGCCGTGCGCCGCCGGCCGTACAGCGTCGTGCTGCTCGACGAGATCGAGAAGGCGCACCGCGACGTGCACGAGATTTTCTTCCAGGTATTCGACAAGGGCTGGATGGAGGACGGCGAGGGTCGCGACATCGATTTCCGGCACACCGTGATCCTGCTGACGTCGAACGTCGGCGCCGATCGCGTGATGCAGCTCTGCCGCGCCCCCGAGCGCCTGCCCGACGTGCAGACGCTCGCCGATGCGCTGCGCACGCCGCTGCTCGATGTATTTCCGGCCGCGCTGCTCGGCCGGCTGACCGTCGTGCCGTATTACCCGCTCACCGACGCGACGCTCGCGCGCATCGTCGCGTTGCAGTTGCGGCGGATCGAGAAGCGGATCGACGCGCATCACGGCATCCGGCTGCGCTGCACCGACGCGGCGACCGCGCTGATCGTCGAGCGCTGCCGGACGATCGAATCCGGCGGCCGGATGGTCGACGCGATCCTCACGCATACCGTGATGCCGCGCATCAGCCGCGCAATCCTGCAGGCCACGCTCGAAGGCCGCGCGTTGTCGTCGATCGAGGTCAGCGCGGCCGACGGCGAATTCGCTTACCGGTTTGACGAGGAGGCAACGACGTGAATCGCGTCTTCACCCTCGACAGCCCGCACGGCGACGACCTGAAATTCCACACGCTCGACGGCAGCGACGAACTCGGCCGGCTGTTCGAATTCCGGATCGAGGCACTCGCGGACAGTCACAGCCTGTCGCTGAAGGACATGCTCGGCAAGCCCGTGACGGTCCGCATCGAACAGCAGGACCAGTCGACGCGCTACCTGAACGGCATCGTCGCGCGCGCGTCGCTTGCCGGCAGGCGTGCCGAGCGGTACTACGGCTACGAGCTGGTCGTGCGCCCGTGGCTGTGGCTCGCGACGCGCCGCTCCGATTGCCGGATCTTCCAGAACAAGACCGTGCCCGAGATCGTGCAGGAGGTGCTGTCGACGTACGGCTTTCCGATCGAGAACCACCTCGCCGAATCGTATGTGCCGCGCGAGTACTGCGTGCAGTACAACGAGACCGATGTCGCGTTCGTGTCGCGGCTGATGGAGTTCGAGGGCATCTATTACTGGTTCCGGCATGCCGAGGACACGCATACGCTGATGCTGAGCGACGCGATGTCGTCGCACACGGCGCTGCCCGGCTACGAGACGATTCCGTACATCGCGCGCGACCGCACCGCGATCGCCGACGAGGAACATGTCGACGGCTGGCTGCCCGCGCAGGAGGTGAGTGTCGGCAAGCACCAGACCACCGACTACGACTACACGAAGCCGCGCGCCGACCTGTCGACGCAGAAGGTCGACCCGCGCGGCCACGATCACGACAGCTTCGCGTCGTTCGAATGGCCGGGCGGCTATCGCGACGATGCGCCCGGCGCGCACTACAGCCGCGTGCGGCTCGAGGAGCAGCAGGCCGAGCACGAGCGGGCGAGCGCGGATACGGACGTGCGCGGCGCCGCGCCCGGGTATCTGTTCACGCTCGCGCATTGTCCGCGCGCCGACCAGAACCGCGAGTATCTGATCGTGCGGTGTCAGTACCGCTTTCAGGAGAACGCGTATGCGAGCGATCAGGGCGCGGAGGCCGTCGTGCATCAGACGATGATGCTGGTGCAGCCGTCGAGCCTGCCGTTCCGGTCGCCGCGTGAGACGCCGAGGCCGCGTACGAACGGGCCGCAGACGGCGACCGTCGTCGGGCCGCCGGGCGAGGAAATCTGGACCGATCAATACGGGCGCGTGAAGCTGCAGTTCCGGTGGGACCGGTATGGGCAGAGCAACCAGGATTCGTCGTGCTGGGTACGGGTGTCGAGTCCTTGGGCCGGCGGTGGATTCGGGGGCGTGCAGATTCCGCGTGTGGGCGACGAGGTCGTGGTCGATTTCCTGAACGGCGATCCGGATGAGCCGATCGTGACGGGGCGCGTTTATAACGGCGAGAAGATGCCGCCGTGGGGGCTGCCGGGGAGCGCGACGCAAAGCGGGCTGCTGTCGCGGTCGTCGCCGGGCGGGACGACCGAGCATGCGAATGCGTTCAGGTTCGAGGACAAGAAAGGCGCTGAGCAGCTTTGGATGCATGCGGAACGGAATTTCGATGCGGAGACGGAGGCCGATCATTCGCTTTCTGTCGGGAACAACCATACGCATACGGTCGGGAATGACGAAACGATGCAGGTGAAGAACAACCGGCAACGGAGTGTGGGGCAGAACGAGACGGTGAATATCGGCAAGAACCGGGTCGCGCAGATCGGTGTGGATGAGACGCATGAGGTTGGCGGGAACCGGACGCGAACGGTCGGGAAGAAGGAGACCGTGACGATCGCGTCGGATCGTGAGGCGACGATCGGCGGCAGCCACACGGAGTCGGTCACGCATGCCAAGACCGAAACGATCGGCGAAGGCAAGACGCTGAACGTCGGACAGATGTATCAGACGACGTCGCAGGACATGAAGACGCTGGTTGCGTCGGCGCATACCGAGGAGATCGGCACGCGGACCTCGACGATCGCCAAAGCCCATACGCACACGGTCGGCGGCGAACACACCGTCAACGTCGGTGCGAACCATACGACGAACGTGCAGCATCAGGTGACCGTCAACGCCGGCGATCAGCTTTCGCTCGTCTGCGGGATGTCCAGCCTCGTGATGAAGAGCGACGGCACGATCACGATCCAGGGTGTCAATGTCGCATCGAGCGGCACGGAAACCCACAGCGTGAACGGCAAGAAGGTGACGTCGTCGGCGTCGGTCGAGCACACGGTCGAAGGCACGATCCTGAAACTGAATCCGTGACGGAGGTCCGCACGAATGCAGAACTGGCAGCCGACCAATCCGGTGGAGCGCAGGTTCATGGATGCGCATACGGACTGGATGAGTTTCGCGAAGGAACGCGAAGCGCGATTGATGATCTGGCAGACCGACGAGACGGATGCGCAGCTCGTGCGGCTGTATTTCCAGGTTCAGGATGAAACGTCGTGTGCGGTAAGGACGATGCGGGCGTCGTTCGTCAATGAAGCGGGGTATGCGAAGGCGCTGGCGGACGAGCTCGTTGCGTTCTACGACAGCCGGCGCGAGGGGTCCGAAGCGCAGGGCGTGCGGGCGGATTGGCAAGCGCCGTACGACGATGGGAAGAATCCTTTGCTGTATCTGTTCACGGTTGCCGACAGCCTGATGCAGCACCATCCGGACATTTTTCCGGCGATGGTTTTCGTGCTGGAGCCGGCGAAAGTGCAAGATGACGCGGCATGGGTGCAGTGGATGGATGGTTTGCTGTCGATCATTGCGATCGCGCCGCAGCTTGGCGAGCGCGTGCGTTTTGTCGTGCCGCGTACGGATATCGCGCCGTTTGCAGCACTGGTGCATCGGCATCGGGCCGCGGTGCGTGTCGTGCAAGGCAAATATTCGATGGCGAGCGTACCGCGCGAACTACTTGCCGAGTCGGGCGAACGCGGGCCGAGTGGTGAGTTCCGGCGGCATTTCGTGTTGCTGACCGAGATCATCGAAAGCGGTAATCCGGCTCGGCTGGAGGAACTACGTGCGGCGGCGCTGAAGGTCGCAGAGCGCGAGCAGTGGTTCGATCAGTGTGTTGTCGTGCATCTGATTGCCGGTGCCGCGTATCTGAAGTGGCGCGATCGGGAGCGTGCGATCGAGGCGTACCGGAGTGCGGCCAACAGCGGGATGCGTGCGGTTGAGGCCGAGCATCCGGCTGGGCACAAGCTCGTCGCGAACGGGTTGTTCGGCGAGGCAAGCGTGCATCTGACGCACAAGGATTATGCGCACTCGGCGTATTGCTACGAACGCGCGGCGGCGTCGACCACGGCTGCCAAGGATGGGCTGATGACGGTCGAGGCGTGGCGCATGAGCGCCGTGTGCTGGGAGCGGGCAGGGGAGCGCGAGCATGCGCTGGAGGCGGGATTCAATGCGCTCGATGCGGGGTTGATGATCGACGAGCCGATGCGGGCGAACAGCAACCTTCCGCTCGTTGTCGAGTGGATGGTTTCGCAGTTGGGTGTGCAGGATCGGCGGCGCAACGCGCTCAGCGAGAAGGTCGCTGCGTTGCGTGGCGGACGCTGAACGCGAGCAAGGGACGATATCGTGGCACTACCAGCCGTCAAGCATCTCGATCCGGTTGTTGGCGTCGACGTTCATTCGGTACTGGTCACTCCCGGTACGCCGCCGGTGTTCCTGCCGCACCCTCATGTCGGGTTCATGCTCGATCTGCACGAGTACCTCCAGGCGGCAAAGGCCGTGGTCGGCTCCATTGCGATGATGATCGCGCAGGAGAAGGTGACCGAATACATCGAAGATCATCCAGACGATGTGAAGAAGCTGGAGCATCTGGCCGATGAGGCAAACCAGCAGGTCAATGAACAGCTCGATGGCTTAATGGGCGGCGGAAAGCTGCCGGACTTCAAGGATGACCCCAATGTCGCGGAGGGGATGAGGCTTGCGAAAGAGGCCAATAAGATCAAGAACCGCATAAGTGACGATCTTGGCTCGAACGTCGGATCGGGTGGCAGTAGCGGCAGGCCGATTTTTGTGAACGGGATGATGCGCGCCACGGCGGGCACGCATGCGTATCACGTTCCGGGGTTGCATTTCCCGCTCGGGGAATCGTTTGCGCCGCCGCCGGCGGAGAATCCAGAGCCGTCGAACGACGGGGAATCGTTCATGGGCAGCAAGACGGTGCTCGCCAACAACGATCCGATGTCGTACATGGCGCTGCAGGCGTTGAGTTGCTGGTCGGTTGGCATGGAGCCGCCTCCGCACAATAGCGCCCATACGGATCGCACCTATCCGTCGATGCCAAGCTCAGTGATGCTGCCGATTCCGGCCGGGCGGCCGGTGTTGGTGGGCGGGCCGCCGATCATGAACATGGCTGCGGCGGCGAAGGGGTTGTTCAAGGCGTTTCAGGGGTCGAAGTGGGCAAAGGCGCTGGCGGACAAGTTGCATTTGAAGCCAGGGTTCTTGCGGTGCAATGTCCTGAAGGCCGAGCCGGTCGACGCCTCGACGGGTGAAGTTGTCGTTCAACACAGCGATTTCACTATTTCTGGGCGATTGCCGCTCGATTGGGAGCGGCATTACGCGAGTCATAGCCCATGTCCCGGGGCAGTCGGCGTCGGTTGGCAGACACCCGCGGACATTCGACTCGAACTGATGCCAAACGAAGCGGCAATCGGGGCCGTCGCATACTTTCCAGACCATTCGACTGCGTTCGATGCGCTGCCGGCACAAGATGGCTGGCCGGCGCGGGTCTACGACTGGCAGCACGGGTACGCGCTGTACCTGTACGGCGACAGCTTCAGGCTGCGCACACGGGAAGGCATCGAGTATGAATTCGTGCCTCCGCGGCAATGGCCAGAAACGGTCGGCGCGTTTGAAGACAATTCCCACTTGACTTTACCCGTCGAGCGCATTGCAGATTTGAACGGCAACGCATGGGTTTTCGAGCGTGACGGGTGCGGATACGTCGAGCGCATTTCGGAGTGGGCACTGGACAGAAGGACAGCTCGCGCGATCGTATGCGGGATACGAGACGGAGCACATGACAGCGTTAATTTAGCCGGCTGGCTGAATACGCTGACACTGATCGATATAGATGGCCTTGCACATCCGCTCGTCGCGTACGAGCATGACCGCGCGCGGAACCTGCGCACGGTGATCGATGCGATGGCGCAGCCGCACCGCTTCGACTACACGGACGATCACCGGATGGTCCGCCATACCAGCGCACGGGGCGTGTCGTTTTACTACAGCTATTGCTCCGGAGATGATCGCGTATGGCAAGTCGAACGGGCGTGGGGTGATGAAGGACTCCTGGATTACCACTTTTCGTACGATACCGCGCGAAAGGAAACGAAGATTACTGATTCACGTGGCTACACCACGCTCCTGCAACTGAATGAGCGACGCATGCCCGTGGCCGAGATCGACCCGCTCGGCGGCGTGACGCACTATCAGTACGACACACAAGGTCGCACGAAGTCTCGAACCGATCCCGCCGGCCGTACGGTCAGATGGGATTACGACCAGCAAGGTGGCATCGTTAGGCAAACGCTACCCGACGGCAGTGTAGTCCGTACCGAATACGACGCCAATCAACGCCCCTGCAGCGTCACGCTACCGGGGGGA
Organism: Burkholderia pyrrocinia; assembly: GCF_018417535.1. Taxonomy (NCBI): domain Bacteria; kingdom Pseudomonadati; phylum Pseudomonadota; class Betaproteobacteria; order Burkholderiales; family Burkholderiaceae; genus Burkholderia; species Burkholderia pyrrocinia. The sequence goes on along the minus strand of NZ_CP070978.1, from coordinate 527,703 downwards.
CGGCAGTGGCGATATGAATGGGATGATCAAGGAAACTTGCTCGGACAAACCGCGCCGTCAGGCGCGAAATCTTGCTACAGGTATGACGCATCCGGACAACCCGTCGAGCACATCGATCCGCGCGGCGCGCCCACGAAGTTCGAGTTTGACCGCGACGGCAACCTCGCCGCAATGACGGATGCCTTGGGCCATCTCACCCGGTACCGGCACGATGCGCATGGAAATCTCGTCGAGACGATCGATGCTCTCGGGAGGTCGAGCCACTATGAGTACGATCGCAACGGCAACCTGGTTCAGGCCATCGAACCAGGGGGGCGCAAAGTCCATTGCATATACGATGCCGACGGAAACCTGATTCGCTATCGAGATCCAGCAGGTCATGTGACTCAAATGGAGTACACGGCGGTCGGACAGCTCAGCAAACGAAACGCCCCCGACGGCACGACCGTCGAATACCGATACGACACCGAAGAGCAACTGATCGAAGTCGCCAACGAGCGCGGCGAACTGTATACGCTGGAGCGAGACGCGCTCGGACGCATCGTCTTGGAAACGGACTACTGGGGGCAGACGCGAGGGTACCAATACGGTGCAGCCGGTGAATTACTCGATAGCACCGATCCACTAGGGCAAACCGTCAGGTATCGCTATGATCGGCTCGGGCGACTAACGGAAAAGCACACCCCCAATCTGGATCCGGCGAGCGGTATGTGGATAGACCGCTTTGCATATGACTCGTGCGGCAATCTGTGCCTTGCGGGAAATCCGTCTTGCCGTATCGTATTTCGATACGACTCAGATGGCCGTGTGATCGAAGAACGGCAGGGCGATGACTTCACGATTGCCAGCACTTATGACGCGGGAGGCAATAGAACGGAACGCAGAACGAGGCTTGTCGTGGGTGATGACGTTGTCGAACATACGGTGCGCTATGTGTACGACGCGCTGGATGCCGTGACGTCGATTCAGATCGACAATGAAACACCCGTCGTACTTGAACGTGACGCGCTCGGAAGGGTTCGAGCCGAGCAATTTACCACTGACTTGCGGCGCGAGCTTGCATACGAGGCTAGCGGCGAACTCACCTCGCAGCGGACCCTGCTGGCGGGCGCAGGTGTGCTGTTTGCAAGCGAGTATGCGTATGACGCAAGCGGGGAATTGGTCGAAAAGCGTGATTCACGTATCGGTACCGAACGTTTCCAGTACGACCCTGTAGGCCCTGTCATCGCACACATTGATCCGATGGGACGGTTGTACCGATTTCTGTACGATCCAGCCGGGGATTTACTGAAGACGCATGTCCGCGAGCGCCGCACTGTCGATGCTGCCGATGCGGCGTCGTCCGATACATGGGTGCGTGAAGGCGAGTATGACAACTGCTACTACGCGTACGACCGTGCGGGGAACCTCACGCGTCGACAGGAAGCAGGACAGGACCTGAGACTGAACTGGAATGCGCTCGGACATCTCACGGAGACCGTGGCGACACGTCCAGCTGTCGCAGAAATTGGACACGAGCAGCTTCGCATCCGTGCCCGGTACGAGTACGACGCATTTCAGCGACGGGTGCGTAAGGTCGTGCATACTGGTGTAGCGAGCCCTTGCGATGAGAGGGCCGCATCGCACGTCAGCAGATTCTTCTGGGACGGCAACACGCTCGTAGCGGAACATGCAAGCGACACAGCCAAGAGTGACGAATGTGCATCATGTGACGTCGTAGGGAACGATGTTCCCGCGGCGGCTCAACTATACGAGTGGGTCTATTACCCGGAAACGTTTCGTCCGTTCTGCGTTATCCCTCGCAAACTGCCGGACTACGGAGGGCCTCCGCAGCGCGAGGTGCCACCGATGCCCGCGATGTATTTTTATCAGTGTGATGGGAATGGGGCACCGGTGCGAATGCACGGAGCCGATGGAGGTGTTGTATGGGAAGCGCGTTATGCCCCAACCGGACACATTGAGTGTTCCAAAACCACGGGAATTAACCAGCCACTTAGGCTGGAGGGGCAGTACCACGACGACGAATCGGGTCTCAATTATAATCGCTACAGATATTTCGATCCAAGCACTGGTCGATTCGTATCCCTGGACCCAATTGGTCTTGAAGGCGGCGAGAATCTGTATCGATTTGCATCCAATTTATTTGGATGGATCGACCCGTTAGGCCTGAAGAGTTGGAGCTGCGCGAGAGAGGAGTTCTGGAAAGAAGAGGCACTAAAAAATCCGCATAGATATTCTCCGAGAAATATAAGCAGAATGTTGGCCGGAAAGGCACCGATGATAAAAATCAAGGTTCGCTACAAGAACACCCTGACAAATGTAAAGAAAGGGCGCGTTGGGAAAGTAGCAACAATCGAGGTTCCAATGGAGTTGCACCATCAATTCATTTTCCAGCGATCCGGCTCAAAGAAGACGGCGCATGAAAGCTTTAACCTGGTTCGTGCTACCCCGTGGGCGCATTCATCCATGGATCCATATAGGAACTTGGGCTGGGATCTTTTGTCGGTCGTCAAGTCACCTGTGAATTGGTAATCATTTTATAAAATTTTAGGAGCCCCAAAATGGTAATCACTGAATTTAATTACTTTTGCGCTGACGCAATACTTGTGGCAGAGAAATTGAAAGCATCGGTCGACGATGATCAAGCGGAAAATTTCGTCAAGAAAATTTTCGATGAATATAAAGTCTCAGGCTCTCCGAGCAACAGAAAAAAATGGCTTGCAGAGAGAATGGCAGGAGAGTTTTTGTATATGAACACTCCTCCAGACTGGGTTGGCGAACCCAGGTGGGCCTATTTCAATGATGAGCCCATGGTGTTTTTGCATCAATTTCGCGTTATTGATAACAACAACCAGATGCAAGACCGATTTGCGGCCGGCGATACCGTTTTTGTTTTTGGATTGAAGGCCAAGATTAATTCTGAACCTTCATCTTGGAGTCCTGTTTATCGAACGGTTGTGCAAACTGAGGACGGAGAGAATCTGTGCTTTTAAGCTGCGAATCAACATCAAGGAGCGAGATGGATGCCGCATGCTGGGCCTTGGCGCTGGCCTGGGTGAACGCACTCCATTCCGCGCTGTTCCAGAACCACGGCGGCACTCGCAGTTGCTCCACGCCCTCGCTGGGTTCGACGGCATACACCCGCACCTTGCTCATGTCGCGGAAGGTGTTGGTGTATTCGCCGTTTGGGGTCGAGCCCAATGAAGCGGGCATTGGAGCACGGCGTGCTGGCGCGAGGGCGATCATCTCTACATCCACCGCTCCAACTGCAGCCGCATGCCGCGGCTTGCAGCGGAGGGCGCGCAGGTCTGCGTGACGGTCACGCACCTCGACGGCCTAGTGCTCGCACGCTCCGCGTTTCATCACTCGATGAACTACCGCTCGGCGATGATCTATGGCGCGTTCGAAGTGGTCGGCGCTGATCGCAATACCGCCGCGCTCGACGCGTTTCTCGATCACATCGCGCAAGGCCGTGCGCACGAGGTGCGCGCCGGCAACCGCAACGAGCTGGCCGCGACGACGGTGCTGCGGCTGCCGCTCGACGAAGCGGTCGCGAAGATCCGCACCGGCGGCTCGAAGGACGACGACGAAGATCTCGCCCGCCCCGTCTCGGCGGGCGTGCTGCCGCTGGCGCTCACGCCGCTCGCGCCCGAGCCCGACGGTGCGCAGCCGGAAGGCGGCGTGCCCGGTTATGTGACGGACTGGACTCGCCGCGCCGGGAGCACGGGCTAGAGGTGCGTCAACGTCTTGGCCAGCGCCGAGGTCGCGGCCACGTCGCCCGAATTCATCGCAACGCCTCCTGTCGACAGCGCCTTGGTGATGTCGGTGGGGTTGGCGGCCGCGAGTTGCCCGACCGTGGTGATGCCGCTCTTGCTCAGCGCGGCGGCGGCACTCGATGACAGGCCGGGCAGGTTGGCGATTGCTGCGCCGGAAGCCGCGCCAGGCGCGCCCTGGACGCCGAGCGCCGCGTTGACCACGTCGCTCCCGCCCGACGAGCGAATCGCGCCGGCCTGGCGCTCGGCGAGGTCGGAGACGAGCACATCCGGGGTCGCATACGAGGCCGTATCCGGAAGAATGCTGACGGCGTCGGCGACGCTCATGCCGTTGTCGAGCGTCTGCGTGCCGTAGTTCTTGATCAGGTCCGCCTTGGTGATCGGCTTGCCGCCGAACTGCTGGAGGAGTTGCGGGTTCGACGTCATGAACTTCGCCAGGCTCGCCGTACCCGAGACGCGCGGATCGCTGGCCGGGTTCGACGGCGTCGGCGTCACGTTGGGCAGCATGATCGTCCCCTGGCTGGTCTGCCAGACGGCGACGTCCTTGTCAAAATATTTCGTCGAACCGACGAAATGCGCGTTCGTGGCGTCGAAGGGCGGAATGAAGGACACCGGGGGGAAGCTCGGCGGTTGGTAGGTTCCGTGCGCCTGCGCCAGGTTGAACAGGTCCGCGTTGATCAGATTGATCTGGGTCCGCAGCTCGTCGAGCAGGCTGCGGATCTCGGCGCGCATGTGCGCGAGGCACGCGAATACCTGGCCGAGGTCCGTGCGCACGGCGGCGAAATCCTGCTCGATCTTGCGCAGGCGCGAGTTGAACCCTTCCTCGCCCGCCGATTGCTGGGCCTGTACGACGCTCTCGCCGTCCACCCAGTCCGTGTGGTGGAAAGTCGGCGTGAAGGTCTCGACGCAGTCGGGCTCCGTGGCCGGAAAGTCGGTCTGATAGTTGAAGACCCGCTGCTGGCGCGCGCCCTGCTGGATCAACCAGTTGCCGAGGATGATCGACGCTTCCGAATCGCCGACGCCCGTGTCCCGAATGGACTTCATCACGTCGGAGATCGCCATTCCATCGAGTTGCAGTGTATTGACAGCCATTTCGATCTCCTATGCGCCGGCGTCGGCGGCGGTCAGTGGCGGAACGACTAGACCGCGATGGCGGTCTTGCCGGAACGGGCGGAAGGTGCGCGCAGCGCCCGGCGGGAGCGGATCGGGATGGCCGTCGCCGTTCAGGTCGACGCCGCTCTGGCGCAGCGCGAAGGTGTTGACCAGCACGCCGATCGGCAGGATTTCCCCGAGCACGTTCATCAGATATTCGTACTGCGGGATCGTGAGCAGCGTGCCGTCCGGCAAATCGGTCCGGAATTCGTAGGGGTCGTTCAGGCCCGGCCGGCGCGCGTAGCCGAGTACGACGACCGCCGTAAGCCCGGCCGATGCGGACGTGAAGACGGTCCGGCTGCCGATCGGCTTGATTTTGCCGCCGCTGCCCGCGAGCGCGACGGTGTACCAGCGGAAGCCGACCGAGCGGCGATCGGACAGATTCACGCCCGCGCCGGGCAGGCCGATCGCGCCGATGGTCAGGATCACGCGGTGGTCGGTGGTGGTGAACGGCAGCACCGAGGCGAGACCGTTCGCCGCGAGCAGGCCGACGAGCCGCTTCAGGTCGTCGGCCGCCGACGGCGTGCCGGCCAGCACCGCCGAGGCCAGCGCGGCCGGCAGCGCGATCGCGGTGACGAGCTCCGCCGGGAGCACCTCCAGTTGGGCGACGATGGGCGCGGGCACCGTGAGGTCGGCAAGGCCGGCGGCCCGGAACACGGCGAGTGGCGGGTCCGCCGCCGCGTGAGGCGCGGCGGCGTTCCACGCGGTGGTGGCATCGACAGCCGAAAGCGCGGTCCACGCGGCGGCGCCCGACGCCGTCCACTGGGCGAGCGAGGCCGCCAGCCCGTCGTGGATCACGACGTTCACCGCAGGGTCGCCCGGCGCCTGGTAAGCGGCCTGCAGATTGACCGCTGCGTCCACAGCTGCGTTGGCCGGCCCGGCGATCACGAGGCCGAACGCGGGCAGGTGCGAAACGTAGAGCGTCGCGGCATCGACCGTATAGACGGTTTGTAGGCCGCACGCATTCAGGAACCACGCGCCGGTGGGATCGGTCGCGGAGGGCACCGGCGCCATCGCGCTCACGAGCGCCGCCAGTTCCGCGTCGGCGATGGCCGGCGGGTGAGCGACGGCCGCGGCGAGCGCGTCGAGGTCCGCCGCAGCCGGTGGTTTGAGGTCGACGCCCAGCCCCAGCTCGTAGCGGCTGCCCGCGCTGCCGTCCTGCGCGCGCGTGACGCTCCAGTGCGCGGCCTGGCCGAGCGCACGCCGGCAACGGCCGACGCGCTCCAGCGCGGACGCAAGCAGCGGCGCCAGCGCGGCCTGGGCCGGGAAATCGAAGCTCTGGCGCAGGCTCGCGCGCAATGTCTCGACGCTGGCGCGGCGTTCGGGGGACAGCGCCCGCGCGAGGTGGACGCCTTTCGCCGTCGCTTCATCCTGAGGCCAGATCAGATGGGCCGCGCGAATGAAGCCGAGGAAGTTGGTGCGCACGGCGTCGCTGCCTGCACTGATCAGATGGGCCGCGACCGCGAACGGATTGACCTGTTCGTCGATCCGCAGGCGCGCCTGCACGCCCAGGCCGGCGAGGAGCCCGGCATTGGGCGCGTTGCTGGCGCCGGGGCCGTTGAGCGTGTCGTCGAGCCGCGCCCGGGTCGCGCGCAGGAACGGCCTGAACAGCGCGAGCCGGCGACGGTAGTTGTCGTCGGGTTCTGGAATCGGCACGCCGCCGGCATCGGTCCATGGCTGGAGGACGATGTGGCCCGCATCGGCGGCGAGCCGGTCCGCGAGGCGCGGCACGCCCACTTCCGCGCCCACCCGGTCGAGCGCATCGCCCGCCGCGCCGGACAGTTGCCGCATCGCGGCCAGCTCGCGCGCCTGACGCCGGATCGTGTGCTTCTCGGCAGAAAGCGCGTAGAGGAGGCGGCCGAAGATCCCCTCGATCAGTTGAAGCCGGATCAGGCCCGCGATCCGGTTGGCGGCGATGGCGGTCGCCGTGCCGTCGGCGGCGATCGAGGCCAGCGTCAGGAGGAGCGTGAAGGGCGCGGCGGTCCGGACGTTCGGGTCGACCGTCGGCAGATGGAGCGGCAAAAACGCGCCCGCCTCGCTCCAGGGGGCGAACACCACGGTCCCGAAACTGGCCGGCGCGTTGCCCGGAAGCAGCACGGCGGTGACTCGCAGACCGGTTGTACCGAGCGCGGCGGCCGGCGCCACGACGAGCAGCGGGTCGCGAGTCACCTCGGGCATTGCTGCCTGGCCCGTGGCGTCGCACGCGACGTCTCGCGCACGGGCGCCGCCGGCAAACGGCGTCGTGAGATTCGCGAACATATTGCCTTGCGACGAAGCCGCCCAGCGGTCGGGCTTCAGGATGTCAGGCATAGCGCCTCCTTGCGCCGTCGCGTGCGCGGCTCATATGATCGTCAGCTCCGTGGCGGTGTCCACGAAGTCGGCCACTTGGTTGATCGCCAGATCGATGTTCAGGCCGCAGCCGGGGCCGGCTGGGCCGCCCGGGGGCGGCTGAGTGAAGTCGATGTTGTCCATCGCCGGCGGATAGCGGAGCAGCTGGACGTTCTGGACGTCGGTGATACCGGGCTCGCTCATCATCGCCCAGATCACTTCCGAAACCCGCACCGGCTCGCCGAACGACAGGCTGTCGACGTAGCGGCGCAACCGTTCGTTGAGCCGCGCCTTCAGCGCCTGGGCCGGCGCCGACGCGTTGACGGACGCCTTCGAGCCGAACGGCATGGGAATGCCGCGCACGACCAGGTCCGCGTTCACGCAGATGCCGATCTGCTCGGCCTGCTGCACCTGCGGAAAAATGCCGAGCGGACGCAGATCTTCGATGGCCGAAAGCACGGAGGCCTCGAGCCCGTCGGGCCCATCCCAGATCGCCGAATCCGTGGGGGACACGAGCACGGTGAAATAGTAAGGATTCCCGAGATCGCGCTCGCTGCCGAACACGCGCTCGACGAAGTTGAAGTTGCCGAAGATCGACTGGTTGATGTCGAGCCCGCCCCACGCGTCGCGGATCAGCGCCTGGCGCACGCCCGGCACGAGCGACACGGCGATCTGGATCGCGTCGACGGTCCAGATCGAGCGCGGCGCGCGCAGCAGCATCGAGCGATAGCGCGCGTCCGGCCACTGCAATTCGCCGCCGGCCAGCTTCCCGCTGTGCGTGATGGTCATCAGCGTCTTGTTCGCGGCTTCTTCGGCCGCACGCAAGTCGGCGAGCTTCGTGTCGTAGGGGTTCCAGCGGTCGATCTGCTCGGGATGGCTGCCGTCCGGCGCCGTGACGGCCGGATCGAGATTGTGCGAGGGCCCCGGGTAGAACGCGACGACGGCGATGTCGGCCTGCGGGCTCGCGGCGGTGATCGTCGCCGATTCGTCGGTCGCGACGTGATGTCCGCCGGGCGTCAGCAGCCGCGCGCCGCGCGGGATCGCGATCTGCGCGACGCCAGCCGGCAGCGTGCCCGTGAGCTTCAGCGTGATCTTGCCAGTCGCCTCCAGGTAGGGGCGCGGCAGGCCGAGCTCCGCGCCTAGGCCACTCAGCGCCTGGCCCTCGGCCGACACCACGAACATATTGTCGTAGATCGCACCGAGCGCCGTCCAGGTGCGGGCATCCTCGAGCGCTGCGACCTCGAAGAGCTTGCGCACGACGGAGCCCGAGGTGAGGTCGAGGTCGGTGCCGAACAGCGCGCGGCCGAGCGCGAGCTTTTCGGCGAGCAGCCGTGCGAACGGCTTCGCGTAGAACCCTTGCGGCGTGACGCCGTAAGGGGCCGCGCTGGTGGTCCGGATCACGGACGCGTCCACCGCCAGCACGTCGGCGGTGTCGATACTGGTCGGATTCTGGTCAGCCATTCGTCGTCACCTGGCCCGCGCCCAGCGCGATTTGATCGATGTTGATGGAGTACGCGTCGCCCGAGAGCGTTTCGAAGGCGACGCGCACATCGAGAATGCTGCTGCCGGCCGTCACGGCGTCGAGACGGCCGTCTTCCAGCTTGACGTCGACGATGCGCCGGATGCGCGGGTCGGCGCGCAGCACCTTGATGATCGCGATGCGAATGCGCTCACGCATCAGGACCGGGTTCGTCTCCTCGGCGATGGCGTTGATGCCGTCGAAGCCGTAGCCGACGTTGAACAGGTCGCTTCCGAGCGCCGTCGTCAGCGCGATGGAGAGCGACTGGCCGAGGTTGTCGATCAGTTCGACACGCGCGAGATCGAGCAGGCTGTTCGTCGTTACGAAGCGGATGTCGCGGCCGATATCGGCGGTCGCCTCGACGAGGTCGCACGCGACGCCCCAGCCCAGCACCCTGCGCCGCAACGGGTCTTTCTGTTGGTCGATCATCGATCCTCCCTGGGGATGCCCTCGCGTTTGCAGTTGCGTTGTCCTGATTCGCGTCTGTCTTAACTCGCGGTGAGTTTCGTTTGGCCGGCGGTACCCGCGAGCAGGTTTGGCTGGGCATTGGGCACGACGCCGTCCGTGGTGCCCGCCAGCGTGTCGAGAATCACCGGCTGGCCATTGGCCTGAAGCTTGGTCGCGGAGCCGGCCGTCACCGACGAGACCGTCTTGCACAGCTGCGAGGGCGGGTTGGACGAATTCGGCGTAATACATCCCGCGATCGACTGGCCCACGATGCCGCTTTGAAGCAAAACGGCCGTTCCGTTCACCTGCAGCTTCGTGGAGCTCGACGTCGATACGCTTCCCGCGTGGCCGCACGTCACGTTGCTCGCGGTGGTCAGCACGCCTGGCATGGCGGTGCTCCTCAATGAACGTTCATGTTGGACTGCACCTGGACGTCGACGCTGTTCGCCTTCATCGTGATGGTCCCGGTCCCGGCGTCGAGCGTGATGTTCTTCGCGGTGATGATCACGCTGCCGTCCTGCTTCATGACGATCGACGACTGCCCGCTCGCGTGCTCGATCGTCACCGATCCCTGGTCCGCCGGCCGCGCGGGCCGCTCGCCTGCATTCTTGAGATGGTCGCTGCCGACGCGCAGCGTGAGCTCACCGACCTCGATGACGCGGTTGCCGTCGGCGTCGATCAGGTCGTTCGTGACCTTGCCGGCATACTCGGCGGGCGTCGCCGTGTCGGCCACCTGGCTGCGGCTTGCCTGATCGACGCCGACAGGCAGGATCAGCCAGTAGTCGCCGGCCTGCGACGTCGGCCCGTGCCCCGACGTCCACAACGCGCCGACTTCCACCGGGTCCTCGGCGCGGCCGTTGCGATGGGCGAGCACCACGCGCATGCCGGGGTAGCGCGGCAGCACAAGCCCGCACTTGCCCCACGCGAACGGCGACGCGTAGCTCACGCCTTCGATCGGCGCGGGGCTGTCACGCCGGATATCGAGGCGCCGGGCCTGGTTCGCGCGCCCGTCCGGCTCGACCAGCCCGCGAAAGACGCGCTCGGTCTGGCCCGGCGGCTCGGTCGTGCCGTCGCCGGACGGATGAAAGCCGCGCACCTCGCCGATGTCGACGCTGCGCGGTGTTTCGGCGCCTTCGCGCACCGCCTGGCGGATCGCCGAGACCGCCGACGCGGCGCCGTCCGATCGGGCGCCCGTAGTGCCGGTCGTGCGGCCGGGCGCATGAGCGCCCGTGCCGGAGGCCGTATCCCACGGCCGCGACAGGTCCACGATCTCGACACCCGCCACGGTCGTCACGAACCCGGTCGCGCGGCCAAGCGCATGCGTCACCGACGTCACGTAAAGATTGATCGGATGGGCGATCGTGTCGGCGCCCATCCCCGGAAGAATCGAGCCGGCGAATGCGCCGCCGAGCAGCGCGTTCAGAAAGCTCGGTTGGGTCACCATCTCCTCGGCGGGGCTGTCGAAGGTCGCCATGTCGCCGGGCTTGAGGTCGGGCCGGCCCTTGAGCGTGAGCTTGAACTGGCGGCGCGTTGCGGCGGGTGTCGTTGCCGGCGTCGTTGCCTGTGTGGCGGCGGACGTCGTGGCCGATCCCGCAGCCGGCTTTGCCGAATCGGGCGTCGCGTCCGGATCGGCCGATACGCGATCGAGCGTCTCGACTGCGAGTAGTCCGCTGCCGAGCGTCAGCGGCTTCGAATCGCCGGCGAGCGGAAATTGACGGACTCCGAAATAAAGCGAGCCGTCGCGGATCAACATCAGGCCGCGCCCGTACTTGCCGCTCGCGTGCTCCATCCGGGTCGCGAGGTCCGCGAGCGCGGTGGCATAGGTGCCGCCCGATTCGATCGACACCTGCTCGTCGCCGGGGCTTGCGGCGGAATTGGCGCTGGAACTCGCCCCCGGGCTGCCGCTGGGGTTGCCACTGCTAGCCGGCATCGAGCCGGCCGCGCCGAAGCCCTGCAACTTGATGTCGATGCCCGTGCGCTGTCCGATCGTCGTGACCGCTTCGCTGAGCTTTGTCCCGCCCACTGGCTGCGCGATCCGAATCGTCGAGAGGTTTTGATAGACCCGCTCCTTGCACTCGATCGTCGCCTCGTAGCGGCGCACGCCCACCGCGCGCGTCACCTTGACGATGCGCAGCACCGCGACCAGCGACGAAGCCATCGACGCCGGGTCGAAGCGCCCGAGGGTGTCGGTCAGCCCGCCGAGGTTGGCGAGATAGCCGAGCGGGCTCGCATTCGCGTCGACCCAGTACAGATAGAGCTGCACGACCGTCGGCTGCGACGCCGCACCGGTCTGGGCGATCTGCGCGTAATGCGCGTCGGTCATGCCCTCGATCGTGATCGAGCAGGAACCGGGTTCGAGCCCGGCCGGCAGCGTTGCGCTCAGCCGCGCCTCGTAATCGGCGGAGCAGAGGGTCAGCGGCGCCTGCTTCTGCGAGATCTTCCCGTTTTCTTCCTGGTGGAAAGTGAGCGCCCAGCCGGACGCGTTGCCGATCATCACCTGGTTCGCGGACAGCGTCGGGAGGCTCATCGCAGGATCCTCGGGATCGTGATGCGCAGGCGGTCGTAGATCGTCTGCACGACGCTCAGCTCGACCACCGAGCGCATCGTGATGTGCGGCGGCAGACGCAGGCGCAGGAACGGATTGAGCGGCACCGGCCCGAAGGTCTGCACGCCCGTATCGTTGCGGCGCCACGCGAGCGTGAGCGTCGAGCCGTAGTCGCCCGGGCCCATCATGGAGCCCGCGCGCAGATCCCACGACACCACGGCCACTTCGAGACGGCCCGCCGCGTCGCCGCCGTCGGCGGGCACGGTGAACGTGAGTCCGGCAGTGAGCGGGACCGACGCGACGTTCGTGCCGTTGCGCTGGATCAGCAGCCGCGCCGTCGAGCGCTCGACGTTGCCGACCGGCGCGCTTGCTGCCGGATTTGCCGTCGGATCGCACAGGTCCGTCTGCACGGTGCTGGACGACACCGCGGCGGCCGGGTCCGCCTGCTGCCACTCGCCGGCGAGGCCGGTGGGCACTGCAAGCACCGCAGTGAAGTCGGCGTCGAGTGTGATGGGCTGCGGAATGCCGGTCATGATCTTTTGCGTGATCGCCGCGAAGCCGTCGGGAGCGGCCGGCGGGTCCGCAGGCGTCAGGTAGCGGTCGACGGGGATGGGCGGCGCGGGCATCGTCAGTTCCCTCCTGCGTCCATCAGCGCGCCCACGCCCACGCTCGCGAGATCGAGCAGCTTGCCGAGCGCGCCGGGCAGCGGCATGTAGGCGAGCTGGATCATCACGTCGAGCGCGTCGCGCTTGGCCGAGCTCGCCGTGAAGGTCAGCTGCTGGATCTGCATGTCGGTGCGGATCGTCATCGCGGTGATCAGGATCAGGCCCGACACCTTGCCGCCAGTGAACGAGCCGAGCGCGGTGCCGCGCTTGCTCGATTCGGCCAGCGTTTCGAGCGCGAGCTTCCACGCGAAACGCTCCATGCCCACCAGCACGCCGGTCAGGTCGATCGTGTCGTCGTGCACGCCCACGATTGCCTTCGCGCCGGTGGAGCCGATCGGCGGCAGGTGATACGTTTCCTGGAGCTTCATCGTCGTGACGGCCCAGATCGGAATCGGCAGGATGCCGTCCGAGATGATCGCCGACGGGATGTTCGCGTAGTTCTGGTAGCTGGTGGCCATTTACGTCCTCCCGGTCGAGGCTTTCAGCAACGCGGAGACGGTTTCGTGCACGGCCGCCGGCGTGCCTTCTTCGGTTTCCACCGACCACGACACTTGTGCAGGCTCGAAGCCGAGGGCGCTCGCGCAGTGCGCGAACGCGCCGATCACGCTGCGCCGGTTGCGCTCAATAATGTCCGCCGGCTGTTGTCCAAATGGCCTGCCTTCGTCGTCGAAGCGTGGGAGTTGGCCGCTGAGCGGGTAGCCGAGCATCGGGAAGCGCAGGCGGATCTCGTGCCAGTTGGTCTGCCAATGGAAGCTGACGTAGGCGAGCGTAAGCAGAATCGGTGGTTGGCCGGCCGTGTCCGCAGCGGTGACCCGGCCGTACCAGGCCGGCTCGGCAGACAGGTCCGGCTCGACAAAGCGCAGGCCGCCGATCAACTGCACAGCATAGCGGTCCCCTGCGGGAAGGTGCTCGAAGACGTTCGGCTTCAGTGCGGCATGTCCGTCGAGCTTCGTGACCGGCCACTGCGCGACCGTCTCGCCAGGCCAGGGGGCCGCGTCGAGATCCGGGGCGGCGGAGGGCGGCCAGTAGAACGGCTCTCCGGAGACGGCCGCGCGACACTCCATCGGCAGAAAGACCTCCGGCGACCAGCGCTCCACCAGGCGGCGGAGGATCTCGGTCGGATTGCCGGCCAGATCGCCCGTCAGCGGAAGCTCCAATATCAGGTTTATTGCATGCATCGTATCGTCCCGCATGGTCTCGTCGGTCAGGGCGTCCAGGAGTGAATCAGGGCGCCCCGCGAATTGTAGAAGCGAATCCGGCTGATATTCGTCCAGCCCGCGTTATCGCGGATCACGCGGTCCAGAAACGGCGCGAGCGAGCCGTCCGCCTGCATCTGTGCGAGCAGATCGTCATAGGAGAAGCCGTCCACGGAGGGATCGATGCGCACGTCGATCTCCCGGCGCAGCCAGCGAATCCCCCCACGCCTGGCATAGGTGCCACCGCTGGCGTATGCGTCAACCTTGGTGCTGAGACTCACGCTGTTCAGGTTCCGCTGGAGCGAGCCGAGCGGATCGGCACGGTCGACGGTGGGAATGCGCGTGGCCACCGACTCGCGGCCGATGGTTTGCCCCGTGTCGGTCGTGAGCAGGACGTCCGGACCTCTCTCGCCTTCACCCGCGACTTCGACTCTAGCCACATTGACATCGGTTGGCAGTGTGAGCATCGTTTGCGCCTGGGTCGGCGTGACGTTGTCGCCGAGCAGCCGGACGTACGCGCGCGCCTCCTCCGCCGCGGACGGGAAGGTGGTGGCCCTCGGCCCGGTGCCGACCGTGCGGGTCGGAAATCCCGACTGGCCAATATCTGCCGCGATCTGGTCGATTTCGGCGATCGGTGTCGGTCCGCGTTCGGTCACCGACTGGAGCGCCTGGATCAGGTCGGTCATCTCGAATCGCTGCAGGTTGCCGCCGCTCAGCGTGCGCACGCGCGAAAGGAGCCGGCCGAGCGCATCGATCGCCACGCCTTCGTTGCCGGGATAGCGGCCCACGAAGGACCGGAACGTGGCGCGGTTGGCGCCGTGGCGCAGCAGTTCCATCACCTCGTCGTGGCGTACGATGGCCTCGACGTGCCCGAGTTCGCGCCAGAGCGGCAAGTCGGTGCGGTATAGCCCGCGCAGCGCAGAGTCGAAGCGCGCGCCCGAGAGCCGCTGGAATTCCTGCACGGTCATGCCCGAGCGTTCGACGTAGACGTTGTCCAGAGCGCGCTGGAGTTCCGCGTCGAGCGTGAGCCGCTGCTGCAACGCGAACAGCAGGGCGTCGGGCGGAACGCGGTTGCCGGTGCGCAGCAGCGTGGCGACCGCGAGATCCTGCTGGTCCTGCGCAAACGCGCGCAGCGCCCCGGCGAAGGCGTCGAAACCGGCCACCGCCTCGGCAATCGTGTTGCCGAACGGACCATGCGCGGCCGCGAGCGCGCGGAACGAATCGAACCCATTGCGGCCGATGAAGTCGAGCGCGTGCGGCGCGCTCGCCAGCGGTTCGAGGAAGCCGTCCTGCGCAAGCTGATTCGTGGTTTCCTGCCGCAGCGAGCCGAGCCAGCGCAAGTACGCGGGCATATCGGCGCTCGGGATCGCGCGCATCAGCGTGTCCGCCGCCGCGGACTCGAGCGCGCCGTACAGGCGGTCGAGCCCCTCGCCGACGCTAACGTCGAGGCCGCCTTTCTCGAGCGCCTGCGCGATACCTTCCGGCGTGACGAGTTGCTCCGGACGACGAAGCATTTCCAGCGCCGAGGTCTGCTGCGCATCGTTGAAGCGCGCGAGCCGGCCGAGGAAGGCATCGCAATCGGCCACCGAGAGCCGGAACGATGGCCCCGAGAGCACGTCCCAGATGCGGTCGACATGGTCGATCTCGCCGGTCGTCAGGTGGTGCAGCAGATTGGACGACGAAGCCAGGCCATCGAGCTGCCCGCCGCCGATCAGCGCGCTCGCGCGTTCGTCGGAAAGCCGCCCGAGCGCGTTCAGCAGTCGCCGCGCGCGGCCCGGATCGGTCGCCACCCGGTTCAGGAACGCCAGCAGGTCCTCCTGCGACATGCGCGCCGCGCCGGCCTCGGTCGTCGACAGGAGCCTTTCGAGCCCGTCGGTCTCGACTGCGCCCATGCCGACGTCGGCCAGTTCGAAGATCCGGCGGAACATCGCGAACTCGAAGCGCCGCCGGATGGCACCTCCGGTCAGATTCTCGCCGATCGTCGCCATGCGCTCGCGCAGACCGTCGATGATGGTCCGGACGCTCGATTCCTCGAGGAAGGTCGCGAGACGCTGGCGGATCGCGGAGAGCGCCTGCGAGATCTCGGCCGCATAGCGGGCCGGCGAAGCACCCGATTCGCGGATCACGCGGGCGGCGTCCTCGACGGTGTTCAGCACAGTCTGCCCGCCGACACGGAACGCGCCCTGCAGCGCCGGACCGATCACGAACTCGCCGAACAGCCCGAACAAGGCGCCTATCGTCATCCCGCGCACGTATTGGCCGAGGCTCGGCCCTGGCCCGTCGTGCAGCAGGGTGTCGGCGAGCCCGTGCGAGAAGACGACCGCGCCGCCGCCGAGCGAGCCGCCCACGACGCCCACGAACAGCCGCTCCGCGACCCAGCCGCCGACGATTTGCGGCATCGTCGCGCGCCCGATGCGCAGCGCGATTGCGCGCCCGCCGATGCCCGCGAAGCGGAAGGTCAGCGCGAACAGGTAGCCGTCGATTGCCGCCATCACGAAGCCTTCGAGGCTGTAGTGCTTCGCGGTCGCTAGATAGAGGATCTCCGAGATGAGTACCGAGGTCAGCACGGCCCCCGCGCCGCCGGCCGCCTCGACCAGCGCGCCGATGATGCCGGCTTCCCACGCGACGGCGATCACCGCGATACCGCCGATCACGAGCCCCACCTTCTCGAAGCGGTCGCCCATGCGGCCCAGTTGCCAGCCGAACAGGAGCCACTCGAAATCGAGTTCCGAGGTCTTGCGGCTCGTGCCGGGAACGTCGGTCCAGTTCGCTTCGCCCTCGATCTTCTGGACCACGTTGAACGTTACGTTGTAGCGCTCGATGCCGCGGTCAACCACGAACTCGATCGCGGTGACGCGCAGCGACGTGATCTGGTTGACGGTGTCGAAGTCGTCGTTCGTCAGGTGGATCGCGGCCGCCGCGCGGTTGATCGCTTCATTGGCGAACTGCTCGTTGCTGAAGTCCTGAGCGACGCGGCCGGCCATGATGTCCGCGAGGAGCTGATTGGCCGCGGTCTCCAGCGCGGCGTCGAATTGCGCGCGGCGCGTTTCGACGAGGTGCCGCACGCGCGCGTGCGTCGCGTAATCGGAGTACGCGTCCGCGACGACCCCGTTGAGCCCTACGCGCTGATCGGCGTCCTGGTGCAGCCACATGGCGCCGCTGTCCGGGAAGTAGCGGTTCGCGAGCGCCGCGCGCGTCGCCGCGTTGTAGTCGGCGCGCATCTGGCTGATGCGCGGATGCGCGTTGTAGCGCAGCGACGCCGTGGCCGCCTGGATAAAGTGCAGCGCGGCGTCGCCGCGCGTGGCCGCCATTTTGTCCAGCAGCGCGTTGAACCACCGGCCGCCCTCGCGCGCCTCTAGCGTCTCCATCACCAGGTCGAACATCGTGCGAACGCCGTCCGCGCCAGCGTAGGCTCCGAAGTTGCCGGTGTAGATGCCGTCGAGGCGGCTCCACCAGGGGATCTGTTCCAGCGAGTCGTCCGGGTAGTGGCCCAGCAAATCGACGATCGCATTCGCGACCGTCTCGGCATGCGTGCGATTGCTGATCGCGAACTGCTGGTCCTCGGACAGCGTGAAGGTCGCGGACAGCAGCGCGCCGCGCCATCCGGCCTGCCAGCGGCCCCAGCGGCTGTCCGGGCCGAGCGCCAGCGTGGCCGGGGTCGTCAGCGGCGCGACAGCGGTGCGAACGGCATCGGGCAGCGCATCGATGTTTTCCTGGTTGAGCAGGCGGAGGTCGCGCTTGCGGTAGGCGAGCTGGCCGGCGGGCGGCAGCAAGTCGCGATTCTCGGCGAGTAGCTCCAGCGTCGGCGGGCTCACCGGCGCCGTTACCTCGACCGGCGAAACGTGCAGCATCGTGGTCTCGTCGCCCATCGCGGCGATGAAATCCGGCCACGAGACGCGCAGCGCTTCGCGAAACCCGTCCTGGTAGACCAGGAACTCCAGGTCGCGGTTACGGATCTCGACGTCGACAGGCGTGCCGAGCCGCGCATAGGTCTCCACTGTGATGGTCGGCAGGACCATCAGCGTGAAGATCACCTGCGCGCCGGGCATCAGATAGACCTCGCCGCCGTAGGCCCTGAGGTAGCGATTGTTGCCCGACAGGTCGGGCGTGGCGCCCGCCACGAGGTTGTCGCGATCGAACTGGATCACGCGCTGCCGGTCCCGTTCCGATGCGCTCAACACCCAGAACGCGTCGTCGCGTCCGGTGCGCAGATGGCTCAGCTCCGTCCCGCGTGCGGACAGTTCCGCCGAAAGATCCGAGAGCCGGTACGGACGGTCGACTCGCACGACCCACAGCGAGACCCATTTCAACTGCTCCTCGTAGTCCGCGTAGATGGTGCCGTAGTCGGCGTGGCGGCTGTGAATGGAGTCGTCGACGTAAGCGAGGTAGTCGCCGACCTCGGCGTGAAAATTAATGCTCGTGAGCGTCTGCCAGCCGCGCCACGGCCGCCGGCGCAGGCTCGCGCCCGGCGTTGCCGCCGCCGGCGTGCGCGCCAGCGCGCCGCCGCTGCGCGCCGAACGCTGGATCACGCGCGCGAGGCGCGCTTCGGTGTCGTGGCGCGTGTCGGCCGAAACGCTGCGCAGATTCGCGCCGCGCCACGTGAAGGTCGGATCGTGCACGACGATGGCCGAAGGGTCGCCCGCGCGCGACGTCGCCGTGGCCGAGCGTCGCAGCGCGCGCGTCATCGCGGCCGCGAGCGCTTCGTCGAGGTCGCCCGGACGATGCTCGATCGCGTCGAGATCCACCGACAGCCGGACCGGTATGTTGACGTTGATCCGCATACGCGCGTGAAGCGGAGTCAGCCGGCCAGCTCGCGGGCGAGCCGGGCCAGCGTCGCGTGAATCAGGCGGTCCTCGTCGATGGCCGCCACCGTGTTGCGGACTTCGATCTCCACCGGGAAGTGATAGTGGATCTCCGGGGGGCCGCTGCCGCGCGTCTCGTCCGCTTCGGAACCGAGCGACCAGCCGACCGAATGGCCGTCGTGCACGAGGGTTCCCGAGGTCGGATCCTGCGTGTCGTGTCCGTTTGGCATCGTCGGTCACTCCGTGCGGGCTAGGGCAGCGTGGCGGTCGTGTTGTTCTTGTCGGTCTCGGACGCGCCGAGACAGAAGCCGGTGAACGTCGCCGTAGGCGCACCCGTGACGAGGGCGGTGGAGGGCACCGCGCTCGTGATGACGCAGTTGTGCATCACCACCGAGGCGTACGACCAGTCGTTGCCGTTCGCCGATTCCTGCAGCGTGACATCGAACGGCGTGCGGTTGATCGCCAGCGCGGTCAGCTCGGCGGCGATCGTGCCGATGGCCTTCACGGTCATCGTGAATGTCATCGCCTGCGGCGAGTAGATCACGCCGATGTGCGTGTGTTCGATCGAGTGCAGCGGCTCCGCCGCGAGCGCGAAGGTGGGGGTGAACGAATCGATCGGCGTGATCGTTTTGGTCTGGTTGTTTGCCGTATAGGACACGGCCAGCCGGGTGTTCCAGTCGGGCATGTTGGGCTCCTCTTCGGGTAGGAAGCGCGGTAGCGAAGCGGTCGGTCAGAAACTCGGCGCCAGCGTGACGCGGAGCTGATGTACCGCCGGGCCATAGGTGATCGACACGAACACGTCGACGGTCCGGTTCGCGCGCGCCGTCACGACCAGCGAGCTGTCGGTCGCGCTCCAGGCCGATTCCGGCGTCATCAGGATGTTCAGCACGGGGATCGTGGTCGAGTAGTCGTCGATCACGGCGGCGTTGAGCAGCGGCCCGAGGATCGAATCGATGCGCACCTTGACCTGCGTGAGGCCCGCCTTGGTGATGCGCGAATCGCCGATCAAACCGATCAGCCCAGCCTTGAGCCGAAAGTCGATGTCGTCGAGCACGCGCACGATGTCAATGTAGAGCTGGCTGGCGTCGGTGGTGTAGCAGCGGCCCTCGCCGAAGTAGAAGCCGCCGCCGACGATCAGCGAGGGCTGGATGATCGGCACGATGCCGGCCTCCGAGAGCCCCTTGATCTCGCTCGGCCCGTACTGGCTGGCAGTCGGCACGCTGACGCCGCGCACCTGCTTGAGCACCATCGAGACCTGCGGCGCATAGCCGGCAATTGCGCCGGTGGCAGCCGAGGCGACGTCGACCGTCGCGCCGCGCGCGGCCACGAGCACCATGCGGCTGGAGTCGCTCTTTAGCGGCGTGGCTGTGGCGTCGACGTCATGGACGTAAGTCGGCGACTTGACGGTCACCGGATTGACCATCGCCACGCCGAGCCGCTTCTGGCCTTGCGACGACATGGTCTCGACGTGCGCCTTGAGCGCCAGCAGGTTGGTCGGCGGATTCCCGCCGCCGGCCGCCACGCCGACGTCGGTCTCGTTGGCGAGGCAGACGAAGTCGACGTCGTCGGCGGCTTCGAGCGACGCCAGCGCGCCGGCGTAGTCGGTGCCGTTCACCTTGACGCCGTAAATTTTGGAGGGAGCCGGGTTTTGCAGCATCGCGAGCTTGAGCGACGTCGAAAGCGTCGTATCGGCCACGCTGCCATCGGCATTGATCTTCGCGAAGTGCTGCGACACGTCGGACGCCGTGTCGACAACGGTAGGCATGTCGAATGCCGCATCGCCGCCGTCTGCTCCGGCGGGGGTCTTGCCGACGATGGCGATCACGCCAGGCGAGCGCTGCGCGATGGGCATCAACGCAGACGTATCGATGTTGACCAGGATGAAGGGAAACGCCGCAGGGACGGTTGCTGACATAAGTTGCTCCTTTGATGCCAGTTCTGAACACGAAACGGGCGATCCGTGCAGGCCAGGGAAAATTTCGTAATGCCAGGTTTAGGCCGGGTTTAGATCGCTAGTGACCACTCAATCGATGAGCCTGGTCCTCAGACGACGGCGAGGCCGATGCCCTGGAGCACCAGCCAGCCCGCGGCCGCCGTGCGCCGCGCGGTTCGCGCGGCATCGGCCGCCATGCCTGCGGCGGCGCCCGGCCAGCCGGTGTCGTCGAACGCCGCGGCCGGCACGATCCACGTGATCGGCAGCGGCTCGCGAACCGGCAGCTTCGTGTCCACCGCGCGCGTGAGCCCCATCGGCCCGAGCTGCTGACGAACGATTTTTGATTCCGTGAGCAAGTCGCCGACCGAAAAGCCCACGTCCCGGATCAGCAGCGCGCTGCCGATCGGCAGCGGCGCGGGTAGCGACGAGACGTCGTTCGGCGGCGAAAAAGTGATCTGCAGGGGATTGGCGTAGACCACGCCGCGCAAGTTCGTGATCAGGTCGCCCACTGACGACGCACCGTTTTCGCGCAGCCACTGGTCGAGCAGATCGCCGGTCATCAGATCGGGCTGGGCGAACGCCGCGCGCAGATGCGTCAACAGGCGCGTGCGCCGCTCGTTCTCGAGTGCGGCCGGATCGACAGGCAGCGCGCCGAGCGCGGTCACGATCTCCGCATCGATCTGTCCTGCATCGACGACGTTGCCGCGTGCGGCGCTCACATGTCCGGTAGGCGGTGTCGAGCGAGCGATGATCGCGCCGCGCCAGAATGC
Organism: Burkholderia pyrrocinia; assembly: GCF_018417535.1. Lineage (NCBI taxonomy): Bacteria > Pseudomonadati > Pseudomonadota > Betaproteobacteria > Burkholderiales > Burkholderiaceae > Burkholderia > Burkholderia pyrrocinia. The sequence goes on along the minus strand of NZ_CP070978.1, from coordinate 506,573 downwards.
GTCCACGCGGATCGAGCTCTCGCCGAACCCCGACAGCGTGAATTGCGAGTCGGTGCGCTCGCCCGTTGTCGCGCGTCCCCAGTAGCCTTCGAGGGTGGCGATGCGCGGGACTGCGAGGCCGAGCTGGATATCGTCGAAGACCGCGCTGTACGGTCCTTGAATGAGCATCGTACTGGTGTCGTAAACCGTCGATGCAATTTGCGCGAGGCTGTCGCTGTCGAAAACGCCATTGCGCGCCGCCGGGTCAGCGAGCCTGATGAGGATCGTATCGACGAAGTTCACGCTGGCATCCTTTCTTCGCTAGCCTGCAGACAATCGTGGCACTACGATGAAAACAGACAGCACTGTTTTGAATTGAAATTCAAAAGGCTTTGCCGTGCATTGAGCGTAGACGATGGCTGAATCTTGTCAAGAAACGGCGTGATGGCGCATTGCCCATTCCCCAAGTCATGACATGCCACGCGTACGAATCTCTCGTTGGAAATTATTTAAGCATTTCAGTATCGAATGTTTATTCACCTGCGAATGCATCATGCTCTCCGGCGCCGACGGCTCGCTTGACTACACTGATTGCGTCGATCTCGAAAACGGGCTGCGCCGCTCGCCACGCAAGGTACCTGTCCAACGCGCAGCCGGATATCCGGGAGAAATCCATGCCAGCCGTAGATCAGCTATGGGGTACTTTTGCCGTCGACGACCATTTGCGGAAAAGAGCATTCGTGGCGGAAGCACTTCTATTCGATCATTTGATCGTGCCAGTTCCAGCCTTGGATGAGAAACAGGCATTCACGAATTGGGAGAAAAAATTTGGAATCCGAAGCATGCGATGGAAACCGTTGAAGTGTTAGGCGACCTTGTAACCCCGATTTCGTGGGATAAGGAACTAAGAGACCGATATCGCGAACGTTATGGGCGTTCGTTACTAAACGAACATGCGGCCTTTGACATCGGAAATACCAGGCAGATGCCCAAGGATGGCTTCGCAAAGCATGCGACACGGGTACTGCTGGCGGATCGCGCGAGCGACGAGGCGGATGAAGCGTACTACCGCCGGATCAAATCCATCGACCTCGATCCTGCGGCGACCGTTGAAATCGTCGCCGGCTATGGATCGTACGGACAGCTTCAGGCCGACGCTCCGCTGGAAACGACTGGCGATTTTTCAGATGGCGCGGAGGGCGCAACGCTGTTGTTCAGCTGGGAGTTCGTCGTTCCCGAGGAATCCGGGCTCAGTTGTCGCGTGCTTCTTGAACGTGCCGTCAAGCTCGCTGAAAGAAAGGATTTTATCGAGAGCCGCCGGGAGTTTCACGAATGGCGGCGCAAGCTGATTGCGAATCACGTAGGCCCGGAGAAAGCACGATCGGAAATGCTGCGATGTCTGATCGAATTCAACGACATTGTCGATAAGTCCCGTACGCGCTCGCGAGTGCTCACCGCGCTACAGGTGGGCGCCGCTGCCGTGCCACTGGCCGACTTCGCCATTCCGGGGCTCGGAATAGGGAGCGCGGTAATGCTGGCTCTGGGCGCGTTTGTGTTCGACAAAACTGTTCCCGACCTGCGTCCCGGCAGCCGCGAAAGAATTGCGGCTTTGGTGCATGACAGCCGGGAGGCGTTCGGATGGCCGCGCACGGGCTAGCCAGATTGCGCAATCGGTTATAGATCGTTTTTTCCAGGTTGTCCCAGGTGTGCCACGGAACGGATTGCGTCGGTCCGTGGTGGGCAACCATTTATGTAATCCTGTATGGGTGTAGCGTATTAGTGAATGCATTGCTGATATTGGGTAGGGGGTGTGACGCGGAGAATACAGTGTTGCGTTTTTTTGAAACCGCTTCTCACTAAAAATTGCATATACGCTGCCGTGCCAGCCTTCGGAGTGGTGGCTAGCTGCAGCAGGGTTATAAGGGTTCTTGCGGCCGCCACAAGATCGCTCGAACATTCGAGATACTCGCCCAGACGACAGACGTCACCAGGAACAAATTTATGCAAACCGGCGCATCAAGGGGTGGCGAGCGAGGATGATTTTCAATTTTACATAACGTGAAGAAGGGTCGCTAACTAAAGCTGGCGTTACACCTGTGGGACCAAAGCCCCACAAGCGTTAGCGGGTAGCGCCAGCCACCGAAAACCCTGAAGGCCCTTGGAAAAAACTTCCAAAGCATGCACCCAAATTGCCTTCGTGCGATCGTCGCGCGAGCTTTCGGCGTGCGCAGCGGCGATCACTTCGAACGGATCGACGCCCAGAATTTCCGCGACGCGGATCGCCGTTTTTTCATCGAACACTGATTGCTGGTTGCGGTACTTGCTGACCGCACCACGCGTCACGCCCAGCACTTTCGCTGCGGCGTAGTCGGAGGGAAGGTCGAGGCGGGCTTTCACCGCGTCGAGCCAATCGACTGTCGTTTTCATAGACAACCCCTATCAAATCAAATCAACCCGGCGTCAAAGGTACTGCGACGCTTCAACAGATGCAACAGTCTCCGAAGATGATACGTATCAGCTATTGACACGTTTCATTAGATGAGACTATTCTCCGACCCGTCACCCCGGCACCGGTTCTCAACCCCGCCGGTCTTGAGCTAGCTACTCAGGCGCCGGGGTGATGTTTCTCGCTGCATCCGTTCAAGGGGTTGAATAGGGGAAGTCAAATGCACGTTTCGCTGCAACAAACGCTTACACCTTCGGCGCCGATGCGCCAATCGCTCACGCCGCATTTCCGTGCGTGGATGGATGCAATGATTGCTTTGGTCCGCAAATGGACTGAATTCAACGGCGCTCCGTGCGCAGGGTGGGTGGCATGAAAACCATCGTCAACGAACTGCGCGCCGAGTTGAGCTCCGCACACGTCATCATCCGCAACGCGCTCGGCGTCGCAACGTTCGACCAGAAAATTGAGTGGGGCAACGCGAACGAGCGGGATGGTGTGATCGGCGAGGGCGTTACTTGCGCTCACGAGCGCCATACGGCAATCGCTTCCGGCGTCGGGCTCGCGCTGTTGACCGAACTGGAGCGCGCCGATCGGATCATTGCCAACGTTGCCGCGCTCTTGTCGGCGCATCAACGCGAACTGCTGCTGATTGCGAATCGGCAGGATGGCGTCAACGTCTCTTTCGGTCAGCAGTTCCGGCAAATCGAGCGCGCCGTGCTGCTTAGGCGCGCAGTGGAAGTCGATTTGCGCGATCTGCTGCGTATCAATGGGGCGGCCGATCAGGCGCAAGTCGCGCCCGATTACGCGGGCCGGGGGTGGGTGCGGCGGATACGTACACGCCGCGACAGGGTGCGTGATTTCGAGGCAGCGTTGCTGTTGTTGCAGTCAGGTTACGTCGGGGAAGACCTTGTGCGGGTTGTCGAGCAGTTCCCCAATGACGCCGTCCATTATCTGAACACTGAACATCGGCGACTCCTTCGCAAGCTCGTTGCCGACTGCCTTGAGCGCCTCGATCAATTGATCGAGGCTGGCCTGATCGGTCACGGGGTTGCGGAGAAAGACCGGTAGAACACGGCTGATGACTTGACCAGTCATGAATAGACCGGCATTGGTGTATTGCTGCACGTCGCCAATTGTTGCCGGGGTGTTGGAAGAAACTTTTCTGTTCATGTCTGCCCTCTGTCCTTGCGGTGCGGTTGCCGATATGCGGGGCGTAAGTATAGCCCGCGCCGGAAGCCGATTTTCCTGATAGTGCGAACACCAACTGCGGGTGAGTAAATGGCAACTGTCTATAGCATTCCTAATCATCGTGACGCGGAAACGCTCGCTATTCGGCGGGTGATTCGCGCGAGCAACGCGGAGCAAATGGCACGTCGTCGCGCAACTGACGAGGCAGACCGTCAGGCGATGACGCTGCGCAACGTCGAGCGTGCTTTCGCGATCGTGAGGTCGGTATGACGCTCGCGGAGATTCAAGCAGTGGCACCGCGCCAGGTCGAGCCCGGTATCGTTGAAAGCGGACCCTACTACGAGCGCGGATCGAGGGGCGGCTACTTCGCGGTGCGCGGCTCGGAATTTCACTGGTACGAGGAACGCGGCGCCGCCCCGGCATGCTGCATGTCGCGCGATGACGCGCTGCGCGCAGCGCGTGAAAGCCGTCGAACGATCTACGCGGAGGCTGCGTGACCGTAACGGCTCCCCTGATCAGCTACTTCGGCAGCAAGTTTCGCGTCGCGCCGTGGGTGCTCTCGCACCTGCCGCCGCACGAAATCTACGTCGAACCGTTCGGTGGCTCGGCCGCCGTTCTTCTGCAAAAGCCGCGAAGCCGTATCGAGATTTACAACGATCTGGACGGCGAAATCGTGAACCTGTTCCGTGTGGTGCGTGATGACGCGCTGCGGGCGCATTTGATCGATGCATTGAATGCGACGCCATACGCTCGGGCCGAGTTCGAGGCAGCGTGGCAGGTTGCAGACGAGCCAATCGAGCGCGCGCGCCGCTTGTGCATTCGTGCGCAGATGGGTTTCGGCGCGACTGGCTCGACGCGCCCGCTGCATTCGCCGATCGGCTTCGCCGCCGACGTTTGGTCTGATGGGCCGGGCCAGTGGTTGCGGTACCCGGCGCGCCTCGCGGCAGTCGGCGCCCGCCTGCGCGGAACCATGATCGAGCATATGCCCGCCGTTGAGTTGATCGCGAAGTACGACGCGCCGGGTGTCCTGTTCTACGTCGATCCGCCGTATCTGCCGGAAGTACGCAACAGCGTGTCGCGTGGCCTTGGGCGCGACTACCGATGCGAAATGTCCCCCTTCGAACACGCCGATCTGCTGGCGATGCTTGCGAACCTGCGCGGTATGGCAGTCGTCAGCGGCTACGCGTCGGGAATGTATGAGCGCGCATTGGCTGGTTGGGCGCGCTTCACCCGAAAGACGCGTGCGAACGGGCAGGCGGGCACCGTCCCGCGCGAAGAAGTGATTTGGGTTTCGCCTTCGGCATGCCTTGCGGCTGGCATTGACCCGCGCACGTCGGCATGCGTCGGCGAGGATGCGGACGAAATGCCGCTCTTTGCAGCGGCCGCCACACGGACTTGACATGGATCAGGTCCGCGACGACACCCCGGTTTCGACGCGCGAACTGCTGATCGAGGATTTGGCCGATTTCGGCATCGGCGCCGGAGCGCTGGCCGCCGCGCCGAGTCTGTCGAGCCCGCCGCGCACCGCGCAATCCGACGAAGCAGAAGCCGACGCAATGCGCGTTCTCCGTCCGCTACTGCGCGACCTGTCGAAACGACGCTTTCTCTTCCGTTGATCACTGGAGATTCACACGATGAAACGAACGCACGAGAAAAAGCCGATGCCGCTGTGGGCCATTTGGCTGATCACGATCGTTGGCGTGCTTGCGTGGTGCGGCGCGCACCCCGACGAAGGTGCGGAACCGGCGTGGCCGATCAAGTCGACGCATCGGGCGTGAGGCACCGCGAATGACGGCGTATTACAACGAGCACGAACCATACGCAGCGCAGTGGCTGCGCAACCTGATCGCCGCCGGGCACATCGCCCCTGGTGACGTCGATGAACGGAGCATTGAGGATGTCCGACCTGATGACCTTAGAGGATACGAGCAGTGCCATTTCTTCGCAGGAATCGGTGTCTGGTCGTACGCCCTTCGCCGTGCCGGATGGCCCGACGATCGACCTGTTTGGACCGGTTCCTGTCCGTGCCAACCTTTCTCCCAGGCAGGCAAGGGAGCTGGGTTTGATGACGAGCGGCACTTGTGGCCTGCGTGGCACTGGCTCATCGGCGAGTGCCGACCTGCAATCATCTTTGGAGAGCAGGTTGCAAGCTCGGCTGTCGAGCCTTGGATCGACCTTGTACACGCGGACATGGAAGCGCTGGACATCGCCTTCGGGTGTGTCCCGTTTCCGTCTGCGGGCGTCGGCTCCCCGCACATCCGTGACCGAATGTTCTGGCTGGCCTACGCCCACCAGCACCGATTTCAAGGGGGCGCCTTCGAAGCCGTATTCGGAGCGCGGCGGCGGCAAGAAGGGCATGCGCTTGGACGCTGCGGCGCACCACTGGCTGTCCGGTTGGCCGACGCCGATGGCGGGAACTCCTGCGCAGAACGGCAACAGCATGGCAGGGAACAACGACTTCTCACGCAAGACGGAAGCGCTCTGCGGGAAGCCGATCAAGGGGCACGGAATCGAACTGCCGGAGATTGCGCCGCAGCCGGCCCGACTAACGGTCTCTGGCGCGATGCTGACTGGCTCCTCTGCCGGGATGGACGGTGGCGGCCGGTTGAACCCGGCACATTCCCGCTGGTTGATGGGGCTCCCTCGCGAGTGGGACGACTGCGCGCCTACGGCAACGCGATCAACGCCGAAGCGGCAACGCAATTCATCCTCGCTGCGCGCGAGTGCCTGGAGTAAGCAGTAATGTGGATTTACGCGCACGACGCGGCAAGCAGCGTTCCGGCACTCGCCGAAGCGAACAAGGCAAAAAAGCGCCTTCCCGTGAAGTGGATGCGCCGCGCGCTCGAACAAGCGCGCGAAGCCGGGCGCGAAAGCGCACGAGCATATCGTCGGCGAACCGGGTTCGACGCGTCGCACATGTTCGATCTGGCCGCCGCCGCTAACTCGCTGCGTGACTTTCTCGAAGATCATGCGCCAGACGGCATGCCGGTGTCGCCTGATGCGACCGATCATGAAATTTGCATGAAGGCCCGCCGCATCGCGTCCGATGTGACGATGCGCGCGTACGGGCTGGAACTGGCCGATGCGATCGTCGTCGCGCGCGCGACGTGCGGCGCATACAACGTCGAGATGCCGAATTTCGAGCACCCGGCCGATCAGGTCGCGCGCGTGAAGTGCGAACTGTGGTGGCGTCGCCAGTTGCGGAAGATGCACATTCGGAGCCTGGAACACTCGAACATTCGCCTGCACTTCGTCCACCTGAAAGCGGAACCGTACGCGAGCGATGAAGCCGTTCGGCGACGCATCGCGCAGAACCGGCGCAACGCGCGCACGCTCGAAGCGGTGACGATGGAGAACGAGGACGGGCAGCGCTTCACGCTCGCCGAACTGGCGTCGAAGGGCATTTCGAACAAGGCATTGAAGCGCGGCGAACTGTTCACGCGCTTGCGTGGACTGGAAGAACTGGCCGACGGTGCGCGGTATCGCGGCGTCATGTTCACGCTGACTTGCCCGAGCCGGTTCCACGCGGTCAAGCAGACCGGTAGCTGGTTCAAGCCGAACCCGCACTATGCGGGCGTCACCCCCCGCGACGGGCAAGCGTATTTGCGTAAGGTGTGGCAACGCATCCGCGCCGAGTTGAGCCGCGAGGGCGTGACCTACTTTGGCATGCGCGTTGCGGAGCCGCATCACGACGGCTCGCCGCATTGGCACGGTCTGGTGTTCTCGAACGACATCAAGCGGTTCTGCGAAGTCATGCGCAAACACGGGCTGCGCGATTCTGGCAACGAACCGGGTGCGCGCGAGCATCGCGTGCGCTTCGAACTGATCGACAAGGCGAAAGGCTCGGCGGTCGGATACATCGCCAAATACATTTCCAAGAACATCGACGGTCACGCGGTCGGCGACCACAAGACGACTGAAGGCTACGTGGTGCAGTCGGATTTTTGGGACGACGACGAAATCACGCCGTCGGCTCGCGTTGAGACATGGGCCGCGTTGTGGGGCATCAGACAGTTCCAACAGTTCGGCGGTGCGCCGGTCGGTGTGTGGCGTGAGCTGCGCCGCGTCAAAGAGGACGATTTGCCCGCGATCGAAGAATCGGCGCGCATCGTTGCCGCGTGGACGGCAGCGCAGAAGCGCGACGACAAACCCGCCGATTGGGCCGCGTACTCGCGCGCGATGGGCGGTATCGCGGGCGAAGCCCGCATGGTCTATATCCGCCACACGATCGAGCACCGCGAAGGCCGATATGGCATCGCGCCGGTGCGCGTGCCGCACGGTGTCGAGGCTATCGGCGTCGCGAGCATCGTTGATGGGCTTTGCTCGTACACCCGCGAAACGGAGATTTTTGTGCCGTCGACGCGTCACGTGTGGCGGGTGGTTCGGCGCGGCGGCGCAGCCGCCCGCCCTTGGACTGGTGTCAATAACTGTACGCAGGAGCCCGAGCGGGTCGAGGCGCCAGAGGCGACCGTCGACGCATGGCTCGAATACGCAGAGTCCTTCTGCATCGATTCGCCCGCAGATCCGGGCCGCACACGCCGCGAAGGCGCACGCGCGTGCGTTGCGCACGACGTATCCGACTGGCTGGCCGACTACGAACAGGCCGACGCCACGCTGAACCTGCAACCCAACCATTCGGGAGCCGTATGAACGCCAGCTATCGCGATCCGCACGACATGTCGATCCAGTGTCCCGCCTGCGACGGGAAGATCGAGGCGCGTCATTCTGAGCCGATGAGCGACACGATGCGCCGCTTGTATTTCTGGTGCCCGGATTGCGGGTTCCGCGCGCCCGCGTCGGTCGAAATCCTGTATTCGCTTTCGCCGTCGGCCGCGCCACGTGACGGGCTCGATATTCCGATCGTCCGTGCAGGCCCGCTGCTCGGCACGGTCAATTCCCGCACGTCGAAGCGGATCGGGCTGTGACATGCGGTGGACGATGCCTTGTCCGCATTGCGGGGCGCGCGGCATAGCGCGCGCGATGCTGCGCACGTCGGAACTATGTTGGAACGTGGATTTCCAGTGCGACAACGTGCTGTGCGGTCACACGTACCGAACGGCGCTCACGATGACGCCCGCTGAACAGCCGGTGCGCCGTGCCGAGCGTCGGGGGTCGCTTTCGCTTTTTGATGACTCGCCAGACGGCGGGTCGGTTTCTGATGATGGCGACATTCCGTCGCCGGGGTACTTGAAAGGGGATGAACGATGAATGCTGCAACGAACGTACAGGCCGAAATGGAACTGGTGCCGGGCAACGTGAAAGAGATCGTGAAGCCGTTCCGGCAGGGCACGGCCGACGTCTACATGGTTTCGCTCGACGCGATCCGCGTCCGGCCCGAGTTCAATGAAGCGCGCGAAGCTGACCCGGAGTACCCGACGGCCGTTCGGGAAATCGCGGATTCGATCAAGGCGAACGGCTTCTTTCGTCACAAGCCGATCAAGGTCGCGGCAGCGGCCGACGGCTATCTGTACGTATCCGACGGTCATACGCGGTGGGATGCCGTGTTGCTCGCGAATCGCGAGGGCGCAGGCATCGAAGCGGTGCCGGTGATCAACGAGGTGCGCGGCACCACCGAAGAAGATCGGATTTTCGGCCTGATTCTCGATAACTCTGGCCGCCGCCTGACGCTGCTCGGCGAGGCGATGGTGATCAAACGCCTGATCGGCCGCGGAATCGATGAGAAGGAAATCGCGCGACGCTTGACGCGCAACGTCGCCTCGATTCGAAACGCGCTCACGCTCGTGGCCGCGCCGAAGCCGATCAAGGAAATGGTCACGTCGGGGGCAGTCTCGGCGACGAGCGCGGTCAAGGTCATGAAGGAACAGGGCGCGAATGCGGTTGCTCACCTGCAAGCGGCGAAAGAGGTTGCGACGGCGGCCGGTAAGACGAAGGTCACGCCCAAGGCGTTGAAAGCGGTCGGCGGCCAGAAACAAACAGCCAGGTCAAACGATGCTGATCTGCTCGACTGGCTTCAGGCGCAAGGCAACGTCGCGATCAGCAAAATGCACGTGGCGGGTGAACAGCCGGTGTTCCGGGTCGGCATGCTCGATCTGCTGGAAAAGCCGGTGTCCGGCGAGGGGGCCGACCTGCGCGCGGCGATCGTGAACGCACGTGAGCGAGGCACGAAATGACGGCGCTCGCGGCGATGACCGCCGCCGATCTGCGGGCATTGGCTGACGCTGAGGAACCGCGCTTCGCTCAATATTGGGCATCGGGTGTGTGGTTCCACGCTGGAGATAGCAGCGGCTGGCGCGGCATCGGGTGGGCCGTGTGGATGGAGTGCGCCGCGCGCGCGTGGACGCCGCCGAGCGCGGTATCGTCGACCGCATGGGGGGTGACCGACGGCCGCGCGCTCGTGCATCTTGCCTATGACGAAGATGAGGCGCGCTCGTGGGCCGTCGACGCGCGGGCGGAACACCGTAACCGCAACATACTGCCCCTGGTGTACAGCGTCGTGCGTCTCTCAGTGCAGGCGCCTGATGTTGCGATTGATCCGCTGTGGGATTTTGCGGAATCGGTAGCGAGCGACCCGGACGAGCATGCGGACACGCGTGCGCGTGCTCGTGAAGCAATGTCTCGCGCTGCCGTTTCTAAGCGGGCACCTGTTGAAGCGGCAACGCCGCATGTGCGATTTCAGGGGGAGTGATGCAAGACGCCATGACCTATCCCGTCTTTGCCATGCAGGAACAGCGCGGCGATATCAAGATGGTGGAATTCGACTGCGCCAGTAAGGGGCTTACCATTGTGATGGAAAACGGCGACCGACACCGGCTCGAACAGCGGTACAGCGCGACGCATACCGGCTTTGGTAACGGCTACGGTGGGGCGTTCATCGCGCTCGCGGCGTTGCTGCTCGCTCAACATGAGCGCATTACGGCTCTCGAGCGAGCGGCGGCCGCCGAATCGCCCGTCGCGGGTACCATCTAACGTTCAGGCAGTCTGCGCCGGGGCGCGCTCGTCGCTCGCGTAACCGGCGCGTTCCAAAACTTCACGGGCCGCACGCCCCAAAACTTCCTCCGACCATTGGTTGATGCTTTCGTCCGACAGGGCGGCGGCGATGCCGACGCGCGCATGCACGGCCGGATCAATGCGCAGCATCAACTTGCCGGACGCGGGCTTTTGCGGCTCGCGCCCCGCGCGCTTGCAGTCGTCAAGGTAGTGATCGACGGCCGCATGAAAGTCTCGCGACAGTTCGTCCACCGTCTCGCCGTGGAAACTGATCTTGTCGTCCACGCCGAGCACGTGGCCGACGAAAATGTTATCGCGCCCGTCGAAATCGATCCGGGCGAAATACCCCTTGTAAGACATGGCGTTGTTCATGGCTTGATTCCCATTTCGATAAACCAGTCGCGCAGATCCTCCACCTGATACCGCTTCGCCTCTTTGCCCGGGTGCGGGCGGTGATGATAGCGGCGCGTGCCGTTCAGTTCGAAGGCGATGCGCGACCCGGCGCCTTCGTGGATTTCGCCGCCGAGTGCGGCGACGAGCGATTCAATATCGGAAAACACGATCCCGCCCAATGTGGGCTTGGTGAAGATCGCGGCGAGGGTGCGGGCGTGTTTCGATTTCATGCCTAGATGATATCAGAAAGTGATATCAACGTGCAATCAAAAAGTGATATCACGGCCTGAAGCCGGCGCCCCGCGCTCGGCGCGATTTCCGGGCTTCTGAGCGGTTCGGCGCTTAATGCGTCCCGACCCCTCGGCCGGGTCGTCGGCGTGCCAGTGGCGGGCCGGACGCGGCTCGGCGGGGCGCCTGCCGCACGGTGCGAGGGGGTGGGGTGGCCCGCGTCGCGGCGCCCGGATAGCGCAGTCCCCTCCGCGCCTGCCCGCTGCAAAAAAAGGGCAATTTCAGACGCAAAACCCCGGCCCGGCGCAAGCCCATGCGGGGCGGGTTCCGGCGATTTTCGGCGCATTTTCCGAGACGCAACCAGACGCAGCGAGCGATTCGCTAGACGCGTGGTCAGGGTGGCTCAATTCCAGATACGGAAGGCGTTAATATGGCCGATTGACTGGTGCAGTTACCAACCGACAATTTCCTCTAAAACTTGCGAGGTCCACTAAGTGAGCACACAAGAACATGCGACCGCCGCTGCCGGTGCCGAATCCTCCATCGAAAATGCAATCCCTCGACCGAGCACAAACAACACGGATCACCCGGAAGCCACAAGAGCAGACTATGTAGCGGCATTAAACCGGTTTGACGCAGCGATCTGTGAAGCGATAGCGGTAAGTCAAGCTACATCGGCGAGATTTGTTGCCGCACACCTTGGCTATGGGACGAAACTGTTCGCACGTCTCTGCGCGCACGGAATTGCCTTGATTCGGGCCGTCCCTCTTACGCGATGGGTGAGAAGCGATCATGAGGATTGGGATTTTTCTTGTGCCGCCCCGCACGTCAGAGCGATTTTGGAGGGGTATTTGTATTTCGCATACATCATTGAGACTCCGGTATCTGATGTTGAGTGGTCGGCAAAAATAAATATCATGCATCTGAATGATTGCATGAGGCGAGTAAAGTTATTCAAAAATTTGGAAAATGAAACTGAAGTATCGGCCTTAAGCGCACAGGCAGACGAAATTCGCGAACGCCTAGCGAAAAATGCATATTTTCAGTTGATGCCGGAAGCCAAGAAGAAAAAATTTCTCGCAGGCGAATACTTGATGATCGATTCGCGAGACGAGCGACTCAACAAATTGGGTATCGACGCCAAGACCTTCGCAGTTATCTGGGATCTTCTTTCCCAAAATACACATGTATTGACTTTCTCATTCTATCGAATGGAGCCGAATGGTCGAGGAACCGGACTTGAAAACCTTACCGATCGAAGCTACCTGACTCGCTTCTTGAATATCGCAGCAGAAACAGTCGAGGAGGCAACCAATTTGATGGTTGGTGCGTTCCCGGATGCAACAGAGGTTCGGAAGGGCACAAAATCCGGCTTTTCACCTGGGCCGCGCTCAAACGAGATGGCAAAGAAGGTGGCGCAACGTCAAAAGGGCAAATAGACGCTCGGTTCGAATGGAGTTACGTTGGAACTGCAACGCCTGCCGCTGCCGGCACCACGTAATCCGTGAATCGTACGATTTCCTCGCCCGCCCACTCGTTGATTTTGAGGAATTGCTGTTGCAGCGGCAGGATTTCGTTCCGCCCGAACACGCGCGCGGCGGTGTCGGCGGCGCCGAACCCGCCCGTGTTGCTCGGGACGATCCCAAGCAACTGCGGCGGAACGCGATGGGCCGCGAGCGTGTCGTCGCGCGTCACGTTCTTGATATCGAAAAACTGGTCTTTCGCTGCAACCTCTGAAATCGGGATCAGTTGCACTGCGCCTTTTTCGCCGCCGCTGTTTCGCGCGGCCGAATGCAGAAACAGGTTCCGGAAATTGCCGATGCCTTTCGAGTCGCGCAACGCCTTCCGGATCGCGTCCACGTCGTCGGGGTCCATGTTCGGGTCGTTGAGGTACAGGATGAACCCGGCGTGCGAGCCATTGGCGTAGTAGCGGCGTCGGAACAGGGTGGCCGACTCGTTGAGCCACGCGGATTGCAGCGATGCGATGTATTCGGGCATCCCGTACACCTCCTGATTCACGTCCGGCTCCATCAACTGGAAAATCGAACCGGTGTCGAACTGGTGCCGGTTGAGAAAGCCGTCGATGAACACGAAATTGACCAGATCCGTCTTTCGCCGGGTGTATTTCGCAGGGGAAGGGCGATATCGGAGCGCTCCACCGACGCGGTTGCGCTCGCGTTCGAGGTAGGCGTCGCCGAAAACCAGAAAATCGAGCGCGAGGCGGCGGAACGCATCGCGCGAAAACTTCGGATGCTCGATGAACGTCGAGGCGAGCACGTTCCGTTTGAAGTACAGCGCGGACGCGTGATGCGTGCCTGCGCGAAGCGATTTCGCGAGCCCGGCACGGCTGATCGGTGGCTCGAAATAGTCCTCGATCGCCCACAGTTCGGCGTAGTCGAGAATGTCGGCGCCGTCGATCGCGGCGACTGCATCGCCGAACGTGAAAGCTTCGATTGATGACAGCGGCGCGCGCGTTGCAACGTCGCGCGCGTCGGTGGTCGGAACGAGGGCGGTACTCATCAGTAAATCTCCACGGTGCTGCGCGCGCGGCTGGCACCTTCGAGGGGTTCGTTATCGAGCGCGTGAAGGCAGGCCCATGCGAGGTCAGCGTGGCCGATTTCTTCGTTACGCGCGGCGGTGTAGGTCATCTTTGTGCCGCTCGGCGTCATGGCTCGGCGGATGGACAGGAACGATTGCGCGAGGTCGGTCATACCCGCGTCGAATTCCAGGCGCTTTTTCCCGATCACCGACATGCCTTTCAGGACAAGGCGGTTTTTCACTTCGGGCGAATACTGGATCGGGACGACGCGCGGGAAGAACTGACGCACAAGCTGGTGCACACCGTGGCCGATGCCGGTCGTATCGATCGCGATATAGGTCACGTGGTAGCGCTGCGTCAGTTCGCGGATTTTCTCGGCCTGCGTTTCGAAGTCGATGCCCTTCCAACGATGCCGTTCGAGCACGCGGAATTTTCCGTTCGGCTGCTCGGGCGGGGCGATGACAACGCACCCGGCCGAATCGCCAGTGAGGGCAGGGTCGTAGCCGATCCATACCGGTTTCCAGCCGAACGGCCGATCGAGCAATGGCTTTACGTCCGTCCACACGTCCCATGAATCGACCATGCACGCCTGTACGAGCCGGAACGCGAACACCGAACTGGTGTCGTCCACGAACTGGCACATGTACAGGTTTTCGAAATCGGCGGGGCTGTTCGTTGAGCGCAAGTCCTCCAGATCCAGTTTCGTGAACCCGGCCGCGACCGCATCCTCGGCGGTGACGATCTGCCTCCATTGCCCGTCGCCGCACTGGCGGCCGGGTGCAAGCGACGTGTGGGAAATGTCGATCTCGACGCGCTCGTCGTCGGCCCGGTCGCGATTGAAGTGCGCGCCAGTCCAGAAGGGATAGGCTTCATGCGTCGTCGTGGACGGCGTTGAGAAGTGCGTCATCCGCAAATGCGAATGCGTCGCCATCCCCATCGCGACCTTGTTGAGCGTCGCAAAGTTGCTGACCCAGAAATACTCATCGAAATACAGGTCGCCGTTGTAGCTTTGGGCCGTGCGTGAACTGGTGCCGAGAAAGATCAACTCCGCACCGTTCGACAAACGCATCGGATCGCCGGTTAGCTCAACCTGCGCAGCGTTCCACGCGAATTTCTGGATATACGAGCGGAACACGTGCGCCTGTGCGCGGCTCGCCGACAGAAAAATCTGATTCGTGCCGGTTTCCAGCGCGCGCACGAGCGCCTCGTGCGCGAAATAGAACGTGGCTCCGATCTGTCGTGACTTCAGGATGTTGCGGCGGCGCAGGTGTCGATTCTCGAACCACGTGTTTTGGTGGCCGATCAGTTGTTCGCGCATCGCGTCCTTCAGACGCTGTTCCTGCTCGGCCGTGATGACGTTGCGATTCGATTTGCGCGACGACGATCGCGACGATGCGCTCGTCTTGCCTTCGTTCGCCGGGCCGCTCTCGCTCCCGCTACCTTCGGCCCGCTCGGCGCGCACCTGTATGCGCTGCTGGCGCTCCATTTCTCGGCCGAGCAAATCCAGTTCTTTGAAGTCCTTCCCGTCCTTGTTTTCCTTCGCGATCAACACGCGCTGTCGCTGCACGAGCGCATCGATAACCTTGTCGGTTGACGTTGCCTTGTCCCATCCCTCGCGCTGTTTCCACGTCTCCACCGTTGACCGCGGCTCGCCGACGTACTCGGCGATGGCGGCAACTTTCCATCCGCTCCAAAACAGATCACGCGCGACGCGGCGCGTGGCGAAGCTCGTCACGTTCGTTGCGGATACATCGTTCGATTCCGGGAAATCGGCGAAGGGGTTTGCAGGTTTGACCATGCGTCGAGCGTATCGCGCGCGCGAGCGTGAAATCGACCGTCCGAATCTGTACCCGGCCTGTCACACGGGAGCGTGCATTGAAGCGTTGGCGGTGCTCACGCACGATGGTGTTCACGCTCGATAAGCGGACAGGAATCAACAGGGAGAAAACACAATGAAGTTTGTGCGGGTGGCAACGGAGGGCGCGACGACAGACGGTCGCGACATCACGCGACAACAGATCGAGGAAATGGCGAGCACGTACGACCCGGCGAAGTACGGCGCGCGCGTATTCCTCGAACACTACCGGGGAACCATGCCGGATGGTCCGTTCCGCGCGTATGGCGACGTCCGGGCCGTCGAGGCACGCGAGGTCGAGGACGGCAAGCTTGCGCTGTTCGCACAGATCGATCCGACGGACGATCTCAAGGCAATGGTGAAGGCTCGCCAGAAGGTCTATACGAGCGTCGAGATTGCGCCGGATTTCGCAAAGACGGGCAAGGCATACCTGTTCGGCATCGGCGTGACGGACAGTCCCGCAAGTCTCGGAACCGAAATCCTCACGTTCTCGCGGCAACACCCGGACCACTTCAAGTCCCGCAAGGGGGCACCGGAGAATCTGTTTTCGATTGGTGTCGAGGTCGACGCGGCATCGCTCATCGGCGACGAACCCGTTGATCCTGCCGCGTCGTCTACGTCGATTGCGTCGGCCGTGGTGGCGAAGTTCGCCGAAATGTTCGGCTTCTCGCCGAAGTCCCCGGCACCGGCCGCCGACGCATCGAAGGGCGGCGCCGCGAAGGCAGGCGAGTTTGCGCAAGGCGATTCGACGAACGCCGACCTGATCACGCGGCTGTCGTTCCACAGTGCGTCGCAACAGGTCGTGATCGATGGTCTGACACGCGATATCGCGGCGTTGAAGGCCGACCGCGAGAAAGACCGCGAAGCGTTCAACACTCTGAGCAAGCAACTCGAAAGCGAACCGGGCTCGGGCGCGCGACCGAGCGCCAAGGGCGGCGCTGATTGGGAAGCGACTGACTGCTGACGGCGGCCGGGCTCACTCACCACACATCGAATCACCGGAGAACACATGAACCCGATTACCCGGCGCGCGCTGACGCGCTACATGGACAACATCGCGAAGCTGAACGGCGTCGCGAGCGTTGCGGAAAAATTCGCGGTCGCGCCGAGCGTCCAACAAACGCTCGAAAAGCGTATTCAAGAATCGGCGGCGTTCCTGCAAAGCATCAACGTACAGGGCGTCACCGAACAGATGGGCGAAAAACTCGGTCTGCTGATCGGCGCGCCGATTGCGAGCACGACGGACACCTCGAAGACGGATCGAACCACTGTCGATCTGACCGACATGGACCCGAACGCGTATGTCTGCACGCAGACGAATTTCGACACGCATTTGAAGTACAGCAAGCTCGACGCGTGGGCGCAGTTCCCGAATTTCCAGACGATGGTGCGAGACGTGAACGCGCAGCAACAAGCGCTCGACCGGATTCGTATCGGCTTCAATGGTGTTGGCCGGGCCGCAACGTCCGATCGCACGAAGAACCCGAATCTCGAAGACGTGAACAAGGGCTGGCTGCAGAAGTACCGCGATCAGGGCAAGGATCGTGTGATCAGCGAAGGAAAGAAGGGCTCGGGCAAGCTGGTGATCGGCGGCGCCGATGGCGATTACAAGAACCTCGACGCGCTCGTGTACGAGGCGACGAATTCACTGATCGAGCCGTGGTATGCGGAAAGTCCGGAACTGGTCGTGCTGTGCGGCCGCGATACGCTCCTGGACAAGTATTTCCCGATTCTCGATCGCGACAACCCGCCGACCGAATCGCTCGCGGCCGGACTGGTCATCAGCCAGAAGCGCATCGGCAATCTGCGAGCTATGCAGGTGCCTTTCATGCCGCGCGGCAAGCTGTTCATCACCATCCCGAAAAACCTGTCGATCTACTGGCAAATCAGCGGCCGTCGACGCGCCGTGATCGACAACCCGAAGCGCGATCAAGTCGAGTTCTTCGAATCGAGCAACGAAGCGTATGTGGTCGAGGATTTCGGCGCCGGTTGCCTGATCGAGAACGTCGAGTTCGCGGGTGCGCCTGCACCCGTGGGCGGTCAGTAAGGTGCGGCGATGACGCGACATACCCCGATCACTCGGCATTTGATGCGCGTCGCCGCGTCGGCCGCGTTCGTCGCCGAACCCGGCGACACGCGCGGCGAGGTCGCGGCGAGCACGCAACGCGGGCAGGACAGGGCGTACGAAATGATGCGCGCGAAGCTCGCGACGGATCAGCGGCGATTGAAGGAAACGCAATCCGTCGAGCGGAAGGTCGAAATCAAGCGCGAAATCCTGCCCGACTATGTGCCGTACATCAGCGAAGTGCTGGAACGCGACGCAGGCGGTCAGGATGACGTGGTGACAACGATCATGCTGTGGCGGCTCGACGCCGGCGACATGGGCGAGGCGATGGATATTGCCCGATACGCGATCCGCCACGGGTTGACCATGCCCGCACATTTCGACCGCACGCTACCGGCGACGGTGGCGGAAGGGTTCGCCGACACGGCTGACGTGCCGTCGGACCTGCTGGCCGAAGTGATCGATCTGACCGCGCCTTTCGATATGGTCGATCAGATCCGCGCGAAGCTGTTCAAGGCGTACGGCGTGGCGCTGACTGCGATCGACCCGGATTCCGCGCTTGCCGCGTTTCGCCGCGCGTTCGAGCTGAACGACAAGATCGGCGTGAAGCGCGATATCGCGCGGCTCGAAACGCTGCTGTCCGGCAAAGAACCTGCACCCGGCCCCGATGGTGAGGGCACGGATGCGTAACGCGTCCCTCGCGACGTGGCGGCACGCGTGCCGGGCGGCAGGCATCGCGCCTTGCCAAGCGGCACGCGTCCACCGCCACCCTGAACGGTGCCGCGATGAATGATTTCGTCTCTACCGCGCCCGTTCCGGCCGCGACCGCACCGAAACCGGCCGATCCTGCTGTCGCCCCGATCATCCCGGGCGACGGATGGTTTCCGGAAATCGATCTGCGCGTCGCCCGTGAGGTGATGCGCCTGCAAGACGGCACGATCACCGATTCGCGATTTCGCGATGCGTTGGTCGAGGGCATCGCGCATACCCGCGACGTGCTCGCCGAGTGGCGCGCGGATCGTGAACGCGAAGGTGCGGCCGATCTGGCGGCAACCCTGAGCGGCGAGGTGGACGGCGTGAATGTGCAGGTGTCGCGCTTTCGCCGGGCCGTGTGCGCATGGGCGCTCGCGTGGCTGGTTGAGCGCTATCGCGGTTACGACACGTCGGCCAGTGGTGCGCGCCGAGCGGAGGCGCTGGATTGCCTGCCGGAAGACGCGCGGCGTGACGCGTATTGGGCCGTCTCGGACATCATGCGCCGCCGACGCGTCACGGTGGACCTGATCTGATGAAGGCACGCGCACAACAAAACGAAACCGTCGACGCGCTCTGCTGGCGTTGGTACGGCCGCACCGATGGCGTGGTCGAGGCGGTGTTAGAGGCGAACCCGGGCTTGGCCGATATCGGCCTGTTTCTTCCGCTCGGGTTCGAGGTCGAAATGCCGGACCCGACGGGGATCGCGGGAACGGCGCCGCTGGTTCAGCTATTCGATTGAGGTTCGTATGCGAAAAGACCCCGGTTTTCACGATCACGGCGCGCGCGCTGTCGCGTTCCGCGCGCTGTATGCGGTGCTCGCGCTAGTGGTCGTCACGCGCAGCGTGTCGGCACCGTACGCGCTCGCGGACATGATGATGCGGCGGGAGGGTTTGCCAGGCGCAATCCTGACGCTCGCCATGATCGGAATTGCAATGGTGCAGGTCGCCGATGTGCTGCTGAACGGCGTCCTGCCGCAACGTTGCGCGTGCGTATGGCTCGTGCGGCACCGCCACGGGCTCTACGTGGGCGCGGCGTTCTGCTATCTCGTGCCGCCCTTCGTGTTTGCGCCAATCCTCGGCGACGCGTGGGGTGCTTATCTGCTGTATGTCGGAATGGCCGTTACCAGTCTGGTGCTGGCGTTCCACGATCAATTCGAAAAACGTCATCGGAGGGCTGCGTGCAAAACCTGATTCGGTATCGGTGGGTCTGGCTGGCGGTGGTGTGGCCGCCGTCCGCGTGGGCGGCAACGGTCACGTTCGGCGACGATCTGTCGAGCATCCCGCTCGCGGCCGTGACGCTGTGCCTGTTCCTGTCGTTCATTGGCGGCCTCGCGAGCACGTTGCAGAAGCTTGCGGCCGACGTGGCGCCGGTTCGCTCGATCGGGCTGGAAATCGCCAAGGATCTGGTGGTGTCGCTCGTGGCCGGGCTGCTGGCGTTCTTCGCGTCCGAATGGATGAATTTTCAAGCGGTGCTTGAGGCGGGCGTTATCACGCTCGCCGGGTACGGCGGTTCGCGGGTGCTCGATCGGGCGCTCGATCGCGCGTTGCGCGAAGTGGATCGCGGGGCAGACGCGGGCAGATAAGGCGCGCTCCGCATGCAGGCAATCAGGGAGGCACTATGCAGTTGACGGACCATTTCACACTCGAAGAACTGACCGCGAGCGACGTAGCGCGCACGCGGCATATCGACAACTCGCCGTCGGCCGCGACAGTCGAAAACCTGCGGCGTCTGGCGCAGACGCTGGAACAGGCCCGCGTGCTGCTCGGCGGCAAGCCGATGCAGATCACTTCGGGCTATCGCTGCCCGGCACTGAATCGCGCGGTGGGCGGCGTCGCCAATAGCGCGCACCTTGCCGGGATCGCGGCCGATTTCGTTTGCCCGAAGTTCGGCGCACCGCTTGACGTCGTGCGCAAGCTGGCGGCGTCGAATCTCGCGTTCGATCAGCTCATTCACGAGGGCGGCCGGTGGGTGCATATCGGCCTCGCGGCCGACGGCGTGAAGCCCCGTCGGCAGGTGCTGACCGCTCATTTCAGTGGCGAATCGGCGTCGTACACGGTGGGCGCATGAATCCGCTCGTCGCGAAGCTGCTGGCGATCGGCGCGGCTGCGCTCGCCGCATGGGGCGGCGTTCGCTATATCCAATCGCTCCATGCGGACGTTGCGGCCGCACAGCAGGCCGCACGCGCTGCGCGCGATCAGGTGACGGCGCGCGATCAGACGATTGCGCGACTCGCCGCAAGCGCGCAGTCAAACGCCGAACTACAACGGCGGCTCGACACAACGCGCACGCAGATCAGCACGGCGCAGGCGCGCATCGAAGCCGCAACCCGGAGAATCCTGAATGAAACGCCCGAATCTCGCGCATGGGCTGATACTGTCCTGCCTGCTGACGTTGCCCGCCTGCAAACAAGCCCCGATCTCACCGGCGCCTGTGATTACCTTCAGCGCGTGCCAGCCGGTGACGCGGTGCGCGCTGCCTGCGATGGCGCCGCAAACGAACCGTGACATGAATGCAGCGCTGCTGATGACGAAGGCCGCATGGGCGCAGTGTGCGGCGACGGTCGATGCGATCGCCGAGTGCCAGGCGCGCGCCGAGCGCGCGGCTACGGTCGCAGATCCGGACGGCGCACGGTGAAAAAGCTCGATTCGTTGCGTGCCGCGATCACGGGCGCCGTTGCGTACCTGCCCGAAAACCCCGATCGGCTGCTCGTGTTCGTTGATGAGGGCGTGGTCGAATCGAACGCGTCGCCTGCGCCGTCGTACGTGATTCGCTACGTGGCGCGCATTGTGCTTCTCGATTTCGCCGGATCGACGTTCGCGCTCATGGGCGACATTACCGAATGGGCGAAGCGCAATCAGCCGGATATCGTGCAGAACCCGGACACCCGGCAGAACGGGATCACGTTCGAAGCGGACGTGTTGAACAATGGCGCCGTCGACCTGTCGATTCGCGTCCCCCTGACCGAAAACGTCGTCGTGACGGTGGCGCCGGACGGTACCCGGTCGTATGCGTCCGTGGAAGACAGCGCACCCGGTAATGTCGATGTGGACTCGGCCGCATGGCTGCTCGACCCGGTTGAAACAATCCTCGTGGCGCGCAGACGGTGACGGACGATCTAACCGCACTCGATTCGTGGGTGGGCGAACTGCTCGCGAAGCTCACGCCCGCGCAACGGCGCGGCGTGCTGCGCGCCATCGTGCGCGACCTGCGGCGCAGCCAGTCGGCCCGTGTCGCGAAGCAAACGAACCCCGACGGGACGCCGTTCGAGCCACGAAAGCGTGCGTCGGGCAAACGCCCGCCTGCGCGCGCCAGTGCGGGCCGGATCAGGCGGCAGGCCATGTTCATGAAGCTGCGCACGACGCGGTTTATGACGGTCGCGGCGACAGCCGACGGCGGCACGGTCGGATTCGCCGGGCGTGTCGCGCAGATTGCAGCCGTCCACCAACACGGCGAGCGCGCCCCGGTGGCGCCGGGCGGGCCGGAATACCGGTATCCCCGTCGCGTGCTGCTCGGCTTCACTGAGCCCGAGCGCGGCATGATTCGCGACCACTACCTCAAACACCTTTCCTCCCGCTGACGCTCGGTCGCGCGCGGCCGTCGCGTATCCCTCGCTGATTTTGTACCCGGCCTGAGCCGTGGCGCCGTCGCTCGCCTGTCGATCGCGCGCGCGGCACGATGGCGTATCGATTGATACAGCGGCGAGGCACACGTGGGACAGGCACAGGCGAACGAAGCACAGCGACAACAGCGGAACGGCATTCTGCGCGGCCGCGTGGTTGCGCTCGATCTGGCCGATCCGACCGCGCCCCGGTGCCGCGTTGCCGTCGGCGACCCTGACACCGACGGCGAAGGGCTCACGACGAACTGGCTCCCGTGGAAAGCCACGCGTGCGGGCAAGGTCCGCACATGGAGCGCGCCGAGCATCGGCGAGCCGGTGGTGATCGACTGCCCGGGCGGTGATCCGTCGCAAGGCGTGGTGTCCGGCGCCGAGTATGCCGACGACTATCCCGCACCGAGCACGAGCCCGAGCGAGCACATGATCGTGTTCGCCGACGGCGGCCGGATCGTCTACGACGACGCGAGCCACGCGCTCACGGTTGCGTTGCCTGCGGGTGCCACGATCCATTTCGCTGCGCCCGCGTCCGTGCTGATCGAAACGCAGGACGCGACCGTCAAGGCCGAAACCGTCACGCTCGATGCAAAGCAAACGACGTGTAAGGGTGCGTTCACGGTCGAAGGTCCGTTCAAGTTCCTGAGTGGTGCGACCGGAGAATCGGGTGAGGGTGGGGCGGGTCCGGTTATGCAGATTCGTGGCTCGGCCCATTTCACGGACGACGTAAAGGCTGGCGACATCAGCCTCAGATTCCACCCGCACCGGGCGCAGGGAGAATTCGCGCTCGTGTCGTCGCCGCTCGCGGGGGCGTGATGATCGGCATGAACGCACAGACCGGGCGATACGTTGAAGGCGTCGATCACCTGCGCCAGTCGATCGCCATCATCTTTTCGACGCCGTTGCGCACGCGCGTTAAGCGGCGCTTGTTCGGCTCGGACCTGCCGGACCAGATCGACGCACCCGGCAATCAAGGCGTGCTCACGCAGGTGTACGCGGCCGTCGCAACCGCGTTGATGCGGTGGGAACCTCGGCTGACGCTCACGCGTGTCTCGATCGATCAGGACGCGATCACGTCCGGCCAATTCGCGGCCGGGACGTTGCCGGTAATCGTGGAAGGCTATACGACGGTTCGCGGTGCGTCCGTCGATTTTCAAACGTCGGTTGCCGTTGAGGGTATCGGCGCATGAGTACCCCGATCGATCTGTCGCGCCTGCCCGCACCCGATGTTGTCGAGGAAATCGATTTTGAGGCAATGCTCGCAGAGCGCAAGGCCGGGCTCCTGTCGCTCGTGCCAGAGGATCGGCGCGCGGAAGTGGCCGCCGCGCTCGAACTGGAATCGGAACCAATCATGATCCTCCTGCAAGAAAGCGTGTACCGCGAAATGTACCTGCGGCAACGCGTGAACGACGCAGCGCGTGCGGTCATGCTGGCGTTCGCAATGGACGGCGATCTGGATCAACTGGCCGCGCTGCTCGGCGTCAAGCGTCTGGAAATCACGCCAGCAGATCCGGAAGCGGGTACCCCAGCCGTCATGGAAGAAAACAGCGATCTGCGCTATCGCACGCAGTTGGCGCCGCAAGGATATTCCGTCGCGGGTCCGGAGGGCGCATATCGTTCGCACGCGCTTGCGGCTCATGGCTCGGTGCTCGACGCATCGGCAACGAGCCCGGCGCCCGGTGAGGTACTGGTGACGGTCTTGTCGCGCGACGGCGACGGCACGCCGTCCAAAGAAGTGATCGACGCCGTGACGGCGGCGCTTCGCGCGGACGACGTGCGCCCGCTCACTGACAAGGTGACGGTGCGTGGTGCAACGATCATCGGTTACGGGGTCGACGCGGTGCTGTTCACGTTCCCCGGGCCGGATTCGAGTGTCGTACTGAAAGAGGCTGACGCGAAGCTCGCGGCCTACGTCTATGAAACGCACCGCATCGGCCGCGAGGTCACGTTGTCCGGCATCTACGCTGCGTTGCACGTGAACGGTGTCGAGCGCGTCAAGTTGAATGCGCCGACCGCTGACGTTGAGATTTCCGCAACGCAGGCACCGTACTGCCGGGCGGTCAAGATCACCCCGGGAGGCGTCTATGGCGGGTGATCTGCTGCCGCCGAATGCGTCGCCGCTACTGCGCGCGATCGCGGCCGCGAATGCGCGGCTTGGCGAGGTGCCGGTGCCGATTCGTGACCTGATGAACCCGGACACGATCCGGCTCGATCTGCTGCCGTGGCTCGCGTGGCACCTGGGCGTTGTGACGTGGAAAGACGACTGGCCCGAGCGCATCAAGCGCGCCCGTGTGAAGGCCGCTATCCCGATCGCGCGCAAGAACGGCACGGCCGCGGCTGTCCGCGAAGTGGTCGAAAGCTTCGGCGGAAACATCGCTTTGCGGGAATGGTTCGAGCAAGAACCGCCCGGCAAGCCGTACACATTCGACATGGTGATGACGGTCGCGGCGCAGGACGGCAACCCGCCGACCGCATCGTATATCGCCGACATTCTCGCGGAAGTCGATCGCGCGAAGCCCGTGCGCGCCCACTACACCTTCACGCAGGGCTTTTCCCTTAGTGGCTCGATCGGTATTGGTGCAGGCGGACAGGCCGCGCTCTATCGTCGTCTGACGTTGACGGAACAATGACATGGCAGGGAATTTCATTCGAGTAACCGATGCCGGGCGCGCTGCGTTGGTCGCGCAGGGCAACACGGGTACGAACGAGCATCGCGTGACAGAAGTCGGTCTGTGTACGGCGGCGTTCGTGTTCGACCCGGCGATGACGGTCATGCCGAACGAGCGCAAGCGCGTGAACACGTTCGGCGGCAAAAACGTTTCGAAAGACACAATCCACGTCACGATTCAGGACACGACGAGCGATCAATATTCGTTGTACGGATACGGGCTCTATCTGGAAAACGGCGTGCTGGTGGCGGTGTACGTGCAAAGTACCCCGATCATGGAGAAGTCGCCCGCCGCTTACCTGATGCTGGCGTCCGACATGCAGTTTGTGTCGATCGACGCGACGAAACTCGTTTTCGGCGACGCATCGTTTCTGAATCCGCCTGCATCGGAAACGGTGCAGGGTGTCATCGAGCTGGCGACACAGGAGGAGGTCAACGAGGGCAAGGATGCGCTGCGCGCGCTGACGCCTAAGACTGCTGCCGGATGGTATGCGCCCCTCATTCGCCCGAAGTTCACGGGACCGGTGAGCGTCACGTCGGCGCCGACCGATCAGGACGCGCAGCTTGCGATCGCGGCATCCTCTGGAGCGCTGAACCGCGATGCGAAGCTGCGTTTTCATGGCACGTTCGCGGCGGGCACTGCTGACACCAATGCACGACTCGTCGCGACGGTCCGCGCGGGTTACGACGCCGGGACGTGGGGCCGGGAATACCTGGACTTCTGGATCAACCGCACGCCCAATGACTCGAACAGCGACGCGAACCAGATCCGCGCGATGCGGATCACTTACGGCGGACGGGTCGTCGTCGGCAATCGGAACGACGACGGCGCGACGCAATTTCAGGTTGCGGGTGACGGCACGTTCTCCGGCGGCGTCACCTCGTCGGGGCTCGACGCTGGCGGCGCCAATATTCGATTGCAGAACGGCCGTGATGTGATCCTTCGAAATGACGGATCAGATTTCTATCTGATGCTGACCGATTCGAGCGGCGCCTCGGCATCGTGGAACGGCTACCGACCGCTTACCGTGAACATGGGCACAGGGGCTGTGACACTCGACGCAAAGGGCGGCTCCGGGACGTATGTCGGCGGCCAACTGGCCGTCAAGGGCATGCTCAACGTCAGCAATGGTGCGAACGAGGCGCGCATGCTGCTCGGCCCGAGCGGCGGATACTTCTTCGGCACCGGGAACAGTGCCGGGTTCTACCTCCCGTCCACGGGGGCGATGTTCGCATTTGACTTCGCGAAAAAGAACCTGACCGTGGTCGGAAACGAGGTGTGGAACACGAGCAATCTACCGAATCCGGCACAGACGACGGGGTTCACGATGGCCGGGCAGATTCTTGCGGCTGAAGGCACGGTAGACAAGCCCGGCATTTCGTTCGTGAACGACGGCGCACCGGACACGGGTTTCTTCCACGTCGCGGACGGCGTGTTTGCGGTCGCCAACAATGCGAAGGAAACGATGCGGTTTGTCGCTGGCGCGACAAACCGTGTGCTGATCGGCGGAACACCCGATGACTTCTACAGCGCACTTCAAGTCGGCGGCGCCGCGTCATTCACGGGCGCGGCTCCCGGCAACGGGCTTGCCGCAATGGGGTCCGGCGTGTTGCTTGGGAACAATGCCGGGGGCACGATCATCTTCAAGTCCGCCACGTCCGGCGCAGACATGAAGGTGTGGGATTTCAAGGCAGGCGACGGCATCTTTCAGGGTCGAGCCGTCACGGATGGATGGACGTCCGGCGTCCCGTGGATCAACGTAGCTCGACAGGCCAACAGCAACGCGATTCAGACCGTTGCGCTCGCGCCCAATAACGGCCGCGTACTGATGGGGCCGACGGCCGATGACGGCTCGAACACGGCGCAGGTGTCTGGCAGTGTGCGCGCTGCGAACTACTTCATCAACGGGCAAGGCGTCGGTGATTCCGGGCTGATTGGCATCTACAAGGGTGCCAACGGGCCGAATATCGGTTTCTACGGCAGTTCCACAATCGGCGCGGGTGCGCTCACGTTCAGCGCGGGCGGGACCGAACGCGCGCGTGTCACGGCAACCGGTAAGTTGGTGGTCGGTGCAACCGGCGAGGACGGCAGTAGCGCACTGGTCCAGGCGAATGGCCCGATCAAGGCGTCGAGCGGGGTTGGTGCGCTGGTCGCTTCAAACGGCTCCGGCACGGGTCAGACGTCGATCATCCTGCGACGTGAGGGCGGCGCCGCTGATCAGAAGCAGTGGGAATTCCTGCAGGGTGGTGACGGGACATTTGCCCTTCGCACGGTCAACGACAATTACTCGGCATCCATGAACGCGATGTGGATCACTCGCGGCAACGGCTCTGCCGTTGGAAACATGGTGCTGATGCAGAGTGGTGGACGCGTATTGATCGGCGGGGCGGCCGACGACGGCTCCATTCTCAACGCGGCAGGTCTTGTTCGCGGGCTCGGGTTCGCTGTCGATGGCGGTTCGTCGTGGGCCACCATCTATTTCAAGAACAGCACGAAGACGCGCTTCGCGGTTGGCAAAACGGATACCGACGATTTTGCAATGACCGCGTGGGCCGATGACGGCACCACTCAGTCCAAGGTGCTGGACGTTGCCCGTAGCACGCAGGTTGTTTCGCTCGCCAAGCGCCCGACATGGGCGGGTGGGCTGACGCCGTTCGATACCGGCAACTTCGATCCGAACTCGAAGATGAACAAGGCTGGTGACACGGCGACCGGCGACCTACGCGTCAAGCAACCAAACAACACGGATGCGCGCGGCTTCGTGCTCGCGCGAGCGGACGGCACCTCGCAGGCGTGGATTCACGGCACGATGAACGGCAACTATTCGGCGTGGGCGACCATGAAACCGGACGGTTCATGGCAGGCAAACCCGATCATCGTCTACAACGCCGACAACCGAGTTGTATTCAATTCGGATATCCATGTCACGACGAACTCGCGCTTCTACAGCCGGCCCACCTTGAACCGCGACGGCTGGCAGGCCGATATCGGCTTGCGCAATAACCGCCCCGGTTACGACTCGTGGACGTACCTTCGTGCGCGCGACGGCGGCGGCATGGAAATCATCAACAGTGCGTACAACGCTGTTTCGTGGTCCGTTGACGATTGGGGAACGATGTACATGCGCGGTACCCAGATTCTCAACACGGACGGGAATCTGAACCTGACGTGGCGCGGCCGCTACCTGAGCGCCGAAATTGACGATATCTGGGGAAACATCAACGCGCGAGCGAGTGCAGGCGCGCGCGTGCAGTGGGATTCCGGCGTGAACAACTTCGGCACCGTGGATCGCCTCAATGGCGCACTGCCGGCGCCGTGGGTCGTTTGCGGATTGAGCGGCCCGGGCAACGGGACGGCAAACGCGATCGTGGTCTACGGTGTAGTACTGAGGAACCAATGACGAAAAATTTCATGCTGCACGTCGAGCAAGCGGCCTTCATTCTGTCGAAGAAATTCCCGCAGCTTGTTCGCTGCAAGGATTATTGGGTCGCGCACCCTGTCGATGAGAAGTCATACGAGCAAACGAAATCGGCGTGGGTGCCGATCTGGCATCCGCGCGACATTCCGCAGCCGAGCCCGGCCGATCTGTTGAGTTGGTGGCCGGAGTTCGAAGCGGAATTCGAAGTGATCGACGCCGCCGCGCGTGTGCGGCGCGAGCGCGACGCGCTGCTTGCACAGGTCGATCCATTGGTCGAACAAGCGGCGGATGCTGGCAATGCCGACCGCGAAGCGGCGCTTCGAAAGTACCGCGCTGCATTGCGCGACGTGCCGCAGCAGGCCGGGTTCCCTCTGAATGTTGTATGGCCGGTTCTGCCTGTCTGAGCCGGAACGTTGTCGAACCATTTACTGAACCTTTTTCGGAGATTCCATCAATGACCCTCAAGAAAACGATCACCGTCGAACTGTCGGGCGCTCCCGCCAGCATTCACCGTATCGACTCGGTGACGATCAATTACGCGGCCAACAGTACGTCCGTGCAGATGTCGAGTTTCTATGACGACGCGGCACGCCGTGCCAATCGCACGCCGCTCGCAAACTCGATGCTGAGTGTCGAGGGCGTGCCGAAGGCCGGGAAAGATCCGAAGGCGTACGTGGAAGCCGCACTGGTGGCACCCGTTCCAGAGGGTGAGGACGGCGACGCCACGTTGAAGCAATACGCGCCGAACCGTTACGCGTTCTCGGGCGCCGAAATCATCGCCGACTGATCGGAACCGATGACGTGCGGTCCAGATCCGGGCCGCGTCAATCCAATATCAAGGGAGTAGAACAATCATGGCGCAGGACTATCACCACGGCGTAACCGTCGTTGAAGATAACACCGGCGTCCGTCCGATCACCACGATCTCGACGGCCGTTATCGGTGTCGTGTGTACCGGCGACGATGCCGACCCGATCACGTTCCCGCTGAACAAGCCGGTGCTGCTCACGAACGTGCAGGCCGCGCTCGGCAAGGCGGGCCGAAAGGGCACGCTGTACACGACGCTCGATGCGATCCAGAAACAGACCCGCCCGTACACCGTCGTGGTGCGCGTCCCGCAAGGCAAGGATTCGGCGGAAACCACGTCGAACATTGTCGGCACCGTGAACGCCGACGGCACGAAAACCGGGCTCAAGGCGCTTGAATCCGCGCCGTCCGTGGTGCAGGTGAAGCCGCGGATTCTGGCGGTGCCGGGGCTCGATACGCAGCCCGTCGCGAACGCGCTGGCATCCACCGGGCAACTGCTGCGTGCGATGGCGTACGTCGCGGCTCGCAACGAAACGGGTGAACTGGTCGCCACGCAGGAGGAGGCGGTGGCCTACCGGAAGAAGTTCGGTCAACGCGAAGTGATGGTGATCTGGCCGGATTTCGTCGCATGGGACGACGCAGCGTCGAAAGAGGTTGAAGTGCCCGCCGTCGCATATGCGGTCGGCCTGCGCGCAAAGATCGATCAACAAACCGGCTGGCACAAGACGCTCTCGAACGTCGCGGTGAACGGCGTCGAAGGGATCAGCAAGCCGGTTTCGTGGGATTTGCAGAACCCGGCGACCGATGCGGGTTTCCTCAACGAGAATCAGGTCACGACGCTGATCAATCGAAACGGCTTCCGGTTTTGGGGCTCGCGCACCGCGTCCGACGATCCGCTGTTCGCGTTCGAGAACTACGTGCGCACCGCGCAGGTGCTCGCCGATACGGTGGCCGAAGCGCAGATGGTCGTGATCGACGGTGTGATGGTCCCGGCGCTGCCGCGCGACGTGATCGAGGGCATCAACGCGAAGATGCGTGAACTGACGACGAAGGGCCGTTTGATCGGTGGCTCGGCGTGGTTCGACGCGGAACAGAACGGCGTTGTGGCGCTGAAAGACGGCAAGGCGGTGATCAATTACGACTACACGCCTGTGCCGCCGCTGGAAAACCTCACGCTGATCCAGAAGATCACCGATCAGTATCTGGCCGATTTCGCGTCGCAGGTGAACGCGTAACGCACCCGCCTGGACAACAGGTCCGGCTCCAACATAGGGAAGGGAGGATAGAAAAATGGGAATGCCGTCCAAACTGAAACACTTCAACGTGTTTCAAAACGGCGTGTCGTATATCGGCCAGACGGCGGAACTGACGCTGCCGAAGCTTACGCGCAAGATGGAGGAATGGCGCGGTGGCGGCATGGTGGCGCCGGTCAAATACGACTTCGGGCCGGAAGCGATGGAAATGGAATGGTCGCTCGGCGGACTCGACAAGAACATGTTGAGCCAGTGGGGCGCGGCGTCCGTCGATGGCGTGATGCTGCGCTTCGCAGGAGCGTACAAGAACGATAGCGACGACGAGTGGACCGCCGTCGAAGTCGTCGGGCGCGGTCGTTATTCCGAAATCGATTTTGGCACCGCGAAAGCGGGCGATGACACCACGACGAAAGGGACGCTGGCGCTGTCTTACTTCAAGCTTTCCATCAATGGCGAAACCGTGATCGAAATCGACGCGCAAAACTTCATCGAACTGGTGGGCGGCAAGGATGCGCTCACGCAGGTCCGCAAGATCATCGGCGTCTAAACGCAATGCGCGGCCTGTCCGCGCGCTGACATTCACCACACTGAGAAACGAAATGAAAGAACTGAACACCGAAAACACCCATACGCTCGATCAACCGATTCGTCAGGGCGACAACGAAATCAAGGCGATCACGCTGCGCAAGCCGGGTTCCGGCGAACTGCGCGGCGTGTCGCTGTCCGATCTCGTGAACCTCGACGTGTCGGCGCTGCACAAGGTGCTCCCGCGTATCACCACGCCGACGCTGACCGAAGCCGATGTGTCGAAGCTGGACCCCGCCGATCTGCTGCAACTGGCCGGGATCGTCAGCGGTTTTTTTATGACGAAGGCCATGCGTGCAAGCATGGGCTCCCCGACGTAGTAGAAGACGCGATGGCGGACGTGGCGGCGGTATTTGGCTGGACGCCCGCAGTCATGGACGCAATGACTGTTTCCGAACTGATGGAGTGGCGCGAGCGGGCGCGCATGCGATACGAACGGAATGAATAACGAACTGAAGCTGCGCGTCGTGTTCGATATGGTCGATCGGATGACGCGCCCGATTCGCCAAACGCTTGCCGGTAGCAAAAGCCTGTCGCGCGCGCTCGCCGAAACGAAGAAGCAACTTTCGGAACTGCAAAAGCAACAGAAAACCGTCGACGCGGTGAAGGCGGTCCGTACCGAAATGGGGCAGACCGCCACGAAGTTGAAGGCGGCACAGGAGAAGTTCGCCGGGCTGCAAGCGCAGATCAAGGCGACCGAAAATCCCACAGTGCGGATGCAGAACGCGATGCGGCGGGCGTCGGCGTCCGTCGTCGCGCTCACGCAGCAACAGGAAAAGCAGCGGACCCGGCTTGGCGAACTGAACGCGCGGATGCAGCAGGCCGGGCGCGGCACGCAAACGCTGACGGCATACGAGAAATCGTTGCAGTCGAGCATCGCGAAAACGAACGAGACGATCGCGGAACAGGGGCGCCGGTTGCAGGCGGTACATGGGCGCCGTGCGGCGCTCGCGCCCGCACGTGATCGCCTTCAGGCCGCGCGCGGTGCGGCGGCCGAAATGGCGGTGGGTGGATACGCTACGCGCGCTGTCGGTGGCCGTGTGCTCGGTGGGGTCGGTGCGGTGCTCGATGAATCGAAGCACGCGAAGCTCGAAGAGGTACGGATCCAAGCGCTCGGCGCTGGCGACCACAATACGGCGAAGGCGATCGATTTCGCGCGCAAACACAAATCCTATGGCGTCAGTACGACGGAAAACCTCACGCTCATGCGTGACGCCATGACGATCCTCAACGACGAGCATCACGCGGAAATGATTCTGCCGACGCTCTCGAAAATGAAGTTCGCGAACGATGCGCTGTTCGGCGCCGAGCAAGGCGGCGACAACGAACAGAAGTTCATCAACATGTTGAAGGCGATCGAACAGCGCGGCGGCACGAACGACGCCGCGACGTTCAATCGTGAAGCGAACATGGTGCAGAAGGTCATCACCGCGACCGGCGGGCGCGTCGGCGGCGACCAGTGGCAGGAATTCATCAAGACGGGCGGCACGGCTGCCAAGATGCTGCGTTCCGACGCGTTCTATTTCCAGATGGAGCCGTTGATTCAGGAAATGGGCGGCGACACGGTGGGTAGTGCGCTCATGTCGGGCTATCAGAACCTGATCGAAGGCCGGACGACGGTGCGCGCGACGCGCAAGCTCATGTCGCTCGGCCTGCTCAACAAAAAGAAAGTCGAGTTCGACAAGATCGGACGCGTGAAAGTATTCGCCGATGGCGCGCTGCTGAACACCGATCAGTTCAAGTCGTCGCCGTTCGAGTGGATGGAGCAAACCCTGCTGCCGTTGTTTGAGAAGAAGGGCATCACGAAGGAACGCGACGTTCTCAGTGCGATCAGTTCGATTTTCACGAACCGCCGAGCATCGAACCTGTTTGCCACGATGTTCCTGCAACGCAAGGCGATTCATAAGAGCGTTGCACTGAACGAGCACGCATACGATATCGATCAGGGTTTCAACGTCGGCCAGACGTTGCCGCAGGGCAAGGAAATCGACGCGTTGTCGAAGAAGGCGATTCTGGAAGAACAGCTAGGGTCGAAAATCCTCCCGCTGTATAACCGCGGACTCGAACTGACGGCAAACCTGATCGAGCGCGTGAGCGGGTGGACCGAGCGCAACGCGGGCACGGCGCGCGCACTCGCGATCGGCCTGGCGGCGCTCGGCGCGGTGCTCGTGGGCGGTGGTTCGCTGACGATCGGGCTCGCGGCAATTATCGGGCCGCTGGCGCTCACCCGTTACGGCATGGCAATGCTCGGTGTCCAGGGCGGATTGTTGCGCGGCACGTTGGGCATGTTGGGCGGCGCATTCCGCGCGTTCGGCGGTGCGATATTTGCCGTCGGCCGCCTCCTGCTGCTGAACCCGATCGGCCTTGCGATTACCGCTGTCGTCGCGGTGATCGCCGGGGCAGCGTACCTCATCTATCGGTACTGGAAACCGATCTCCGCTTTCTTCGCGAAGCTGTGGGACGGCATCAAGCGGACGGTGCAAACGGTCGGCGTCTGGATCGCCGACTACCTGATGAATTGGACCGTGATCGGCTTCATTGTCGATCATTGGGCCGATCTGAGGGCGATCACGCTCGCGATATGGGAACTGATCAAATCCGGCGTGCTGCGCGCGGCGCAGGCCGTCGCAGACTTCTTCATGAACTGGACGATCGTCGGCGCGATCGTGCGCCATTGGGACGACATCAAGGCAGCGACCGGCGCGGCGTGGGACTGGATCAAGCAAACGGCGATGGGTGCCGGTGGTGCGATTCTCGATTTCTTCATGAACTGGACCCTGCTCGGCGTGGTGGTTCGGCACTGGGACAGCATCATGTCGTACATGTCCGGGCTCGCGACTCGCTTTGTCGAAATCGGCGGCAACATCGTTGACGGACTCGTGAACGGCATCACGAACGGCATGAATACGCTGCGCACGGCGCTGCACAACGTCGGAGAAAGCGCGATCGGCTGGTTCAAGGAAAAGCTCGGCATTCATAGCCCGAGCCGCGTTTTCGCGGCGCTCGGCGGGTTCATCGGGCAGGGCGCGGCGCAAGGGATCGAGGCCGAGCGCGCGAGCGTGGCCAGTGCCGCCGCCCGGCTCGCCGGGGCCGCGTCGATCACGTTCGGCGCACTGACGGCGAACGCTGCGCCGTCGCCGCTCGAAATGCGGCCATTGATTGACACCCGGCCGCCGCTATCGGCCGCGAGCGCGGCGCCGTCGGCGCCCGTCGATAGCGGAACGCGGAATTACTACATCACGATCAACGTAGCGAATGGTGACAACGTGAAGGAATTCGAGGCGGCAGTGCGCCGCGTGATTGATCAGGTCGAGCGCGAGGATCGTCGCCGCGTCAGCTCGCGTTTGTCCGA
Source organism: Burkholderia pyrrocinia (assembly GCF_018417535.1). Taxonomy (NCBI): domain Bacteria; kingdom Pseudomonadati; phylum Pseudomonadota; class Betaproteobacteria; order Burkholderiales; family Burkholderiaceae; genus Burkholderia; species Burkholderia pyrrocinia. The sequence goes on along the minus strand of NZ_CP070978.1, from coordinate 472,485 downwards.
CTGAGGCCGCCATGCTGCTTTCTCTCGGACAGTTCGTTTTCGGCACGCTCACGGCGCCGTTCAGCGAAATGCAGCGGCGGCGCACGTGGAAGTTTGCGAGCAATTCGCGCGTGGGCGCGCGTGACGCGCGCCAGTTCGCCGGGCCGGGCGATGACACGTTCACCATGCAAGGCATGATCGCGACGGGCGTTCTCGGCACGCCTATCTCGATGGACCTGATTTCCGAAATGGCGAACACGGGTGATGCGTACGTGCTGGTGGACGGGCGCGGCATCGTCTACGGCGCATACACGATCGACGAGCTACACGAAACGCACTCGTATTTCACGATCCTCGGCGTGCCGCAGAAAATCGAATTCACGCTGACGATCACGCGCGTGGACGATCGCGCGCTCGCGGCCTCGGTTGACGGTGGCGCCGCCACGAGCGAACCGACGGGCGGATCACTCGATAAGGCGCCGCCCGGTGCGACGCCGCCATACGTCAAGCCGAAGAAGCCGAAGGCGAAGAAGGGGTAGGGCGATGGCGGATTTTGTGCAAGCGACCAAGCTCCCGGCGCGGCGACTCGTCCCATGCGCCGACTACCGCATCACGCTCGACGGGCGCGACCTGTCACGCTCGATCGCGCCGTACCTCGTCTATCTCACGTTGAGCGAATCGCGCGCCGACGAAGCCGATTCGCTCAATCTGGTGTTGGACGACACGCGCGGCGATCTCGAACTGCCGAAGCGCGGCGCCGAACTGAAACTGTCGATTGGGTGGGAGGGCGAAACGCTCGTGGACAAAGGCACGTTCACGATCGATGAGTTCGAGTTCCACGGTGCGCCTGACCAGATCACGGTGAGCGCCCGCTCGGCGTCGATGACGGATGCCATGCACGAGCGGCGCGATAAAAGCTGGCACGGCCAGACGATCGGCGATATCGTCAAGACGATTGCCGCCCGGCACAAGCTAACGCCTGCGCTCGGCGACGCGCTCGCGAAAATCCGAATCGCGCATATCGACCAGACGAGCGAAAGCGACATGTCATTTTTGACTCGGCTCGCGAAGCGGTACGACGCGGTGATGACGGTCAAGGATGGGCGCCTGCTGTTCATGCCGATCGGTGCGGGCACGAGCGCGAGCGGTAAGCCGCTGCCGACGCTCGAGATCCGGAAGGCGAAGGGCGATTCGTACCGCTATCACGTCTCGCAGCGCGAAAGCTACACGTCGGTGCGCGCGCGTTGGCACACGTCGAAGAAGGGCAAGCAAGAATCCGTGATCGTCGGCGGCGAAAACAACCGCAGCACAAAGCTGTTGCCGGAAATCTACAGTTCGCGCGCCGATGCGGAGGCGGCGGCCAAGGCTGAATACGCACGCACGCAGCGCGGACAGGCAACGTTTGATATGACGCTCGCGCTCGGTCGACCCGACGTGTACCCCGAAATGACCGTGAACGCGAAGGGCTTCAAACCGGATATCGATGCAACGCCGTGGCTGGTGAAGCGTGTCGTGTCTCGGATCGACGGCAACGGCGGTTTCACGTCATCACTCGAAATGGAGATGCGCGACGATCCGACGACGAGTCGGCACAGGACGCATTTCCGGAAAGGGGGGAAATCGGCGTAAGTATGACCTCTCCGGGTTGATGGTCGAGCCGACGGATACGGCTAAGCACATTTTCGCGCGAGGCGCAATAGCAATTGTCAAGCCCACTACACCGGAGGTTGCAAAATTTCCTCATGTGGTGCATTGACCGCTAACGGAACGCCACATACAGTATGCGTACCCTTTGCGCGAGAGGGATAGCAGCCGTCCAAGCGGACGCTGCGTGACACTAAATTCAGATCGCAGGCAGCGGAAACACGTCTCGATGGAGTACAGCTATTGGTAGCTGTTTCTCCCCGAGTTCGGGTCGCCGCTCGATAACTAGACTTAGCATCTGACACCGGGGTTCCACATGTCTATCATCAAGAGCTTTTCCGTCGGAAACGGCGACATGTTCTATATCAGGCACAACAGCGATAATTTTACAATTATCGACTGCAATCTTACTGATGAGAACAAGGACGAGATTATCGCTGAACTGAAAAAGGAATCAGCCAGCAAGGGCATAACTCGCTTCATTTGTACCCATCCAGATCAGGATCACTTTGGGGGTATAGAAATGCTCGATGATGAAATGAACATCCGGAATTTCTATGTTGTCAATAATCAGGCAATAAAGGATAATGATTCTGACTCATTCAAACGCTATTGCGAGCTTCGAGATGATACCGATAAGGCGTTTTACATTTACAAAGGCTGCGCGCGAAAATGGATGAACAAAACCGACGAGACGCGCGGCTCGTCTGGTATTAGCGTCCTGTGGCCGGATACCAATAATTCTGACTTTAAGCTGGCGTTGGCAGCCTGCGAAGCGGGCGAGTCGTATAACAATACGTCGGCCGTCATCCGATACTCGCTTGAAAACGGAGCAAGCGTGATGTGGTTGGGAGACCTCGAAACAGATTTCATGGAAAAGATCGAGGAACACATCAAGCTTGAAAAAACCACGATCGTTTTTGCTTCACATCATGGTCGTGATTCGGGGAAAATTCCTGACTCATGGCTTGAGAAGCTAGATCCACAGATCATCGTAATTGGCGAAGCTCCTTCACGGCACTTGCACTACTACACGGGGTACCGGAAAATTACCCAAAACCGCGCCGGTGACATCATCATGGAGTGCGTGGAAGGGAAGGTGCACTTTTACGTTTCAAATCCGGAATACGAAGGGCCGGATAACTTAAAAGACGAATCGATGACCAGCTTTTTGAACTATATCGGTAGTCTCGACGTAGAAACGGAATACACGCTCTGATCACGTCAGATGTAATGCCTGCCGGGATAGTCCATGAACAGAAGTCTTGTCGCGCCGGATCAAATTGAAATCGCGCTGGCGCTCTCGGGTGGGGGCGCGCGCGCTATGGCTTTCCATCTTGGTGTGCTGCGGTACTTGGCGGAGCGGGGTATGTTGGAGCGCGTATCGCGGGTTTCGACGGTCTCCGGCGGCAGCTTGCTCGTGGGCCTCATGTTTAGCCGGTGCAACATGCACTGGCCGTCGTCCGCAGGCTTCATTGAGCAGGTGTATGAGCCTCTTCGTATGCAGTTGAGTCGACGTAGCCTTGCCTTCGAGGCGATATGCAAACTGGTGGTTCCACACAACTGGCGCTACATATTGTCTCGTGCGAATCTGATCGCGAAATCGCTAAGGGGCTGGGGCGTTACACATTGCCTCAAAGACTTGCCAGTCCGTCCGGAATGGTCGATCAACGGGACGACTGCGGAGACGGGGCGAAGGTTCCGATTTAAGCGCGACTCCATCGGAGACTGGAGATCCGGGTATGCTTACGGCGGAGAGTTCGCACTAGCCAGTGCGATGGCGGTGTCGGCGGCGTTTCCGGGATTGATCGGTCCGCTCTCCATCAAGGCTCGGGCATTCTCATGGATGCGCCGTAAGGAATGGGATGCCAGCAAGCCACCGGAACCTGTCTCGTTGCCCTTTAGGAACCTGCATCTTTATGATGGAGGCGTCTACGACAACTTAGGGCTTGAACCGTATTTCGATGTAGGCAAACAGCAGCCCAAAATTACTGATACCGTCATTTACGTTTCGGATGCAGGTGCCCCACTTGCCGATGGGCCAGCATCTTTCTTCAGCTTGTTTCGGGCGAAGCGCCTCGCCGACATCATGTCGGAGCAGTCGCGGACATTGCGGGTGCGTTCGTTTGTTAATTATCTCGAACGATCAAGCAACGCTGGCGCCTACACCTACATTGCGAGGCAGATTCAAGACGGAAACCAAGAAAATGCAAAACTCGCACGCGGTTTCCCGACAAATCTTTCACGAATGAAGGTTGAGGTTTTTGATGCGATTGCCGGTCACGGATACGCTCTTGCGCAAGACATCGAGCGCCAATATGGCTTGCTCAAAAGTTTGAAAGGGCACTGATTGAGTAACGCCAACGACGTCAACAAGCGACATCGTTGGGAATTCACAACGGAGCCAGGAAAAACCCGCACGTGCGGGCTTTTTTGTTGGGCTGGGTCGCGTCAGATATGCAGAAGTCGAACCCCGACGAACCATAGTACCCATTGCACGATCACGGCGCCGGCAACGTACGCGACGACGATATGCGCCGGTCGCCGACGGGAAAACACGAAAAATCCAAGGGCGGCGAACAGGATCGGCGGACCGAACAAGTAGACGAACAGATCGATCGTGGCGTGTGTCGTTGCGGCGCATGCGTCGACGCCGCCGCCACACGTCCCGGCCGGTGGCGTACACCAATTTTTGATAACCGTGCACAGGCGAGAATCGACCGCAGACCACGCGATCACGCTCACGAGCCCCGCAATCGCAAATCCGATCGTTCCCAATAGGCGCCGCATTATTTGATTTCCCAGAAAAGAATTTGCTTCGAATTCCGAAGGTCAGACCATCCGAACGATGTTCCTGCCGCGAACGACTGCAAACCGAGCACCCGGCTAAATGTCGCGACCGCATCGGGGGCGCTGCTCACGGTCAGGCGCGAGCCGTTCCACAGATCGATGTGCCCGCCGCTGGCGTTCGCGGCGGCTTCGCCGTCACGGGACCAGTAGCGCGAGAACTGGATTATGCCGGTGCGTCCCTTCACCTTCGATTCCCAATCGGCCCCGGTGATGTTTTCCGCTTTCGGCAGTCCGGCGAACGGCTGATGTTCCAACCATTCTCCGAGTTCGTCCGCGCGCGTCGCCGTAGGCTTTCCATCGAGGATGATTCGACCGATGGTCGGCGAGCCGGACATGGGCTTAACCGTTTTCTGCGAAAACGACTTCATGCCAACACCGACGCGGTGCAAGGTCACGCTCATGCGAATGGCGCATTGGTTCGTGTAATCAGGATTGTCGTACGGGTCGCCGGAAGGGTAGGCGTCCCAAAGTTCTTTGAATGTGATCGCCTTCACGGGGATTTCTTTCTGCGAGCCCGTTTGCGTGTTCGTGTCGATCTTGGTCGGTTTCGTGTGCGGCATCGATCATTCCCCGTGGTGCTTGGCGAGCGCGTCGTCGCCCCAATGAACGGTATAGGAACCCGGGTCGTCCCCGGTGTAGACGCGCGGCAATGTCCCGCTCGCGTCCAGGCGGCCGAAATGCACGCGGCCGTCGGCAGTTTCGATGTAGTACGGCAAGCCTTCGACCTGATGCTCGGTGGCTTTGACCTGCTCATCGAATGCACCTTTCTTGACCGATGCAACGCCTCCTGTGGCGGTCAGGCTCGACACAACCTTGCCTTGCCCTTCGATCATGTCGTCGCACCACGATTCGCCGCCCAGCCCGGCGATGATTTTCGGTGGCTTCGGGCAGCCGCACAGCACGATATCCTGATCGAGCGCGCATTCTCCCGACATGCTCATGCGGTACGGGCCGCCAGATTTCGCGATGACGCCTGTCGCCTTGCATGCAGCGCAGAAAGCCGGACCGCCGATTAACGCGATCTGATGTCCGTACATGGTGATGGGTGGTCCGCCGTGCGGCAGGACGTTGCCGCCGCTGGACAGCGTGTCCCCGACGACTGCGATTTTTCGCAACATGTGTGCGCCCCTCGAAAATGCGGCCTCGGCGCGTGGCGCGTCGGCCTCTCTCAGTTTTGTTCGGACGATTCGACGGGATTCTACCAATCCCGACCGGCAGGGGGTCACAACAACCACGTGTAGCAACGTCCCGCGCGGTCGGCTTCGTCCTGCGCCGCGTGCCACATGGAAAACAGGGCGACGGCGCATGGGAACGTCACGGGCGTTCCGTTGCTGTCGTTCCACCCGAATTCGGTGTTCCAGTAGCACGAGAAATAGCCGCCCATCGGTATGGTGACGCCGCGCGCGTCGAAGTAGAGGCGTGTGCGTACCATCGCGCGGAAATCTGCGTCGTGGCGCGGTGTCCCGCCGTCGAAGGTCATGATCGCGGCGCGCTCTTCGAAGAATTCCAACACGTTCTCGTCGTCGTCGCGCTGCATGATGCTCATACCGATGCTGTATGGATATACAGTATTTCGGGTGCGTCGGCTGGTGTCAACGCCGCGATTGGGCGCCCGGGGTGGTATAGCCGTTGGGCGCCGTTTATGGGGGAACGTAGGCAGGTGGCCCGATGCCGGTCCACAGTGGGCCGGAGCGCCACGCACGCGGCAGATCCGGCACGAGCGTGCGCCACTTGGCAAGCACGGCCGCGAACGTGCCTTCGCGTTTCGCTCGGCGGATTTTGTCGACCACGTTCCAGCCGCGAATGTAGTGCGTGAGGCTTCGTTGGCTCGACAGGTAATGCGGGGCGTGGACGCCGACCCATGCCAGCATTTCATCGGGCGGCACGTCCGGGGCGTTCGGGTCCGGTTCGATGTTCGCGCGTACTGGCGACGGCGGCTCGCCGCGCGCACCGGGCGTCGCCGTCTCGTGTGCTGCGCGGTTGGATTCGAGCGCCAGCAGGCGCAGGACTTCGATTCGATGCCACGGGATCGGCGAGCGCCCGGTGACGTAGTTCCGGACGGTGCGGGTGCAACAGCGGAGCGTCTGAGCGATTCGAGCGATGGACAGGCCGTCAGTGAGCGCGAGAAAATCGGATAGCGCGCCGTGACGGAGGTCGGCATTCATAGGCGTTGCGGGAGGCGAAACTGTGTAAGCGATTGTAAGTATGTTTACAAACAGTTTCCTTCAACCTGACAGAAGTACCGGATTTGCTAGCGACCAGACTTTACATAACGTGAATTATCGAAGATTTGTGTGTAGTAGCTTTTTAGAAATGTCGTGTTCTAGCCATTTAGAAATGTCGCGTTTGGACCTCGGTAAGCTTGCCGGCTCCCCGTCAGATCATGGAGCCGGCGATGCACCGAACAGCACTGGTGACATTGAACATGCGAGAACTCGACCGTCTGAAGGTAATCCAGGCTGTAGTGGATTTGGGCCTGAGGCCTGGCCGCGCGGCCGAACGACTGGGCCTAACGGTCCGGCAGATCGAACGGCTAGTGATTCGGTACCGGGAGTCTGGTGCGGCTGGACTGATGTCGCGCAAACGTGGTCGTCCGGGGAACCGGCGATTGGACGAGGAACTGGCTCGGAGAGCGCTGACGATCATTCGCGAGCGCTACGCGGATTTTGGCCCGACGCTGGCCTGCGAGAAGTTGTCCGAGTGCCATGGCATCCAGTTGGCCAAGGAGACGGTCCGGAAGCTGATGACGGATGCCGGTTTGTGGGTGCCACGCCGGCAGCGGCCGCCGAAGGTCTATCAGCCGAGGGCCCGGCGCGCCTGCTTGGGTGAACTGATCCAGATCGACGGCAGCGATCATCGATGGTTCGAGGAACGGGCGCCGGCCTGCACGCTGCTGGTGTACGTCGACGACGCGACGAGTCGGTTGATGCATCTGCACTTCACGCAGACCGAATCGACCTTCAGCTACTTCGAAGCGACGCGGGCGTATCTGGAGCGTTACGGCAAACCTGGAGCGCTCTACAGCGACAAGTACAGCGTGTTCCGCAGCCCGACCGCGGGCAAGACCGGAAGCAGCGTGACGCAGTTTGGCCGGGCCATGTATGAGCTGAACATCGATACGTTTTGCGCGAACAGCAGCTCGGCCAAGGGCCGTGTCGAGCGAGCGCATCTGACCTTGCAAGACCGGCTCGTGAAGGAACTGCGGCTGCGCGGGATCAGCACGGTAGCCGAGGCCAATGCGTATGCGCCCTCCTTCATGGCAGCCTACAACACACGCTTCGCGAAGCCGCCGCGCAGCGACTTCAATGCGCATCGGCCACTGCGAGACGACGAGGATCTGGATACGTTATTGACGTGGCGTGAAACACGTCGGGTATCGAAATCGCTGACCGTGCTCCACGACCGAGTGCTTTACTTGCTGGACGACACGCCGGTCAACCGGAAGCTGATTCACCGCTACATCGATGTATGGGAGTACCCCGACGGGCGGATCGAAATCCGAGCCGATGGCAAGGTTCTGTCTTGCCGTCTTTACGACAAGCTGGCGGAAGTCGATCAAGGTGCAGTGATCGAGCAAAAGCGATTGAGTCACGTGCTACAAGTTTCGCAAGCGCTTCAGGCTCAGCGCGACAACCGTCGAACCTCCGGATCGCCGTCGCGAACCAATCAAGGTCAGGCCGTCCGCGGTTCAAAGCAACCCGTTGGCACGAAGAAGCAACGTGCATTTACGCAGGCCGACGTCGAGCAGGTAATCGTGGATCTCGCCGAACACCGACAGGCACAGAATCAACCTCGCAAACCTGGCCGACGGTCTGCGAAGACCAACGCAGTAAGCGTAAGCGCCCTGCCCGATCAGGACCAGCTCTTCGACACGGCGTGATCTGCAGCCCATGAGAAACAAATCCTGAACCCCTGAAAACACGACATTTCTATTTAGCTGGCGCCACGACATCTTGAAATGGCTACGACAGTTGGTAAGTTCTGGGCTGTTGCGTATTTGGTCGCATGGAAGCTCCAGATACCACATTGGTGAAACGTACTTATGGTAGGTTTGGCCGTTGCGTTCTGTCCTGGAATTGTTATGTTCGTTCAGATCGATGCCAACACTGTGCCCCCGACGCTCCGTGGCGTCGCGCTGGTCGACAGCAATCACATTCCGAGGTACTGGGCCGCAGCCTGGCTCGTGGTCGCTGGATCTCAATGGGCGACGTCCACGCAGACAATGCGGCTGCGGTACGTCGAGAACCTATACGATCATGCGGACCGTACGTTCAAGACGAATGCGTTGGACGACGCGTTGTCCGAACTAGATGACGCTCGGCTCGCAGACATTCTAGAGTCGTGGTTTGTGAGCCTGCGCAACCAGCCGGTCGTCATGCGCAGTAACGAGGATCGTTGGCAAACCAGGCTGGCGTTCGTGACGTCGGTGGTCAACTGGCTGTCGAAGTCTGCGGACACGAAGATGCAGCAGATCGAAGCGAGAATCCATCGGCTACGCGTTCCTGTCCTTCTAGATTCGACGCTACGCGACGAACCGGATCGCGCTGTTCTCGATGGCAGCCTGGTTGCCGTATTGCCAAGTGATGTTGCGGTGTTCATGTCCGATCGGCAGACCCGAGTAGATCGGCAGGCCGAAGCCGCCCAGCACGTCGACAAGCATCTGCTCGAGCGTGAAATCCGCGCCGTCCGGGATCGGGCAGCGCGTGAATTGCCCGAGCACGAACGCGCGGGCCCCGTCGAACGCGCCGCTCAGACGCAGTTGCGTCAGGCTGCGGTCGAGCCGGTAGCCGAATTCCGTCACGTCCTCCAGCAGTACGATCGCGTCGCGTGAGCGAAGCGACCAGCGTGTACCCGCGACGCTCGCGAGCACCGTCACGTTGCCGCCGCACAGACGTCCCCGCACCGCACCAGGGGCGCCGGACAAATGCCGCAGGCTCAGCGGGGCGCGTTTGCCACCGGTCAGCACGGCGCGCATGTCGGCACGCGTCGCGTCGTCGACCTTGGTCGCCAGGCTGTGGAATGTCGGACCATGCAACAAGCACACGCCGGGCCGGTCTGCAAGCGCGCAGAATAGCGACGTCGCGTCGGAAAAACCGACGATCGTCTTCGGCGTCGCGATCTCGTCGGGCAGGTGCTCGAGCAGATGCGCGCAACCGAATCCCCCTCGCGCGAGCCAGACGATATCGATTGACGGATCCATCAAGGCGCGCCGCAGATCGTCTGCGCGCTCCTCGGCGGTACCGGCGAAATAGCGGTACCGGCTGCCGAGATGTGCGCTCGTCGTGACCTTGAAGCCCCAGCTTTCGACGAGCGCGATGCCGCGCTCGATTCCTTGCGGATCGGGCACACCTGCGGGCGCGACGACGCCCACTGTCTTGCGTCTTGATTCCATTGAACGGATACCGTGAGGATAAGAACCCGCTGAATATACCTGATACCCCTCGCGAGCCGCTCACACCTGCGAGGCGACATTGAACGCGGGGAGATGCCATTCTCCGTCGTCCGCGAATCCGATTCGCTTCCAGCGCCGCTTGAGAATCACAGTCGATGCAAAATCGCCGACCGATCGATGCGGATCCCATTCGATTGACGAACCAAGCAGCACGTCGAGCGGGTGCACCTCGGAGCCGTCCGCGTTGCGGGCCCTTCCCAGCGTCAACGCGTCGGTCGGTACCGCGGCGATTGCATCGCTGTCGAATCCGCGAAACGACGACAGCGCACGCTTCATCTGCGTCAGAATTCGAGATCAACCTCCCAGCGGCGGGTGAAATGATCTAGTCAGCTTGTGATTGAATGCAACGTCGATGCTAAGCAGAGGAATTCTTGGAAACCGGACTGTTGCGCCCCTTACCAGTGATGATCGCAACAGATCGAGGTGGACCGACGTGCAACAGCCCCCCAGCTGAGAAATCCGATAATCTGTGCGCAACCCACCTGTACTACGCCTAGAAATATAAGAGAAGCGTAGAACCAAGCGACGCAACACGGTCCCTCAAGTACCAAGATACAATTTTCCTGGTTGTGGTGGCTAGATTGAAATGACCGTACATGGACGCCCCCGGCTTGCCAAGCATTCAGTTCATGACGACATGAAGGTAGATTGCAACCGTACATTCGGACTTTGGTTGCGGCGATGCCGCTGTCCCTGATCGGTTCCGCTGGTCGGTTCCCCGTCGCTTTGGCGCACTCGCAGGTGCTCGGACATTCTCGGGTTCTACCGACCACGGTCTGACCTGTTTGCCATCACGTCATGACTGCCTGAGCAATCGGTGGTTGGTTTTCCTGCCGTACTTCCTGTACCGAATCGGCCGGACTGGTTACGCAGCAGCACCAGCGGATGGATAACCGGCCCGGTATTCTCTGTCGTGCGCCCAGAGCGCCCATACGGTCCGGGCGATTTTGTTTGCCAACGCAACGGCGGCTACATTGTGGTTACGGCGGCGGATCAGCTCGTGCACCCAGCCCTCACAATTGCCTTTTCGTCTGGAAGCAAAAATCACCGAACGCGCGCAGTGAATCAGCAATGTTCGCAAATAGGAATCGCCTCGCTTGCTGATGCCCAGCAGGTTTTGTTTCCCGCCACTCGAGTGCTGTCGCGGCACCAATCCGAGCCACGCCGCAAGCTGCCGTCCGTTCTCGAAGTGTTTGGCGTCACCGATGGTGGCCACCAGCGCGGTGGCCGTAACTGGACCGATGCCAGGTATCTTTTCCAACTTTTTCGCCAGATCGCTATTGCGATGCCACGCCTTGATTTGAGCGTCGATCTCGGTCACTTGTTGGTGAAGCACCTTCAGATGGGCCATCAGGCGCAGAACCAGTTGCCGGAACACGCCGGGAAAATCGTTCGACGCATCTTCAATAACGTCGAATACCTGGATCATATGAGCCATGCCCTGCGGGATCGAATATCCGTATTCGCCGAGCAATCCACGGATCTGATTTGCCTGCGCCGTGCGAGCACAAACGAAACCCTGCCGTGCACGATGCAAGGCAAGCACTGCCTGTTGCTCAACGTTCTTGATAGGCACGAAGCGCATGTTGGGCCGTATCACCGCTTCGGAAATCGCTTCGAAAATCGCTTCAGCGTCGGCCGCATCGTTCTTGTTTGTCTTGACGTAGGGTTTGACGAACTGCGGTGCCATCAACCTGACGACATGTCCCATGCTCTGCAGCTTGCGAGCCCAAAAATGCGCACTGCTACAGGCTTCCATTCCGATCAGCGCTCTCGGAATGTTCGCAAAGAACGACGCCATCTGCTCTCGTTTGATCTGCTTTCTCAGCACCACCCTGCCGTGCTCGTTGACGCCATGCAGTTGGAAGACATTCTTTGCCAGATCGATGCCAATAACCGTAGCCGTCATGATGGAAGCTCCTGTTCGTGGACGTGGGGCACACACAACCCCGCTTTGGCACGACCGCGACGTTTCGGTTGGGGGCGTCCATCCCATTGCTTTTCGGGCCGCGTAAGCTGTCCGGCCGCCGGGTGTCCGGCGCCGGAGGCTGCGATGGCTGCAATGGAGCGGATTACGCTGACGATGCGCGAGCTGGACAGGTTCAAGGTCATTCAGGACGTAGCCGACGGCAAGCTCAAGCCATGGCGTGCGGCCGAACGGCTGGAGTTGACGACACGGCAGATTCGGCGGCTGGCCGCCCGGCTGCGTGAGCACGGCCCGGCGGGATTGGTGTCGGGACATCGAGCGAAGTCCGGCAACCGTCGTCTGGATCCAGGAGCCGCCAATCGGGCACTGTCGATCATCCGAGATCGCTACGCCAATTTTGGCCCGACACTGGCCTGCGAGAAGCTGTGGGAATGTCACGGCATTCGGTTGGCCAAGGAGACGGTCAGGAAGCTGATGACGGACGCCGGGCTCTGGATTCCGCGCCGGCAACGTCCGCCCAAGGTCTATCAGCCGCGAGCGCGCCGGACGTGCCTGGGCGAACTGATCCAGATCGACGGTAGCGAACAAACATCCGCGGTTCGAGGAACGGGCGCCCGCCTGCACGCTGCTGGTGTACGTCGACAACGCGACAAGCCGGCTGATGATGCTGCACTTCACGCAGACCGAATCGACCTTCAGCTACTTCGAGGCGACGCGAGCGTACATCGAACGGCACGGCAAACCTGGGGCGTTCTACAGCGACAAGGCCAGCGTGTTCCGCAACGTGAAGCCAGGCAAGACTGGTAACCGCGTGACACCGTTCGGCCGCGCGATGTACGAGCTGAACATCGACTCGTTCTGCGCGAACAGCAGATATCTGCAAGCAGCATGTCCAACGAGCAGTCGTGACGGCACGGATGGCGTTGGCAAAGAACACGGCCGCGGCTGGGTTGATCGAATGCGATCAGGTAACGACGTCCCTCTCAACAGGGATAGTTTCTTGGCAAGCCGCTGTCCGTCTCTCAAGAAGCCATGTCGCTCATAGAAGCGGTGACCATCCGATCGGTGGTCGCCGCTTCCGCGTTGCGGACGGCCGTCGCGAGGTGCTTACACCTTTGCTTCGCTAGTTACCGAAGCAAAGGTGTCAACTCGATGGCGCACGCCCTGCTCTGGTGGGCAGGTTTCGGTGACGACTTTGCTTCGCTCGACGTCTGGCGCTAGCAAGAGCCTTCTTCGACCCAGTCACCATTCCGGCAGATTCGCGCGGTGCCGTCGAAGCAGGTCAGGTCGCCATTGTTCCACCACTGCTGCCGACCGGTGTTCCAGTAACACATCCCTGCGGCCTGAGGCGCCGGCTCGGCATCGGTACGGCTCGAGCCATCGCCGCCCGCGGACGTGGCCGCCGTCGCGATCGTGTACTGGCGATTGCCCCCGGATGGCGGGATCAACGGTACGGACACATTGGTCAGGGTGTAGCCGCGCGAATGGCCCCCCGCGGCGGAGTTCGCCGTGAATTTTTCAATCGCCTGCCCCGGCTGCGTGCCGTGCTGGCCGACAAAGAGGTAGTTCACATTGTCGTCGTCCCCGTCGATGACGGTCGCCTGCTTCTTCCAGTTGGTCATGGCCGCGCCGTAGCTCGCGAGCCATGCCGCCATTTGCCCGGTTGGGAAGCCGGACGTGGCGTGGACGGCGTAGACGGTCAGTGCGACGATGTAGGCTTTATCGGAAAGACCTTGCACGGACGTATAGAGATGGCCCCACATCAGATCGTTCTGGTCCGGCAGTCCGCTGTACGCTGCCGCATCGACCACGAGCTGCAACGTATCCGGGTCGAACACGGCGATCTGCGCCCCGCCTTCCTTGTAACCGCCGGTTTGCGGTGGGAGATTACTGGGGATGGTGTGGCCGCGGACCTGAATGAGACCGCTGTAGGACGTCGGTTCGTTAAACCCGGTCCTGGAAAATTCGGCCTGAAGATACAGCCCTTGATTCAGGTAGTCGTTCAAGGCATCGCTTATCGCCTGCCCCACGGACCCGGAAAATAAGCGTGACAGGTCACTAAGCCGAAAGCCGATGATCGCGGGCACAGCCGGGATCGAGGCAACCCAGCTGCGATAGGCGCTCGTGAAGCTGTCTTCGTAACCGGGGCTCGGGTTCAACGCTTGCAGCAGGCTGGTGTCGCCACCCGAGGCAGCCCAGGAGGTTCGACGATTTTCGACCCATTTCCTTGTGAGCTGCTGCCACTTGAGACTGGACTGCGCCGCGGCGTCCACGAACAGGCTTTCGAATTCGAGGCCGAGGTTCGCCTCGATCTGCATGCGGTCGGACGAGTAACTCGTGTCGGCAGCCGTGAGGTAGTTGAACTCGCCGCCCAGCGTCACCTGATCGATGAAATGGGTTCCCCACTTGCGGAAGACGCGGAAGAACAGGTGCCGGTTGAGATTGTTGAAGTTTGTCTGTTTGGACATAGCGAGAACGTCCGGGTCGTCTGCGAAGTCCTTGCTGATGTTCGGCGCCGAAACCTCCTGGAGTAGCGCGCTCCAGGTCTCGAAGCGGCCCGAAGCCATGCAGTACCAGTAGGTGTTTTCGCTTCCGGATTCCGCGCTGAAGGACGCATTGAACTCGCCGGAGAAGCCTCGATACGATCCGCTCACACCGGCCTTGGCGTCGAAGGTGCCTTGAAACTCCTGGCGGGTCCGGGTCGCGACAACCTGCGCCGACTGGGTGTGGTCGCCGCTTCCTTCCGTAATCGTAACGTTGTTCGGCACCGAATATTCCTTCTTGGAGAAGGGGTCGGTAAAGGTCGAGCCATTGCCGCTCGGCGGCACGAGGATGGCCTTGGTGGCCGACGACACGTCGTACGAACCGAGAATGTCGAAACCGAATCCGAGCAATCCTACACCGGGTATTGTCTGCATCTCGCACCCCATAAAAAAGTGAACAGCGGGAAGAAACTCGCCCCGAGTCTAGAATGCGGTGCCTGTGACCTTCTTGATAAAACTTGCGGTTTTATATTTTTGTTTGGGCCACTCACGCGTTACTAATGGAGAAATAATTCGAATGGCATAGCCAAATGCGTGCGCCGGATCCGGCGGATTCAAAACGCATGTGATGACCGGTTGAACGGTGAGCCGCAGTCGTGACCTGCGGCATGTGCGACCCGTACTGCATGGCGGAGGGTGCAAGCACGCTGCCGGGGAGCGGAATGGCTCCCGGGATGTTTCAGCCTTTACGATCCGGTTCGCCGCAGAGGAAGTACGACGTCGAGATCGAGTGCCTCCCCGGCGTTTCGCCACGGCGGAGTGCGATAGAACTCGTAGCCACCGTTAGCATCGGCGACGAACTCCGCCGCGACGCTCGGCAGCCATACGAGGGAGAGGACTCGATAGGTCGTGAAGATTTCGCTGTACCGTGAACGATGGGCGAGCGAGACATACGTGCCTGCTGTGAAATCGAGCTTTGTCAGGGCCGAACGATGAACCTCTCCACCGGGATCTGCAATAGCGCAGTCGTAGCGAATGAACTGGTTGTCGGTAATTTCGGGGTTGTCCTGGATGATGCCGATGGGCTGCACGGCGTCGAGCGCAATACCGGCGCGCTCCAGTGTTTTCGCGAAATGCTGCCAATGCGAAGGTACGTTGGCGTAGGGTCCGTAGAAGCGCATGCCGAGCAGGGCCAACGCCGGCCGTTCTCGCACCCGCACCTCCCGGGCACGCTCGTAGTCGCCCGCCTGCGGTGTGCTCGAAGCGTGACGCGCATAGACGCGGTATTGCGTGGGCACCAGACCGAATTGTCGATGAAACGCCCGCACGAACGCTTCGTGGCTGGCGTAACCCGCGCGCAGCGCGACGTCCAGTACTCGGTCCTCGCCCATGCACAGGTTGAGCGCGGCACGGTCGAGTCTGACGCGCCGAAGATATGCAGCCGGCGATTCGCCCATCGCGTCCTTGAAGTATCGCTGGAAGTGAAATGGACTTAGGTCGACGTATCGCGCGACGTCTTCGAGCCGCACGGGTTCGGCCGGGCTGCGCTCCATGAGTCGGATCGCATGTGCGAGCCGCCAGTCGTCGATAGCGGACGGCAGTGGGCCACGAGGTTTGTGCGGCGTTTGCGGCCCCGCCGGCGGTCGCGCGTAAATCAGTTGGGTCTCTCTCTCAATCAGTTTTTGCGCAGCGTCGGCGTAAAGATTGAAGGGCTCGTCCATGCTTTGATCTTTTGATTTTTAATTAAGAGTAAGCGTAGTGGAAATGGCACGCTCACGCCAGCCGCTCGACGACTCTCGAGGTGCGGGACACTACGCAAAGTACATAAAGCCGGCTGCGAGCGTAGACGGTCTCTTGCCAACGGCACGCCCAGCGGCCCATCGATCATGAAACGCCGTCTAACCGGGACGAAACTGTTCACGGAAATGAGCCACAGGCGCCGCTTTCCGCGAGTGCCGAACGGCATCCTCAGGAAATTGAAAAGTCCCCCACTTTATTTCGCTCTCCGTGTTGATTTGCACGTAAGCACCTCGCACCCCAAGGGGTGAGCCAACGTAACGTACAATTTTTTCCGAAGACTGCGGCCGCCAAGGCTTCGATGAACTGCCAGATCATTGCGGCATCCGGCAAAGGCCATTCGGCCGGGTCGAACATCGTGTCCGCGTCTGCATCGGCCCGCACGAATTTAACCAAGCGCGACCCTGCAGTCGGAACGAAGCCGTTGTTCCACGCGGAGGCTGTCTGGCGAACGTAGTCCGGATCACTGCCGGCGTACGCCATCACGTCGGCGAAAAACACTATAAAACGCGTACCACCGAAGTCAATTCCTACCGCCTCAATCGACGGATCGATCGACAGCGGCTCGGTCACCTCGATCTCGTCCGCGTCCACCGGCGCAGGAAAGAGATGTGCCGACAGTTCGGGCGTGCGGTAGTTGATCATTTTTGGCGTCCCTTCTGCCGGTCTGTCGCGCTACCTTGCGCTCCGCGGCGGATGATCTCGCTCGCGGAGGACATGCTGTTGAAGTTCGTAGATTCTGCTAATGCCGTCCGTTAGAGCGCTAATCGTTTCCGTTGATTCCGCTAACGCAACCGGCGGTAGTTCTTGAACATGCTCGCCTCTCGATAGCGACTCATCGCGCGCAGCACAGCGTCGAAATGACCTGACCGACGAAAAATTGAAGCGGGGACGGTTTCAAGGAGGGGCGATGCATGCGACAGGACGCACGTCGAGGTCGTGCTGGTCAACCTTGCGTCGGTCGAACTGGTGGCCGCATTGCTCGGCGGCAAGGTGGATATCGCGGTGGTCGAGCAGGCGGCGAGCGAGCCGGGCGGTGAATGCTTGCGGACCGAGCGGCTCATGTGGGTGGGCGCCAGCGGTGGCAACGCCTACATGAAACGGCCGCTGGCGGTGTCGATCGTCAGCGACGCATGCGTATTCCGGCCGGCGCTGTTCGATGCGCCGACGAAGCGCGGTATCGCATGGCGAACCGTCTTCGAAAACGGCGATATCGAGGCGACGAAAGCGACGGTCCGGCTGGACATGGCCGTGACTGCATGGTTCGCGTCGACGGTGCCCGCCGATCTGCAGATCCTGCCATTGCCGGCAGGTCTGCCCGAATTGCCTGATTTTGCCGTGACGCTGCACTTGCCGCCGTCGGGCCCTCGCCACTGATCGACGAGATGGCGAATTTCATCCGCAACGGGTTCCGCTACGTGCCGTCCGCCTACGTCGACACGCTTTCGGACTCCGCGGAGCGCGCGGCCTGACCATCCGGGCGCACGTACCCGAACGGGCCGCGCTACCGCATTTTTCCGCCATGGCCTGCCTGTAGGTCCTTCCAGTATCGTCGCGCGTGATCGCGCTATAGGATCGATGCGAGATCCGACCGGACCGGCTGTCGCGCCGCCCGTTTGGCGGCGCGCGATCGTATCGCATCGCTTGCCGCCGTGTCCGATCGTCACCCGCTTGTCCGTCTTCCGCGTCTCTGCGTCGGACGCACTTTCCTGAGGCATTTCATGACTATTTGGCTGCTGCAACTCGTGCTCGTGATCGGACTCTGCAACGTCTGCGGCCGCGTTGCCGAACGACTCGGCCAGTGCGCGGTCGTCGGCGAGATCGCGGCCGGCCTGCTGCTCGGGCCTTCGCTGTTCGGCATCATCGCACCTGATTTCTACGATGTGCTGTTCGGCCCGCGTGCGCCGTCGGGGATGGCGCAAGTCGCCGAGGTCGGTCTGGTGTTGCTGATGTTTCAGGTCGGTCTGCACATGGAGTTCGGCGTCACGCTGCGCGGCAGCCGGTGGCGCGTGCCGGTTGCGATTGCGGCGGGCGGCCTGTTCGTGCCGGCCGCGATCGGCATGATCGTGGCGGTCGTGTCGAAGGGGACGCTCGCCAGCGATGCGCCGGCGTTGCAGTACGTGCTGTTTTGCGGCGTTGCGCTCGCGGTATCGGCGGTGCCGGTCATGGCGCGCATTATCGATGACCTGACGCTCGGCGCGATGGCGGGCGCGAGGCATGCGATGTCTGCCGCGATGCTCACCGACGCGCTCGGCTGGATGCTGCTTGCGGCAATCGCATCGTTGTCGAACGGGCCGGGCTGGGCATTCGCACGCATGCTCGTCAGCCTGCTCGTCTATCTGGCACTGAGCGCGCTGCTGGTGCGCTTCGTGGTCCGCCCGACGCTCGCGCGGCTCGCATCGACGGCGCATGCCGCGCGCGACCGGCTGGCAGTATTGTTCTGCTTCGTGATGGCGTCGGCGCTGGCGACCTCGATGATCGGGTTCCACAGTGCATTCGGCGCGCTTGCCGCGGCGCTGTTCGTGCGGCGTGTGCCGGGCGTCGCGAAGGATTGGCACGATAGCGTCGAGGGCTTCGTCAAGCTGGTGCTGATGCCGGTGTTCTTTGCCCATGCGGGGCTGCATGCGTCGATAGGGACGATCGACGACTCGACTTCATGGCTGTGGTTCGGCGTGTTTTTCGCGGGCGGGTTCGTCGGCAAGTTCGGCGGCAGCTATCTGGGTGCGCGCGCCACCGGGCTTGCGCCGCACGACGCGATGCTGGTGGGCTCGCTGATGAATACGCGCGGATTGATGGAGCTGATCGTGCTATCGATCGGTCTGCAGATGCAGATTCTTCCGGCGCGTGTTTACACGATTCTCGTCGTGTTCGCGCTGGTGACGACGGCGCTGACCGCACCGCTCGTCAGGTTTACGCTGCGCATGCAATCGCGCTCGACGCGGGCGACTTCGGTCGCCGGCAAGTGAGGCGGTACCGGACGCGAGAGCGTCCGGCGCGCAGGGTGAAACGGGCGGGCGGCGCGGCGGATGCGAAGCCGACGCGCGGGCTCAGCCGCGGGTGACGGCATCCCACGCCAGCTTCAGGCGGCGCGCCGCTTCGCCGGCATTCCGGTCGCCCAGCATCGAGTACGACAGGCGCAGCGTGTCGGGTTCCGGCTCGCTCGCATGGAACGCCCTGCCCGGCACGAATACGACCTTCTCCCGGATGGCGGCTTCGAGCACGCGCGTCGACGAACTGCTGCCTTGGAATGTGGTCGACAAGCTGACGTCGGTCAGCTCGCATGGCACTGCCTGACTGCTTCATGGATCCAGATAGATCGTGCCCATGATCCACGATCGTGGGCACGATCTCACGTGATCCTCACGGAACGCTCCAGGCTCTCGCATCATGCCCCACTCGCGCGCGAATCTGGAACTGGTCGCGCCGAGCCGCTTACCTTGACTGACTTCCCTGCTCCATTGCTCCCCAAACCCCTGAATCGCGAAGCGAAGAATGGCGTCATCGAAACGAGGCATGGAACTGATCGATGACGGGGCGCGCGAACCGCTCGGCGATCCCCGCCTGGCGCTCTTCGAGGACGCTGATGCCGAAGCGCTCGGCGCCGACAACGTCGTCGTGCGTCCGCGTGCCCCTACCCAGGCACACCAAAACCAGCGGCGGCGCGAGCGACACCGACACGAAGCTGGTGGCCGTGAGCCCGAGCGGGCCCGCCGCGCCGTACGCCGTACGCCGTGATGACCGTGACGCCGCTCGCCAGGTTCGCGAGCGCCTGGCGGAACGACGCGGCCGAGACCGGCTCGGCCAGGGCCGCCGACTCACGCATCGCTGCTCACTCGCGGCGGTGCGGTCGAGCGGTCGCGTCGGCGACGCGGTCGACCCAGCCCCGGTAGAACGCGCGGTACTTGAGCACGAGCTTGTCGTACTTGCTGTACGCGCCGCCGCCGTCCGGCTTCATCCCGTTCCAGATTTTGACGTCGTACCCCGCGGCCTGTCTGGTCTGCAACCCGAACAGCACGTAGTCGGTCGCGCGGCGCAGGGCGCCGCCCACCTTCTTGATCGAGATGAGCATGTGCATGACGTTCTTGCCGTCGCTCACCGGCGTCACGCACTGGAGCAGCTTGTATTTGAAGTCTCCGTCCAGGGCGACGGTCATGACGCACCCGCCGGGGTAGCCATCGAAGTGCAGGTTCATCTGCGACATGTTCAGGCCGAGCGCGCGCGACAGCATGCCGAGGGGCCCGAAGTACCGATCCACGGTGAAGTCGATCCCGGCACCGAACCACGCGCCCGCCCGGGCCAGCGACTCGACCTCCGGCCACCGGCGCCAGTCGTCGAAGAGCTTGAGCTCGAAGGCCGAGATCGGGAGCGCGTGCACGGGGGTCGCGTGCTGCGCGTCGTAGAAGTTCTCGACGATCCGCAAGACCGCCGTCGTCGTCTCGAACGCGAAGTGCAGGTGCATGAAGTCGCCGTTGTCGACGTCGGCCGCGGCGATTTCGGGCAGCGGGTGCAGCGGCTGCGGGGAGCCGTACCAGACCCACACGTAGCCGTACCGCTCGGCGGTGACCAACGTCGGCTGGCGCGCCCCGCGCGGGACGGGCTCCAGCCGGCGCACCGCCGGGCTGTGGCCGGGGATGTGAACGCACTGGCCCTGCTCGTCGTACCGCCAGTGGTGAAACGGGCACTGGATGCACCCGTCCTCGACCCGCCCGTCGGCCAGGTTCGCGCCGAGGTGCGAGCAGTGGCGGTCCATCACCACGGCCCGCCCCGTCGCGCCGCGCCACGCCACGCACGGCCGGCCGAAGAGCGTCAACTCCGTCGGCTTGTCCTTGAGGTCGTCCGAGCGCATCGCGACGTACCAGCTCGCGGCCAGGCGCGTGGTCGCGTCGTACGCCGCCGGGGGATGCTCCTTGACGCTCGCTTGATCCAATTGAATGTCGTCCATCGTTTTCGTGTCGTCGTCGGCCGACTACTTCAGCGCCAAGTCGATGCGGGTCCTGACGTACGCCTTGAGCAGCGCGAACATCGGGTTGTAGTCGAAGTACTTCTTCACCTCCGCCGGCGCGCTGGTCTGCGTCCAGTGCATCAGCTTCATCGCCTGCAGCAGGCTGTACTTCGAGTTGTTGAGCTGCGGCCTGGCCCCGGTGATGCAGTACCCGAAGCCGAACATCGGCTTGGCGAAGTCTCGTTCGTTGATGAGGGCGTGAATCCGCGCCGCGGCCTCCTCGGCCGGCTTGCGCCCGGCGCTCACGGCCTCGACCTCGGCTTTGGCGTCGTTGAACAACTGGTAGTACCCCTCCATGTCCGCGCACAGGTACCCGAGGTACGGGGGGTTGTCGTCGAGGTGATCGAGGTCGCCCTCGTCGCGCGACGCGCGGAACCTCGCGTGGGCTTGCACGAGCCGGAACTGCCCGAGGATCGTGCCGACCGCCCACAGCCGGTGGAACGCGTCCCACAGGCGGAAGTCCGAGAACGCCGTGTAGCAGCAGCTGACGAAGTCGTCGTTGTGGTCCAGAAGCTTCTGCTGCAGGCGCTCGATGTACTCGAAGCGCTCGGGGGAGAAGTCGTCGTCGCGCAGCGCCTTGATGAGGCGCGCCGCGAGCGCGTGGATGGTCACCGCGGTGTTCTCGAGCCCCCGGGAGAAGAGCGGGTCGATGAACCCGTTCGCGTGCAGCATCAGGCAGTAGCGGTCGCCGACGCAGGCGTTCGACGAGAACTGCAGGCGGTCGGTCTTGACCCAGTCGCGCACCGGCACGGCGTCCCGGAACTGCGCCCCGATGCTCGGGAACCGCGCGAGGAACTCGTCGAATTCCTGCTGCGCGGAGATGTCCGTTTTCGGGTAGACACGCGGGTCGAGCTGCAGGCCGACGCTCACCAGGTTGTTGGTCGACCGCGGGTGGTTGTTGAACGGAATCACCCAGAGCCAGCCGCCCGCGAACATGTGGTGCAAGGTCCCCTCGTGCCAGCGCCAGCGCTGCCCCTTGACCTTGAAGATGTCGTCGAACGGCTTGACCCCGAGCATGTGCGTGTAGAGGCTGCGCGAGTGCGTCTTGAAGCGACACGGCTCTTCGCGGAGCTTGAACTTGGTCGCGAGCGGCGCGCGGGGTCCTCCGCAGTCGACCATGTACCGGCCGGTGAACCGTTCGCCCTGGGCGGTGGCCACCGCGACGCCGTCTTTGTCGGCATGGTATTCGGTCACGTTCGTCTTCTGGCGGACCGTGCAGCCGTATTTGATGGCGGCTTGCAACAGGTAGGCGTCGACGTCTTGCCGGTAATAATGGCTCTCCGGCCCCCACGGCAGCTCGGGAATGACGCACTGCGTGAACTCCTTCGGGTCGTGCTCCTGGCCGGGCTTGTGGAACACGAAGCCGAAGTTGCGCTTGATGCCCGTGCTCGACGCGACGTAACGCTGCGTCGAGTAGAACGACGTGATGTGGTCGAGCTCCGGAATGCCGTAGCGATCGGCGATGATGCGGTTCATAAGGGACGTCTCGGGGATCGACGATTCGCCGATCGTGAACCGCGGGTGCGACGACTCCTCGATGATCAGCACGCGAAACTGCTGTTTGGCCAGGATGGCCCCCATCTGGGTGCCGGACATGCCCGAGCCGAGGATGATCACGTCGAAGTGGTTGCTATCGCGCCCGTCCGCGGGGCTTTTCTGAGTCATGGGGGCAAACTCTCCTTGTGAGATGGAACACATGGCCGCGCGCGTCAGGCGTCAGTGCTCGTCGAGCGCGGCGCGGAGGCGGAACCGCGCGGCCCGCGTGAGCGTGAGCAGATCGCCGAGCATGCTGGGCGCGTACCCCCCGCTGCCGATCGTGGGGCCGCTTCGCCCGGCTTCGTACGTCCGCTCCGCCAACTTGAGGTGAGGCGCCCGGAAGTGCAGCAGGACCTCGAAGACCCGCTCGAGGGCCGCCAGCCCGGCCCCGACGGGCTCGCCCCGCACGCGGGCCGCTTGCGCCTCGTCGAGCGCGCGGTCGACGAGCGCCGGCTCCCCGGCGAACCGGGCGTAGACCGCCCTGAACGCGGGAAGCACATAGGGCAGGTACGTCTCCTTGAATTCTCGATAAGCCGGGTGGTCCGATTGCGAGCCCCACAGGACGTGCTCCAGCACGAAGAGGGGCATTTCTACGGCACCGGGGCCGAGGTAGCTCTGGCCCCCGACTCGAATCGGTTCGTAGTAGGGGCGGAGCTCGTCGTAGAAGACTTGCGGCGAGATGAAGCGGTAGGCGTAAACGATCGATTCGACCATTTTCTGAAGATAGGCCGCCAGCTCGACGCACCCTTGCTCGAACGCGGGCGACCTCAGGGGCACGTCGGACAGCTCGACGGTCAACGCGATGGCCGCCTCGAGGGACGCCATCGAGATGCGTACGCTCTCGAGCAGGTGCGCTTCGTCGCGGAGCCCGGTGTAGCTCCGTTGCGCGTCGGCCGCCGCGGGGTTCCAGACCGTTACATGCAGGAGCGTCTCGCGCGGCGGCAGGTCGGTCACACGCGCCAGGTCAAGCAGCACCGGCTCGAGCCCGGGCACCGCGTCCACGGGCTCGTGTCCGTGCCGCTTGAGCGACCCCAGGAAGAACCCGATGTCCCGCATCGCGGCGGCCGCTTCGACGAAGCCCCAGCCGGAGGGCACGCCGCTCGCCGGGAGGAACTCCCGCAACAGGCCGACGATGCCGGGCACGTCCTTCTTGCGATTCAGGCCCGGCAGCTGCAGAACGAGCGCCCGCGCGTGCAGCGGATCGCAGGCCGCCACCGCGGCGTGCGTGGCCGCGAATGCGCATACCCGGCCCGGGGCGCGCTCCACTACAGGATCTCCGGCGCCGCGACCGCCGGCCCGGGCTGGCTGCGAGACCGCCCCGCGCCGCCCTCACGCAGCGATCGCAGGTAGTCGTAGTTCGTCGGCAGGCTCGTCCGCAGACGCTCGGCCTCGCGCCGGATGCGGGCGAACATCGCCTCGGCCTTGTCGATCGACTCCGGTCGGTGCCGCAAGAGCGGCAGCGACCGGTCGGGCAGCATGCCCAAGCCGGCAAAGATGCAGTAGTAGTTTCCGTTCAACCAGAAGTTCTTGAATTCGTAGTCGAACGTTTCGTAGTACGTGGCGTCGTCGAATGATGTGGTGGTCAGCGGCAGCCCCGCCTTGTAACGTTCAACCTTCTCCTTGATGGCGTCCGAGAGCCGCAGGTCGTGCCGGTTCGCGCGCCAGAACGGTGTGTCTTCGCGCGACGTGGTGAAATAGTGCGCCTGGACGAAATCCCGGCAGTCGTCGAACATGTAGACGATCTCGGCGTTGAACGCGTCTCTCAGCCGCGAATCGAACGCGGTGTCGGGGAAGTGCTTCACGAGCTGGTAAAGCGCCGCGTAGATGAAGTAGATCCCCGTCGATTCCAGGGGCTCCAGAAAGCACGACGACAGCCCGATAGCGACGCAGTTGTTGACCCACGCCCGCCCGTTGCGCCCGACCCGGAACTTGATCTGGTTGAGCGGCTGCTTGTCCGAGAGGCCCCAGAGGTTGAGGAAGTCGGCAGTGGCCTGGTCGCGCGAGGTGAACTTGCTCGAGAAGACGTAGCCGCTGCCGAACCGGCCCAGCATCGGAATCTTCCAGGTCCACCCCGAGTTCATGGCGATCGCGGAGGTGTACGGCTCGATCCCCACGCGCGCGTCGTCGTTGGGCACGGCGCTGGCGACCGCGCTGTCGCACAGCAGGTAGTCGGACATGTCGATGAAGGGCTCCTTCAGGGCCTGGTTGATCAAGAGCCCCCGCATGCCGGAGCAGTCGATGAACAGGTCCGCCTCCAGCGTCCTCCCCTCCTTGGTGGACAGGCTGGAGATGTAGCCGCGCTCGTTCAGGTGAACCTCCACGACCTCGTCGACCACGCGGTTCACCCCGCGCTCGACGGCCCAGCGCTTCAAGAAATCGGCCACCAGGTGCGCGTCGAAGTGCCACGCGTGGGGCATCTGGCGGGTGCCGTCGGGCAGGCACGGTGCCAGCTTGCCGTCGAGCGCCTCGGGCTGCGGGTAGCAGGCGTACTCCATCGGCTGCTGGAAGCCCTGTTCGCGCTTGCGCAGCCAGTAGTGCGTAAGCGGCACGCCATCGCAGTTCGGCACGCTGCCGAACAAATGGTAGAAGTAATCGTCGCGCGAGTGGTCGGGGGACTTCCTCCAGTTCACGAACTTGATGGCGGCCTTGAACGCGCCGTTCACCTGGGGCATCCACTCCCGCTCCGGTATCCCGAGGAAGTCGAAGAACACCTTCTGCAAATTCGGGATGGTCGCCTCGCCCACGCCGATCCGGGGGATCGCCGCAGACTCGATGAGCGTAATGTTCGCCTGCTGCTGGAGCGCCCGGACGAGGTACGAGGCGGACATCCAGCCCGCGGTGCCGCCGCCCACGATGACGATATTCTTGATCGGGTTGCTCATGAAACTCTTCCCATAGGAGATAGTGCCGCCTTATCGAGCTGAACTCGCAACTCGTCCGGTAACGCGTCATGACGTGTCTTGCCCATCACGAAAAATGACACCGGGAAGGCGTAGTGAATCGCAGTGAAGTTCGGCAACTGTCCGTGAAAAGACCTTCCAACCGCCCATCGCCTGACGACAACACACCGTCCAGCGCACCGGTCCGGGGCAGTTTTGCGCGCATCTACAAAATTACGGTTTAATTACGATTGAAGCTCAACTGTGGTCACGATACATCCCGATGTATTGTCAATTCCTGCCTTGAAACTTACGCCGGTGATGTAAGCTGTTTGAAGAACTTGATTAATTGCTGGATTATTGGAATTGATTGGCCAGTCGTTGCTATCGTTGCACGCTGATGCCGATCCGAAGTCGACGGAAAAATGATAATGGAAATATGTGCCATCATTGACTTGGCTCTTTATGGCGGAAACGGTCAAAACTCCAGCATTGGTGACGGCCGCAAATGAAGTTGCATCCAAGATGGAGAAAGCCAAAACAGCAAGCGCGATTTTCTTCATTTAAATTCCTCATAAAAATCAAGGAAAATTCAGAACATCAGCAACTTCACATCCTTTTCGATTCGTCAAAAGTTGAATGTCCGCAGGAAAATCACTCCCGGAGGGCAACATAAAATAAACGGTATCACCTGGACGATCGGAAGTACAGAGTCCTTGTCCGTTTTTTATAAATTATTTGCCGCTCTTGTTTATGCCGGGCAATTCAGTAACCAATCAGGAAATTTGTTTCGCGGTGTTATGCCGGGAAATTCAGTAACAATCAGGAAATTTATTTCGCGGTGATGTGTCGTTTAGTTTCATTATTCGACCGCACGGCATTGGGTACGTCTGCGAGCGAATCGGAAAGAGTGACTGACTCATGACGGTCGACACAACGATCCAAAGGTTTGTGCTGCACGTCGATCTGCGTCAATCCCGAGTGCTCGCAAAACATCCGAGCCGCAGGTCCGCCTCGAGCAGCGGCTACAACTCCGGCGTGTGGCCATGGTGACCCGTTGCGGACGTCCGCTCCGCCGACTTGATCAGCCCGAAGAAATCAGGCAGGTCACGAATGACAATTTCATGCGGCAGTGCAATCGCACACCCGAGCAAGCCCGCCAGCGAGCGACCGTCGTGCCGGTCGGCCGTTTCGGGCGAAGGTGATCGCTGATCGCCGGTTTCCGAAACGAGCAATCATCGACGAATCGGCCGGTTCTCCGGGTGTTGCCCACGTCAACGACATTTATTGTCCGCACTACACTGCACCGAGCCCCTTGCCGACCGTCAGTACCCACCATGCCCGCCACCGCCCTGCAATTCGCGCTGCTCGCCAAGCAGCAGGAAATCGCGTCCCTGCGCCACCTGGCCGAGCAGATCGAACTGGTCGACCTGCTCGGCCGCCTGATCCATGCGCTGCAGCGTGAGCGCGGCGCCACCAGCATCTATCTGGCGTCGAGCGGCAGGCGTTTTGCCGCGGAACGCGCGGCATCGCGCGACGAATCGGCGCCGCTCGTCGCTCAGTTGCGCGAACGCCTGGATCTGGAGCTGACGCCCGCGCGCGGCTCGACGTCGCGCCTGCTGTCGCTGATCGCATGGGTGTTGCTCGACCTGGAATCGCTGGATGTGCTGCGGGATCGGATCGGCCACCTTGCGCTGTCCGCGCCGGATTCCGTCCAGGCGTTCAGCACCGTGATCGGCGGCCTGGTGGAGCTGATTTTCCAGCTCGCCGACAGCGCGGCGGATCCGTCGGTGTCGCGCATGCTGATTGCACTCGTCCATGTCGTCGAGGGCAAGGAGGAAGCGGGACAGGAGCGCGCCGTCGGCGCGCACATGTTCGCGGCCGGCACGTTTTCGGCGGACCAGCAGCAGCGCCTGCTGTATCTGATCGCCGCGCAGGAGCGCAGTCTCGAAGTCTTCGCGAACTTCGCGAGCGCGGCGCAAAACGCATGGCGGGAAACACGCATGACGGAGCCGCACGTGGCGACGCTCGAGAAGCTGCGACGCGTACTGTGCACGGCACACGCCGGCGATGCGCTCGATGCCGGCCTGAGCGAAGCATGGTTCGACGCCGCGAGCGCCCGCATCGATGATCTCTGGCACCTTCAGATTGCGCTGACGCTGCAGGTGCAGGAAACGTGCGACGCACGAATCGACGACGCGCATCGGACGCTGCGCGACTCCGAGCGCCTGATGGCGCAGTTGCGGAACAATCCTCCCCCGCATATCCAGGCGCTCGCCCATTTCTTCGCCGGCGATCCGTTGTCGGCGCGCACGGCGGTTCACGAACTGCCGGAACGCCTCTCCGGCTCCGACCCGTGGACGCTCGCCAGCCTGAAATCCCTGCTGGAGTCGCAATCGGCGCGACTGGCCGGCGCGGAGGTCGAACTCGACGCGGCACGTCGCGCCCTCTACGAACGCAAGCTGGTGCAGCGCGCGAAAAACATGCTGATGACGCGCTTCAACCTGCGGGAGGACGAGGCGTATCGGATGCTGCAGAAAGCGTCGATGGACGGCAATCGGCCGCTTGCCGATATCGCTGAAGACGCGCTGACGTCCCCCGAGCGATTCGTCGACGAGCACGCGCAGCCTTCCGCGCGGCGACCTGCTCAACGAAGCGCGCCGGAGGCGCCGCGCGACGACGACACGACCTGACCGGAACGCGCCACGCACCGCGGCAGCGCGCGCAGCGCGTGCAGCGCGTGCAGGACGTGCCGATTGCACCGTGCGAGTGCGATTCGCCGCGATCGGCTGCGGCCGTCGCACCCGGTATTTCGCGTCCAGCCCGCCTGCATCGCGATATCCCCGTCACTGGTATGAAAATTGCGAACATCACGCTCGTCAGGCTAATGGCGGCCTGACGGTCGCGCCATGTCGAACCGTGGCGGCCGATCACGTGGATAACAGCGTCCGCGCCAGGCACCCGCATGTCGAGCGAGTGCCTGGCGCGGTTTTTTTTGCCCGTCCAACTTTACGAGCGCACACCATGGCCTACCTCACGCCCAACGAATTCGTCACCAGGATGGTCGACGCCGGCGAATCGAAACTGTCGATGTCGACCCGCGATACACTGATTCGCGCGTACATGGCGGGTGCGATCCTCGCGCTCGCGGCCGCCTTCGCGGTCACCATCACGATCAACACCGGCAACGCACTGGCCGGTTCGCTGCTGTTTCCGGTCGGATTCTGCATGCTGTACCTGCTCGGCTTCGACCTGCTCACCGGCGTCTTCACGCTCGCACCGCTCGCGGTGATCGATCGCCGGCCCGGCGCAACCTGGGGCGGCGTGTTCCGCAACTGGGCACTGGTGTTCTTCGGCAATTTCGCGGGCGCGCTGACGGTCGCGCTGTTCATGGCGATCATCTTCACATTCGGCTTTTCGGAAGCGCCGAACGCGATCGGTCAGAAAATCGGCGGCATCGGCGAAGCACGCACGCTCGGTTATGCGGCGCACGGCGCCGCCGGCATGCTCACGCTGTTCGTGCGCGGCGTGATGTGCAACTGGATGGTGTCGACCGGCGTGGTCGCCGCGATGATGTCGACGTCCGTACCCGGCAAGGTGATCGCGATGTGGATGCCGATCCTCGTGTTCTTCTACATGGGCTTCGAGCACTCGGTCGTGAACATGTTCCTGTTCCCGTCCGGCCTGATGCTCGGCGCCCACTTCACGATCGTCGACTATCTGCTGTGGAACGAGATCCCGACGGTAGTCGGCAACCTGGTCGGCGGGCTGGTGTTCGTCGGCGCGGCGCTATACAGCACGCACTACAAGACCGCGCCGAAACGCGTGCCCGCTTCGCCGGTGGGTGTTATCGCGCGCAAGGCCTGATCGCGCTGCGGCAAGCCGTGACAGTCCACCCCGGTGCCGTCGTCGCGCACCGGGGCGGCAGACGCCACGCGACCTGCTTACGGTCGAGGCCGTTCACCGGTCGCGCAGTCTGACTCGGGCCGAGGTCGCGGCCTTGGCAAAACAGCGTGCTGCCGAATCGCTTCCGACGCCGACTCATGCCGGCAATTCATGAAGCCCGGTGCAAGCCGAAATGTCCTGGCTCGACGGTCTGGCCGCAAGCTGGCGGCGGCCCGAACTCCCGGCCGCCGCCACACGCCACCATCCGTCACCCGACAATAACCTGCTGCCCGGGAGCGATCTCGCCCGGATTGCTCGCCAGATTCCGGTTGAGCTGCAGGATCTCGTTGAGCGCGGCGTTGATCCGCTGACCGTCCGACATCCGCTGCTGTTCGTCGGCCGGCACGTGCGCGGCGGCAAGCAGCAATCCTTCGTGACGCTCGGCGATCGTCCACAACGAATCGCCCGCGGCCACATTCACCGTCAGCGGCGTGGCGCCTGGCGAACTCGACGGAGGCTGTGCCGGTTGCGGCGGCGTCGCGGACGCGTTCGGCTGAACCGGCGCCGTCGTCGCACCCGGTGACGGTGCAAGCGACGCGCCCGGCGTCGGTGTCCCGGCGTTCGAACCCAGGTGATTCGTCGATGAGCCGGGCGGCTTGTGTTTATCGTCCGACGCCGTCGCCGAGGTAATCAGATTGATCCCTTGCATGACGCCGAAGATCGCCACCGGCGCCAGCGCGATCCCGGTCGGCAAGCGCTCCAGCCAGGGCGTCGCGTTCGGGAAATGCGAATGCAGACGCCCGGCGCCGAGCAGCACGCCGGACATCGTCATCAGCGTGCCAGTGTACGGTTCGCCCGACATCGCAGTATGGAAGCCGCTTGCGATGCTCATGGCCGAGGTCAGGTAATCGCCGGTCGCACTCACGGTACGCGCCAGTTGGCTGCGGTTTTCGGCATTCACGCCGCGCAGGCTGCCCTTGTAAACGATGCCGGTATAGACGGCACTGAATATCCCGCCCACGGCCTGCCCGCCGGCCAGCCAGTCTCCTTTCGCGTACGCCTTGGCCACGTTCATCGTGATCGAGCCGGCGTAACCGCCCAGCGCAAGCACGCGGCCGACCCGCCCGACCGAGTGTCGCGGGCTGCCGTGGTGCAGCAGCTTCAGCGACGTCCCGCCAACCACGCCCTGCATCTGCGCGAGCATGTCGGCGGCGATCGCCTTCGTATGCGTCACCGTGTCGTCGAACGACAGTTGCCCGTCGTCGTTGAGCGCACGAAGCTGCGCAGCCTTTGCCTTGCCCTCGTGCGCAATCTGCTCCAGTTGCGCGCCGCGCCCCGCGACGTCGAAGCCGTTCACCTTCAGTTGCGTCTGCAGCCCGCGCACGAGCCGGTCGACCACCCGGTCGAACACGCGCGGATCGCCGTTCTTCAGGCTGGCGACCGCACCATGATGCAGCGCCTGGAACACGCGGCCGACCCGCAGCCCCGCGTACAGGGAATTCGTCGCGGTGCGCACCGACTCCCCGCCGACCTTGACGAGCGCGACGGCCCCGGCGCCGGTGGTCAATGAGGCCACCCCGACGTCGCCGATCATCCGCAGCGGCGACGGCGGCGGCCGGTTGGTGCCGATCGGCTCGTCGTGCACCCGCAGCGCATGCAGTTCCGCCTGTGCGCGCTTCTCGTCGGGAATATCGACCTTAGCGAGTTGGGCGGCGTCCCGACGGCTCGCGCCGATCGGCTTCGTGCCGTCGTTGATCAGCGCGGGATCGCGTACGACCGCACACCAGTGGTCGAGCGGGTCCGCCGCGGCCGGCCGCGCGCTGGTGGTCACCCGGTCGGGCACGCTG
This sequence comes from Burkholderia pyrrocinia, assembly GCF_018417535.1. Taxonomy (NCBI): domain Bacteria; kingdom Pseudomonadati; phylum Pseudomonadota; class Betaproteobacteria; order Burkholderiales; family Burkholderiaceae; genus Burkholderia; species Burkholderia pyrrocinia. The sequence goes on along the minus strand of NZ_CP070978.1, from coordinate 441,204 downwards.
CTGCCGTATTTCGCCAGCCAGCGCCCGCCGAACGTGCGCGCGCCCTCGTCCGTCGTGTTGCGCGGCTTGTTGCCGTCGGCCTCCCACTGCGGCGTCGCGTGCTCGATCGTCGCCTTGCGCGCCTGGTTCAGCCACACGGTCGTGTTGCCTTCGTAGAGTTTCTGGCGCAGCGCCGCGACGTCGGCGGGCGTCATCCCGTGCGCGGCGCCGATCCGCTCGACCTCCGCGAACAGCAGCTGATGCTGGTTCGCCAGCGTCTTCCGGTCGACGCGCTCGAACACGCGCGTCAGCGCATCGGCGCCGTGCAGGCGGTCGATCACCTCGGGCCGGTTGCGGTTTTCGACGATCAGCTTCGCGAGCGCGCCGGTGAGATCCTGGTTGCCGATGAAGTCGGCGCCGTGCGTACCGTACGACAGCCCCATGTGCACCCACTCGAGCCCCTTGCGCTCGAGCACCGCGCGCAACAGCTTCTCGTGTCCCGCGCCCGGCACCGATTCCGGCACCGCGTCCCAGCCGTGGAACGTGACCATCACGTTCGGCGCCGTCGTGCCGGGATGCGCATTCGACCAGCGTTCCAGCGCCGTGAAGAGCCGCACGTAGTCGTGATACGTGTCGTTGGTGCCCGACTGGAACCGGTAGTCGGCACCGGACACGAGCGCGCGCGACGGCGCGGTCTCGAGCCGGATCGCGAAACCCGTGCGCGCCGCCTCGTCGAGCCAGCGATGCAGATGCGCGAGATCGTCGAGCGCGAGCGCCTTCCCGTCCGAACCGGGCGCGGGATGAATCATCCCGTTCTCGCCGTCGAACACCGCGCGCTTCTGGTCGCCGAGCGCCTGCACCGCGCGCAGGAAATCCGGATCGTGCGCCTTGCCGAGCGCCGCCGCGAGCGAATGCGGATCGATCACGAGCGTAACCACCGGCATCACGCCGCCGTACCGCTCGACGAGTGCGCCCATCAACGCCGGATCGTCGCTCAGCGAGAACGAACGCGCCGTCGGTACCATCCGATCCTGCAACTGCGGGTCCGAGCGCGTGAAGAATTGCCGGATCCGCTTGTCGGCGACCGTCGCCGCGCCGACGCGGCGCGTGTGCGGGCGCAGCTTGCCGTGAACGGGCAGGAAGCGCGACGCCGACGTCGACACGTCGCGCCCGATAAACAGCTTGTTGAGCAGCGTCCGCCACATGCCCGCGTCGACCATCACGGCCTGCGGGTCGCCCTTCAGCACGAGATTCACGTTGCCGGCCCGCTGCGCCTGTTTGTTGAAGGCCTCGATCTGCTCGTGCGTCGCGAAATAGTCCTCGGGCTTCGCCGCGCCGTTGCGCAGGCTGAACTCGACGACCGTGGCCGACGACAACCCGGGCTGGTACGGTTCGATCGACAGCGGCGCGGGTGCGGCGCCGTTGCGCCGCAAGCGCCGCAATTCGCCGAGCACCTCGTTGTAGCCGTGCTGCGTGCGGGCCGCGAGCGCGCGGAACGGCGCCGAATGCCGGCCGCGCGCCTGCGCGTCGGCGAGTTGCTCGCGAAGCGCTTTCGCACGCGCTTCGAGCGCCGCGACGCGCGTCGGCCGCGCGCTCTTCAGGAATTCGCCCGGCCGCAACTGCGTGAGCAGGAAATGCACGTCCGCGCCGAAGCGATCGGTGCCGATCGGCATTTCGTCGAGCGGGACGCCATCCTTGTTCTTGTTGTTCGCATGCCGGATCTCGTCGAACCAGCGCATCTCGCCGTTGCGCGCCGCGATCACGCCGAGCGGATTGCCGAGCGCCTCGGCCACCGCCCCGTCCGTCCTGAACACGTAGATCACGTGACGCTCGCCGTTCAGCGAACCGTTCCGGATCGCGGTCAACAGGTGCGGCACGCCGTTGCCGCTGAAGTCGACCGCGTTGAGCGCGGACTCGTCCGACGGCAACAGATGCGGATCGACCGGCGGCCGCGCTGCCGCGTTCGCGTTTCCGCCCTGCTCGGCGCGCGCCAGCGGCTTGCGGACCGGCACGATCGACTGGAACATGTCGCCGGCCGAGCGGAGCGGCTTCTTGTCGGCGGCAGCGGCCTCCTTCGCCGGCCGGAAACCGCCGATGCGATCGACGATCTCGGGCTTGACGTCGCTGACCACGAACCGGATGCCGCGCCGCGGCGAGCGGAGGACCGGAATGCCGCCCCTGCGCCGCCGCCGGAACACCGTACGCAGATCCTGCTCGGGAATCTCGGTATCGCCGAGCGGCGCCTTCTCGTAGTACTTCCATTCGTGGTTCGTGTTGCGCTGCGCGTAGCCGAGCACCTTGCCGGTCTCGTCCTCGACCACGTGAATCCAGCGGTGCTCCCCTTCGACCGCGCGCACGGCCTGGCGCGGCCGCTTGAAGCCCGGTGCGTCGTGCAGCTTCGACACGTCGGCGGCAAGCGCGGGATCGATCGTCCGGCCCGACGCGGTCACGGACCACGACGACTTGCCGTCCGGCGTCTCGATCTTCGACGGGCCGCCGAGCTGCATCAGTTCGTCGTGTGCCACCGGCGACACGTAGAAATCGTACTGGCGGCGTGCGTTGCGTCCGGTGCTGCCGGTTTTCTCGAGCGCCTTGTGAATCGCTTGCGGCACGCGTTTGCCGTCCAGCATCCGCACCGGGCCGAGCACGCCATTCGCGTCGGTTTCGAGCACCGCGACGAACGCCGGCTCCGCGTGTTCGGTATTGCTCGCGGGCTGCGCGGCATGCTTCGTGACCAGCACGTGCGCGTTGGGGCCGAGCTGGCGCGCCAGCCCGTCGAGCGTCGGTGCGCGCCGGCCGTCGACGCGCGTGAGCGTGCGCCGGCCGACGCTGTCGAGCCATGCGGCGGCGCGCGCCTGCGGATCGGCCGTTTCGGCCACCGCGGCGCCCTGGGGTACGGCAGGCGCACCCGCATGACCGGAGACGGCGGCGGGCGTCGCCGCGCCTGACGGGTCGCCGGCGGCGCCCGCGAGGCGGCCGGCGGCCGGGCCCGCCGGTCCGAGCGTCGGCCATGTCGGGCTGCCGTCGGCCGCGCCGACCGCGCGCGTTCCGCCGGCATGCACGGCCGAATAGCCTTCCGGCAATCCGGAACGATCGACGCCGACGAGCCGGTACGACACGTCGCCGGTGGCCGCGTCGCGGGTTCGCACGACATACATGTCGACGCCGGCCGGCTTGAACAGCTCGCCGCCGGGCGTGGTGACGCGCAGCGCGCGGGCCGGATCGTGGCCGAGCGCCGACAACAGCACGACGTCGGCCGGCGCGGCGGCCCCGACGGCGGCCAGGTTCGCGGCCGCGTTGGCCGCGACGCGTTCCTGCGCCGTCAGGTCGCCCTGTGCGAATGCGGTTTCGTCCGGCAGCGCATCGGCCGGCACGTACGCGTAATTGCGCGGCCCGGCATGCGCCGCATCGAGCGCCTGCCCGAGATCGTCGTGCGCGACCACCCGCGTACCTTCCGGCAACGCGCGCTGTCCATCGGGCGTCGCGCGGTCCTGCGCGTGCGTTGCCGCCGCCTTGGCGTCGGGCACCGTGCCGCTGAACCGGAACCAGCCTTCCTCGGGGTCCAGCGCGCCGAAATCGGTGCCGCTGCCGAGCACGATGCTGCCATCGCGCGTCACGAATTCGACGCGCAGGTTCGTCAGGCCGGCTTCGTCGAACGCCTGCATCACGCCGTCGATCACGCGGGTCGGCTGGGGCTCGTCGAGGAAATAGCTCGGCCAGTGCTGGCTCACCGTGCCGCCGGCGCGCGTGACGCGCGCGGCGTCGCCGATCACGCCCGGCCGCTCGGTCAGCGCGCTGCGGAACGGATGATCGAGCGTGACCGATTCGAACGTGGCGTCCGGAATCGCGGTGAAGTCGTAGCCGGGATCGGAAAACGTCGGATCGGGCACGCGCGGCACCGTCGGCCGCGCCGGCGCCTCGCGCATCGGCCGGGCCGCCGTGGGCGCGGTGGCCGGCGACGGCTCCGCGCCCGGCGCGGCGGGGAGTGCCGGGCGTCCCGCGCGCGCCGGGTCGCCGCGGAAGCTCTGCATCGCCAGGCGATCCTTGTCGACCTGACCGGTCAGTCGCGTCCCGCGCACGGCGGTCGAACCGTCAGGCTCGACGAGCAGGATGTCCGGCGGCGCCCAGACCGTTGTCGGCCGCCCCGTGATCTCGGACAGACGCTGCGCGAGCGCGGCGGCGAACGTCGTGCTCGCGGCTCGCACCTGACCGGGCGCGACGCGCAACGGATCGTGCTTGTTCGAACCGCCGAAGCACGAATACAGCGTCACGTCCTGCTCCGGTTCGAGATGCGGCGCGACGCGCTCGGCCACCTCGTCCGGCGTGAGCGGCCGGCCTTCGGGGCCCAGCATCGCGTCGGCCGACATCCCGTGTCCGAACACCACGTGATGGCCGGGCGGCGACATCAGCCCGCGCGCGCCGATCGCATGCAGCGGGTCGCCGGACGGCATCAGCAGCGTATCGGCCGGGCGCAGGAATTCGGGATGCTGTGTCGCGTCGACGCCGGTCACGTCGTCGAATCCCGTCTGCAGCACCGACTGGCCGTGAACCGTCGTCGTGACAACGCCGTCGTTGACGATCTTGCGATCCGTATAGACGCGGCTGTTCTTCGGATAAGTTTTCTGCGGGATGCCCGACAGGCCGTCGTCGGCCTCGTCCGCTGCAGCCTGCTCGGTGCGCGCGGCCCATTCGTCCGCCGTGAAGATCTGCCCGGGCCCGACCTCGACCAGCGGGGTCGGCACATAAACGGGCGGCTCGCCCGCGTCCGGTTCGGCCGCGAGACGCGGATGCGCGGGCCCGCGCGGCGTCGGACCAGGCGCGGGCCGCCCGGCCTCCTCCGGCGTGCCGGCGTTGCCGCGCCGCCCGCTGTCCGCTTCCGGATCGATCTGCGCTTCGATCGGGCGCACCGGTTCGACCGGCGCGTCGCCGTGCGCGGCCGCGCCCGGCACCGGCTCGCCCCGCCGCGCGAACACCATCGGCGGTTCGCTCGCATCGGGCGTCTCCGGGATATGCAGGTAGAGCCGCGTCGACACGTCGGGATCGTGCGCCGGCACGACGATGTCGTCGCTGTTCGGATGCAGGTACAGCGCACCGGTGCCGCGCACCGAGTTGGATGCAATCGACGCGATCACGGGCACCTGCAGCTCGTACGCGAGTTCCTGCGCGAACGGGTAGCCGCCGGAGCCGAGATAGCAGCCCGTCAGCAGCACGCCGTTGCCTTCGGTATAGGCGGGATCCTCGAGCAGCTTGCGCGCGAATTCCCTCGGCGACATCCGGTTGCCGCCTTGCGTGACGGCGGTCGAGCTGTCCCAGCTCACGTCGCGCGGCGTCGTGCCGTGCGATTCGGCGATGTCGAAGCCCGACACCTTCAGGAATTGCCGCGCGGTCGCGTGACCGAGCAGGTTCACGACGCTCGAGCCCGGCACGGGCCGCAGTTCCAGCGGATTGACGCGAACCGGCTGCGCGCGGCCCGGCGAGAACTTGCCGTTCACGTCGGGTTCGATCTGGAAGCGCGCGAGCCGGCGGCCCGGATTGGGGATCGCGCGCCGCCACCCGGCCGCGTCGTTGTCGCCGAGCCGTCCGAACACCGGTGCCTGGATCAGGTCCGCGAATTCCTGCAGCAACGCGGGATCGGCGCCGCTGTGCGGCCCTTCCAGCGCGACCGGCACGCCCGGCGTGTAGCCTTTCCACGCCAGTTCCTCCAGCGCGTGCGTCATCTCGAGCGCGCTGGCCGAGCGGCCGCTGCGCGGATTGACGATCGATCCGCGCTTCGTCAGCACGCGCCACACGTACACGCCGAGAGGCACGCGCGCTTCGCCCGTCGTGTCGCTGCCGCCCCAGCGATTCGACACCGGGCGCAGCGCCACGTTGCTCCAGTTGACCGGATGCGCACCCTGGTCGATGACCGCCAGCGCCGGCGAGAAACGGTAGGTGCGCGGCGCATGCTGCACCGAATGGTCGGGTACGCCGGCGAGATCGGGCGCACCGGGCTCCAGCACGATGCCGCTCGTATAGCCCGAGTCGGGGTTGCCGTCGCTGCGATAGCGCGGCGAACGCCACGCGACGAAGCCGCTCGCGCCGTAGACATCGACCCCCAGCACGTTCGCGAGCAGTTGCGCGAGCGGGCTCACCCGCGTGCCCGCCCCGCACGCATAGAGGATCACCGGCGATTTGCCGTCCCAACCGCTCTGGCGCACCATCTCGGCCAGGCCTTCGACGCTGAGCGCCTTGCCGGCCGGGTTCGCGAACGCATCGGCCCACGCATGTGCATACACGGCGAAGTAGCCGGGCGGCACCGGCATCAACGGCCGCTCGCCGGGCGGCAGCCGGTTCTCGGGCTGGCTCGGATTGTTCGAATAGACCGCGAGATCGGCCTCGCGGCGCGGATACGCGGCCCACTGCGTTTCGTTCATGCCGAACAGCGCGTTGATCACGTCGACGCGTCGGCCGTTCTCGCTGCGGATCAGCGGCTTGCTCGGATCGAACCCGCGCGGGTACACGACGCGCAGCGTGCGATCGTACGTGTCGTTCATCGACAGCATCAGCGCATTGCCGGCATCGTTGAGCCCGACCCGACCGACGACCGCTTCGGGCGGCACCGTGCCGTCCGCGGCGAGCGCATTGCGATCGACCAGCGCGACCTGGTAGCGGCCCGCTGCCACCCCGTCGCGCGCGACCATCATCGCGTCGTGGTACGACGCATAACGCGTCACGCCGATCGTGCCGTCCTTGTCGGATGCAGCCGCCGCGCGTGCCGCCGCATCGTCGCCCGCGGCTGCTCGCCTCTCGTCCGCCTTCGCCGCGCTCAAGTCGTCCGGCAGGTTGCCCTTTTCGGTCGCGGGCAGCCCGTCTTCCGCAGGGTTACGCGCATTGCCTTCGGGATCCTCCACCGCGTACACGTAGTACTCGATGTCCTCGAGACGGTTGCCGCTCTCGAGGATCGGCCCGATCACGTTGCTCAGCATCTCCGGATCGGCCGCGATATGCGCGGGAACCTCCCACGACGCAGGGTGCCCGGCCGTTGTCGGCGCACCGGCTTCGGCCGGCGACGCCTCATCGCCGGCCAACGCGCGGGCAATCGCCGGCGTCGCTGCGCCGTCGATCGATTCGCCGTCGGGCGCCAGCCGCAACCGGATCGCGTCGCCGTCTTCCGGCGTGCCCTGCGTGCGGCGCGCCCGCAGCCACGCGGAGAATCTCGCGCGCAGCCCCGCGTCGGCCGGCGAGACCGGCTCGCCGTCGCCGGCGGGTTCGCCGAAACTGCGCGCCTGTTGTTCCGCGTGCTGCCACGGGTTGCCGATCTCGCCCACCGCGAGACGCTGGTTCGCCAGCCCGTTGCCGAGCATCGTGTTCACGACGTCGATCGTGATCGGCCGCGGCGTCGACGGCGGCACGGGCGTCTTCGTGATCGCGCGAATCGGCCGCTCCATCAGCGTGTGCGAGCCGAGGCCCATCTGCGCGACGCCGATCCCGAGGTTCAGCAACTGCTGCGCGCGATCGGAATCGGACATCGCGTCCCAGTTCTTCACCAGCGACACGCCTTGGTCGAGCATCTGGTAACCGCCGATCGCGCCGCCGGTCACGTTGAACACCGCCGCCGTGCGGCCGGTCGTCTGCGCGAGCGACTGGAACGCGTTGGCCTCCTGCGTGAAACGGCCGAGACCGGCGGCCTCGGCCGTGACGCCCTCGCCGCGCGATGCGAACGTGATGATGTCGGACACCTGCCCCGTCGTGCGCAGCAGCGACGACGCTTCCGCGAGCGACTTCGCCGCCACGCCGAGCCCGCCACCCGCGAAGCCGGCGCCGCTGCCGATCAGGCTGATCCAGTCGCCGCGCGCCTGCGCATTGCCGAAGCCGGTCGACTGGCCGTGATCGCTCAGGTTCTTCAGGTCGCCGATGGCGGCCGGCACGCCGACCGCCATCCCTACGCCGACCGTCGTCCACGCGGCGCCGAGCAGTGCGCCGCCGACCGGCGCGCCGATGCCGCTCGCCACCAGCACGACGCCGCCGGCCGCCGCGAGAATGCCCGCGCCCATCTCGAGAATGTGTTCGGCGTGCTGGTACCACTCCGTCTTGTGCGCGTCGATCGGTTCGTATTGCGAGAAATCGCCGGATCCGGAACCTTGCGTCAGGCTCTTCGGCACATACAGCTTGCCGTCGTCGGACAGCGCATTGTTGTGCTGGTAGTCGTCGACGGTGTCGTACTTCCAGCCGCGATCGTCGATCAGTTTGTACTGGTCCGGATGCCCCTCGACCTGCACCTTGAACAGCGCGCTCGGCGCGGCGCCCGTCCCCTTCGACACGTAGTAGATCGGCACCAGCGACACGACCGCGTGATCGCCGCCGACTTTCCGGATCTGGTCGACGACGGCCTGGATCATCTGCGTCGCGGCCGAATTCTTCGCGTACAGCGACTGGCCGTTCACCGCCGTGCCGTTCGACAACTGTCCGTTGCTGACGATCATCTGTTCGAGCAGCGCCATCGACGGCACGTCGTTCGCGTCGGTCGGCACCGCGCCCGGGTTGTCGGGCTGCATCCCGAGCCCCGCGCCGACGAAGTTCGTGAGCTGGTCGGAACCGACCGTGAACGTCCGGGACTGGCCGTCGAAGTTCTTCTGGAAATCGTTGAAATACGCCTGCAGCTGCTTGTCCGGATCGGCCTTGAACAGGTTGTAGCTGGCCGTTGCGGCTTGCGTGTTCCGATCGCTTTGCGCGTGTTCGGCGCCTTGCTGGTAACGCAGCTGGAAGTCGTTCGCGAAGCCCGAGCGGAACCGGTCGTCGCCCTGCATCTTCGACAGCAGCGCCTTCGACAGCGACGGATCGACGCCCGACGAAAGCGCCTGGCGCACGCTGTCGAAACCGTATCCCGCGTCGCTGCCGCGCAGCGTGTAGATCATCGTCTTCGCGTTGCCGTTGGCGTCGAGCAGCCAGCTCGCGACGTCGTTCTCGCGCTGCACGGGCACGCCGCTCGCGGTCGGCTGCTGGTCGGCCAGCCCGACCGCCTTGCTGAGCCCCTTGTAGAAGTCGATGCCGTCGCCGTAAGGCTGCGGCGTGCCCGTGTTCGACTGCGTCCACTTGTTGCTGAAATCCTTCTCGACGGTGTCGAGCACGACGCCCGCGAATTCGGGCGGCGCATTGGCGAGGATGTCCTGCATCCATTTGCCGGCCTTGTCGGCGTTCATCCTGCCGTCGTAACGCGCCTGCATGCTCGCCTGGTCGGTCGCCTTCGAATCGGGCTTCTGCATCAGCGGATCGATCTGCGAATGGATGAAGTTCGCGTCGAAATGCGGCTGGCCGGCCTGGGTCCACAGCGTCTGGCGCTCGTCCAGCGAGAACGATGCGTCCATGTTGGTCTTCAGCACCTGGAGCGCGGCGCCGGGATTGCTGCCCGGGTTCTGCATCAACTGGTCGACCTGCTGCTTCGTGTACTGCAGCCGCACGTCGGGCGCCGCCGCGAGCAGCAGCTTCATCTGCTGGTAACCCGGCGAATTCTGGTCGACGTGCGCCATCGCGTACTGGAATACGCCCTGCTGGTCGATCTGATCCTTCAGCGCCTTGGCCGCGGTCGGATCCTTCACGTCGGCCGGGTTCACCTCGACGCCCGTCAGCTTGACGAATGCCTCGGCGAGCGGATTCTGCCGGGCGAGCGCCTTTTCCTGCGTCGACAGCTTCGGGTCGTTCGGATCGACGGTCTGGCCCGTGTCCTGCAACAGCGCAAAGGTGACCGGATCGGACTGCGCGAGCTGCTTCATCTGCGGCGACAGCGACGGATCGTCGGGATTGATCGTCGCGATCGTGCGTTTGAGCTGGCTTTGCTCGCCGAATACGTCGACGAGGCCGGTGTACCACATGCCGTCGTGGTTCTGCTTCACGGACGCGACGGTCTGTTTCTGCTCGTCGGGCGTCACGTAGGTCAACGCGCTGTCGTCGCCGCCCGTCACCACCTTGTCGTACTGGCTCTGCGCCTGCGACATTGCCTGCGTGATGTCGGCCTCGTCGGCGCGGCGCAACCCGCCCGGCTCCTTCTGCCACGCCGCGTAATCGGCCTTCGCGTCGTTCAGGCGCAGCGTCGCGGCCGACGTGCTGTATTCATGCCGCAATGCGGTCGTCAGCGCCGTGTAGGCGGTGTCGCAGTTCGCGTCGGCCGTGCTGGCCGTCTGACGCAACTGCGCACCGGTCTCGGGGTCGGCGCGCCGGATGCCGCCCGGCAACGCGTTGTACTGCTTCACGTCGGCATTCGCGTCCTGGTCCTGCTGCACCGCCTGTGCGAACTGGAATGCTTTCTCGTTGGTCGCCCGCTGGGGCGCCGATTCCGCGGTGACTGCCTTCTGCGCGTCGTCGAGAACTTCGCCGAGCACCGGATCCTTCGGCGATGCGTTGCGCAGATCCGATGCGACGCCCGCGATCGCCTTGTTCGTGTCGCCGCCGCCGTCCGCGGCGACGCGCATCTGGTTCTCGACGGCCGCCTGCACCGCGCCCCACGCGGTTTCGGCCTTCTTGACCTGGTTGTCGAGGTCGGCTTGCGATGCGCCCTGGTCGTTCAGGCGCTTGAGCGTCGCCATCTCCGCCTGCGCCAGCTGGAGCAGGCGCTGCGTCTCGGCCTGCGCCGCGGCGAGGGCCTTCTGTTCGGGTGTCTGGGCCGGAGGGGCGCCGGTGGCGCCGTTGTTGTTCGTCCCGTTGTTGTTCGTCGGGTTGTTGTCGTTCTGTGGCTGCGGCACGTCCACCGGCGCACCCCCGCCCCCTCCCACTGCCATCAACACCATGTGCGTTCTCCCGCGGCATGCGTGACGTACCGGGCAAGCGGCAGGCCGCCACGCGCAATGGTCCATTGTGCCGAACCGATAGCGCGCAAAAAGTCGCGAATTACGTAGTCGCCGGCCCGGTTACGCCGGCACCGGGAAACCTGTGCTACGAATGTGACGCGGGCAACGGCCGTTGTTTTCCGATGCCGGCCCGGTGCCGCTTGAACGGTAAATTTTCCCGTTGCCTCCGGCCGTGCCGTCCATCCATACTCATCGGTCAGGCTAAAACCGCGGCGGTCGCGGCACTGCCTTGACGTTCTTCGCCGTTTCCGGGTGGCTTGAACGACAAACGACAACACGCCATCGAAAGCGACCTTCGCGATGCACTACCACCCCGATGACCTCAGCCGGCTGTTCCTGAACGTGCCCACGCTGCTGCTGAACCGCCCTGCGCCGGCCGAACGATTCCTCGCTGCCGCCGTCGATACCGGCGTCGAGCTCGGGCATGTGCTGCGCGACTACCCGCAGGTCCGCTACCAGCCGCTCGACTTCCACTACCTTTGCCAGCAAAGCCTGTCCGTGCTGGACGACGCGCTGCTCGCCGACCTGACTCACGACCTGAACCACGGATGGCGCGGCGCGCACTGGGCTGCGCTGCTGATCGCGTTGTCGGGCGACGCACGCTACCTGCCGCACCTCGACGACGTCAGGCGCCATCGCGGTGCCGGGTGGTCGGCCGAGCTTGCCGAAGCCGCGTCGGGGCCCGATGCGGCGGTGTCGGCATTCCGTTGCTGCCCATCGATCGTGCGCTTGCGCAATCAGCTTGCTGCGTTGCCGCGCGTCGTCGTTCGCCTGAGACCCTGCCCGTCGCCGGAAGCAATCGAAGCCAAAGCGATCGCCGTTCGTGCCGCGTATCGAAGCCGCGGCGTCGAAACTGCGCTGCCGATTGCTCGCCGTTAATCGTTCGACCGTCGATCGCGCGCCGACGGCTTGAACCGCTCGGTACCGCACTGAAACTGAAAAGCGTCGCCGACGCCGCGACGCACGCCCTCCTGCGCCACACGCTCCCCGCTCCCGACTGAATCCCCGACGCCGACACCGACGCGCCGCGATTCTGCTCGATTCCGCAGAGGACCTTTCCTGTGCAACGCCTTAATCGACCGTCGCACGATCTCCAATAATGGCCGCTCGATCCGTCGGCCGGCACGCCGACGCGACCCGCCGGCCGCCGTGCCGGGCAAACGATAAAAACTCCTATGCATTCCTACCAGATGAACAAGCATGCCAGCGCGCGCGTCGCGGGGACCGTCGTTGCCGCATGCCTGACCGGCTTCGTGCCGGGCGTCGCGCACGCACAGAGCAGCGTGACGCTGTACGGCCTGATCGACACGTCGATCACCTACTCGACCAACCAGCGCACGCAGGGCGCCGGCTCGCCCGGCAGCGGCAGCGTCGCGATGACGAGCGGCGCGCTGAACGCGTCGCGCTGGGGGCTGCGCGGCCGCGAAGATCTCGGTGGCGGCATGGCCGCGGTCTTCACGCTCGAAAACGGCTTCTCGGGCACCACCGGCAAGCTGTCGCAGAAAGGCGTCGACCTGTTCGGCCGCCAGGCGTGGATCGGCGTGAGCTCGAAGACGGCCGGCACGCTGACGTTCGGCCGCCAGTACGACCTGATCCTCGACTTCGTGACGCCGCTCGGCGCGTCCGGGCCCGGCTGGGGCGGCAACCTCGCGGTCCATCCATACGACAACGACGATTCGAACCGCAACCTGCGCATCAACAACGCGGTGAAATACACGAGCCCGACGTACCGCGGGCTGACGTTCGGCGCGATGTTCGGTTTCTCGAACGCGGCCGGCCAGTTCGCCAACAACGCGGCATGGAGCGCGGGGCTGTCGTATGCGAACGGGCCGCTGAAGCTCGGCGCCGGTTACCTGAAAATCAGCCGCGACCGCAATTCGCCGAACCCGGACGGCGCGCTGAGCACGGTCGACGGTTCGGCGACGATCACCGGCGGCAACCAGCAGATCTGGGCCGCGGCCGGCCGTTATGCATTCGGGCCGCATTCGATCGGCGCCGCCTGGTCGCACTCGACCACCGACGGCGTGACGGGCGTGCTCCAGGGCGGCAATATCGCGCCGCTGAAGGGCGAATCGCTCGTGTTCGACAACTTCACGGTCGACGGGCGCTACTTCGTCACGCGTGCATTGAGCGTCGCCGCCGCATACACGTACACGATGGGCCGCTTCGACACGCGCACGGGCCAGACGCGCCCGAAATGGAACCAGGTCGTCGCGCAAGCCGACTATGCACTGTCGAAGCGCACGGACGCGTATCTCGAAGGCGTCTACCAGAGCGTGAGCGGCGGCAACGGCAATCCCGCGTTCAACGCGACCGTCTGGACGCTGACGCCTTCGGCGAGCAGCAACCAGGTTGTCGTCGCACTGGGACTGCGGCACAAGTTCTGACGACGCGGCGCTTCGCCGCTGTGTCGACTGCGTACGGCACGCGTTTCAAGCCCCGCCCGATCGTCGTGACCCGCGCTGAACAGGCCGCGCCCGTGCGCGGCCTGTTCGCGGTGGCATCGCGTGCCGCGCGCCGCCGGCGGGAGCAAGAATGCCTCCCGGACTGTCGTGTCTGCGCAAAGAAATGCGGAGAAACTGGTCACGTTTTGACATTTTTCCTAATCTATTTGCAGCGACGCCGTGATTCGGCGTTCCGGTCGCAATACGCTTTCATATGGCGCACCACCGGCTTACGAACATGCATCACGTCGACGAAGCCGGACCTTTCGCGCCGTTGCGGCCGGATACGGACGTGCAGATCGCACGCACCACGCTTTCAATGCAGTCAACCGCTGGAGAGGAACAATGAGCAAAACGAACCGATTTGCGGTCCTGGCAGCCCTTGCACTGCTGGCCGGTTGCCATCACGCGGCGAAAACCCCCGAGAATGCCGGCATGGCGCCGACGCCCTCGAGCGAAGCCGTCGCAACGGTGACCGCCGACGATCTCAACAATCCGAACAGCCCGCTCGCGAAGCGCAGCATCTATTTCGATTTCGACGCGTACACCGTGAAGCCCGAATACCAGTCGCTGCTGCAGGCGCATGCCGACTACCTGCGCAGCCATCCGTCGCGGCGTGTGCTGATCCAGGGCAACACCGACGAACGCGGCACGTCCGAATACAACCTCGCGCTCGGCCAACGCCGTTCGCAAGCCGTGTTCAGCGCACTTGAAACGCTCGGCGTGCCGGGCACGCAACTCGAAGCGGTCAGCCTCGGCAAGGAAAAGCCGGTCGCGCTCGGCCACGACGAGGATTCGTGGGCGCAGAACCGCCGCGCCGATCTCGTCTATCGTTGACCGGACGCCGCCGCGACGGCGGCATCCTCGCAAAGGAAAGCATGGCGGGCCGCTGGCCGCGGTCGAGCGGTGCCATTCGGCGCGTCGGGTTCATCCGCGCCATCGGTCACGCACCCGATGCGCGGCGCGGCGCGCTCAACGCCGGCGTCCGAGCCGACGATGCAGCCAGTGCGACATCACGGCCGACGTCACGATCGCATCGAGCGTGGCGATCGCGTTGATGTCGCCGACCTTGTCGGCATTCATCAGATACGCGCAGAGCAGCACGTAACCGGTCATCGCACCGCCGCCCACGATCATTCCCAGCAACACGAACCAGCGCCGCCGGATGCGCGTGCCGATCGCGCCCATGATGCCGCCAGCGACCGTCGCGGGCAGGAAATAACCGAACAGGAACGACGCGAAGAAGATCATCGGCACCATGCTGGCGCTGACTTTCAGCACGTGCCATGACGGGCCGTCGATCAACGACCACGCGATCAGCATCACGAGCGGCCAGACGAGCGCCGCGACCAGCGGGCCGCCCACGGCAAACGACATGCAGCCGAGCACGATGGGACGGGACGGATGCGACGGTTCGCGCGGCGGGCGCTCGAGGGTGGCACTCATGGTTTTCGTATTCGGAATCGGAATGGCGGCGTGCCGGAGTGTACCAAGGCGCCGCGCGGCGGATCCGATCCGGCCCCATCGTGCGCGACGATACGCAAAAAGCATGGAATAAGCGGTCCGCCCGATCCGTTTCTTCATCGCGCAGACGCGCGGTTCACGCGAACCGGCCTGTCCTGCGGCCTGCGCGCTGCAAGGAGATCGCAATGAAATCGGCAACGTTGGCCGCGGCGCTGATCGCGGCACTGGTGCTTGTCCTGTCGGCGGGATGTACGCAGTCGGGCAGCGGCACTTCGCAAGGACCGGGCATGAGCCGGTACGGCGGCGGTTCGGGAGGCAGCGGAGGCGGTGGCGGTGGCGGAGGTGGCGGCTACTGAAGCACCGCCGCAAAAAGTCGGGCGACGCATCGCGCGCGATCACCGGAAACCGGCTGCATCGCGCGCGACGCCCCGCCCTGCGGCACGACTTGGACTTAACGCATGGCCTTCACGTCGGCCGGCGTGACGCTCGCGGGCTGGCCGCCCCACGTCGCGCGCAGGTAGTTCGCGAGCTGGGCGAGTTCGTCGTCGCTCAGCGTGTGCGCGAAACCCGGCATCGGCTGCAGGTTTTCGAAGCCGGCAAACTTCTGCTCGTCGATGCCGTCGAGCATCGCGACCAGCAGGTTGCGCGGATCGCCCTGGCGCACCGTCGAGTTGCCGTTCATCGGCACCGCAACGTGCGGCTTGCCTTCGCCGTTGAAGCCGTGACAGCTCGCGCACACTGCGAGATACACCGAGCGGCCGGCCGCGAGCTGTGCGGCGTCGGCCGTCTGCTTGCGTTTGCATGCCGTCGCATCGGCTTTGCCCTGCATCGACAGCAACCGACGGGCAAGCGCGCCCCACGCATCGCGGCCGGTCTCCGGTCGGCCGCCGCACATCGTTCCGTTCGCAACGATGCTGCCGCGGCGCCGTCGAATGCGCAAGCCTTTTGCAGGCGTGGTTGACGACTGGCGGCCGGCGCGATGTCCGGTGCTGGCGGACTGCCACCGGCGATGCGCCCGGGCCCCCGCGCCGCCTGTGTTTCATGGTAATGTCGTGCGCATCCGGCTTGCCGGTGCTTCCGCCATGTGCCGTGCGGGCGCCGCCAGCCATCGCAATATCGTGTCGAGGTCAACGACCATGGCAGTCAGGGCATCTCTCCTGAACTCCGTTCTCGCCACTCCCCCCTCCGGCAACCACCGTGTCACGGCGGCGCTGCGTCCGTCGATGCTCGTCACGCTGTTCGAGGATATTCGCCCGATGGCGATGTCCGGGCTCGCGAGCGGCTTCGTCGCGGCCGTCGCGCTGATCCGGCTGCAGCAACTCTGGTGTCTCGTGTGGCTCATCGCCGACATCAGCCTGCTCGCCGCCCGGCTCGCGATCGCGCGTGCCTACACGGTGCGCCGCGACGCCGGCGACGATCGCGCCGAATACTGGGCGATGCACTATGCGCCCGTGTCGCTCGCGGCGTGCTTCGTGCTCGGCCTCGGCGTGATGGGCTGCGTGCAAGCGACCGACGTCGAACTCGGCACGCTGTCGGTGATGGTCGCGGGCGGCGTGTTCGGCGGAATCGCGTCGCGCAATTCGGCGTTGCCGCGGCTCGCGATGACGCAGGTCACGCTCGGCGTGCTGCCGATCGGCGTCGGTGCGCTGCTGGCCCACCGGTCGGGCGCGTGGCTGCTGCTGCCGCCGCTCGCGATCTATCTCGCGGCCATGCGCACCGTCGTCCAGCGCCACTACCGCGTGCTCGTCGCGCTGATCGCTGCGCGCCAGCGCAACGCCGAACTCGTCGCACGCTTCGACGCCGCCCTCACCTATATGCCACACGGCCTGTGCATGATCGACGGCGACAGCCGCGTGACCGTCGCGAACCGGCGCACCGCGCAACTGTTCGGCTCGCCGCGCGAGATCATGCTCGACACGCCGCTGCCCGACGTCGTCGCGGCGCTCGGCGCGAATGCGGTGACCGATGCCGGCGGCGCCGGGCTCGTCGCGCAGTGCGACGGCTGGTTGAACCGCGACGAACCGGAGCCGTTCGAGATCGTGCTCGCCGACGGCCGCCAGCTCGAACTGACGCGCCACCGCGTGCCCGACGGCAACGCGGTGATCATCGTCGAGGACGTCACAGCGCGCCGCCAGACCGAGCAGCACATCCGGCATCTCGCGCGGCACGACGCGCTGACCGGTTTGCCGAACCGCCACGAACTGCATGCCGGGCTCAAGCGGATGCTCGCGCGCCGGCCGCGCCTGCCGAACCCTGCGCTCGCCGTCATGTATCTCGACCTCGACGGCTTCAAGGCGATCAACGACCGCTTCGGCCACCAGGCCGGCGACGAGGTGCTCATGCAGGTCGCCGAGCGGCTTGGCAAGACGCTGCCGCCCGGCGAGCTTGCGGCGCGCATCGGCGGCGATGAGTTCGTCGTCGCGATCGACGACACGACGATGCAAGCATGCTCGCTCCTCGCCGCGCGGATCATCCGGCAGATCTCGGCACCGTATACGCTGTCGATCGGCAAGATCGTCAGCCTCGGGATCAGCATCGGCATCGCACTCGACGACGGGCACGGCTCCCCCGACGAACTGATCCGCCGGGCCGACAGCGCGCTGTACGACGCGAAGTCGGCCGGCAAGGGCATCTACCGCTTCTATTCGAACGGCAGCCGCCGCGTGGCACCGGTCACCGCGAGCTGACCCGACGGCGCGCGCTCCGGTCGCGAATCCGCGTTTCCACCGCCGGCCGCATCCTCCCGACGATTCAATTCCGAAACGCTTTGCGTGTTCGCACGTGGCGCCGCACACGCGCGTGTCACGTGACGTGTTCCGTAACATCGGCGTTCGCCACCCGTCACATTGACCGCAGAAGCCTGCACGATCGATGCAGCGCAAGGCTTTTCAAGGCTGGCATTCTTATTGCTCCCTGACAGGGAAACAGGTTGTCAGGGAGACCCAGCATGAATACCGTCGAAGTCCTCAGCCGCAACGAAACGATCGACGAACAGGCCGTGATCGACGGCGCATCGCTGATCCGGCGGCTCGTTTCCGAGCGCCGCATGCCGGCCGCGCGTGAAGCCGCGTGCGTCGACAATCCGCCGCTGACGCTGTACGGCGCGTTTCGCCAGGGCGTTACCGATTACAGCGCGCGGCGTGCGAATCCGTATCGCGCCGGCAGCCGTTTCTGGGCACTGTGGGAAGAAGGTCGTATCGAAGCTGAAACATCGGGCCGCTGAGCCGGCCGCACGCGCCGACCCTGTCGCGACAAGGGATCGGCGCGAAACCGGCTGCACGCATGCAGCCGGCCCGCGCGCCGGCATGCGTTCACCGCTGCAACATCGCGCGCGGTTTCGCGTGTCGGCAAGCCGGCTCGATCATGCGCATCCACGCGCGTGCCGGTTGGCGGTTGACGGCGTTCGGCGTTGCGCGCTCCCCGCGCGCCGCGCGGCGGCCGTTTCCCGATAAGATGGCAGATTCCGTTCATCGAACGATGCCGCCATGACCGCCCCGTCCTCACAGCGAAACCCCATCCACTGCGAAATCGATCTCGACGCGCAAGGCAAGCACGCGGGCTACCTGCGGCTGCCGCATTCCGTGCACCGCTCGGCGTACGGCTGGCTGCCGATCCCGATCGCGTCGATCCGCAACGGCGACGGCCCGATCGCGCTCGTGATGGCCGGCAACCACGGCGACGAATACGAAGGCCAGATCATCGTGTCGCAGTTGATGCGCGAGATCGAGCCCGAGATGGTCAGCGGACAACTGATCCTGCTGCCGATGGCGAATTTCCCCGCGGCGGACGCGGGCCTGCGCGTGTCGCCGCTCGACGAGGGCAACCTGAACCGCAGCTTTCCGGGCGAGCCGACCGGCACGCCGACGCAGATGATTGCCCACTACATCGAGCATGTGCTGCTGTCGCGTGCGCAGTATCTGGTCGACCTGCATTCGGGCGGCAGCTCGCTGCTGTACCACGGCGGCAACATGCTCGCGATCGATCCGCTCGACGCCGACGAAGCCGCGAAGCTCAACGGGCTGCTGGTCGCGTTCGGCTTGCCGAATGCGCTGCTGCACGCGCCGAACCCCGTGCATTCGGCATCGGCCGCGCGCCGGCAAGGCGCGATCTCGATCGTGACCGAACTCGGCGGCGCGGGCATGGCCGATCCGTCGCTGATCCGGCTCGGCCGCCACGGGCTGCTGCACTACCTCGGCTATATCGGCCTGCTGCGCGGCGCGCTCGTGCCCGACGCGCCGCCGACCGTCACGCGCTTCATGCGCGTCGACGGCGACCGCCATTTCGTCTATGCGTACGAGCGCGGGCTGTATGAACCGCTCGTCGAACTCGGCGACCAGGTGAAGGCCGGACAGCCGGCCGCGTGGGTGCATTTCCCCGATACGCCGTTGCGCGAGCCGATGCTGCACCGGTTCAAGGGCGACGGCGAAGTGGTGTGCAAGCGCGTGCCCGCGCAGGTAAGGCGCGGCGATTGCCTGTTTCAGCTGGCGGAGTTGTCGGCGGCGCCGAGCATCGGCCAATGAGTCGAATCGTATCGCTGAGGAAACCACGAACATGAAATGTCCTGCCTGCGGTGCCGCGCAACTGATCCGTGACACACGTGACCTTCCATACACCTGCCAAGGTCACTCCACCGTCATCCCTCGCATCACCGGCGACTTCTGCCCTGCATGCGGGGAATCCGTGCTGAACCTCGAAAATGCAGGCCGCCTCGGCGAAGCGATGACACGGTTCGCAACACAGATACAAGGTCGGGTGACGTAGCCGCGCGTTATCCGTCGCCCAACATGCATCAAACGAGCGCTTCTGCACGGAGGAGCGCCCCATTCGGCTGACCCCACCCCACTCCCGCTGCAAGCCTTCTGACGCCCGCCGCGAAATCCTTATCGCAATTGCTTCGTTCGCCTTTGCCGGCCGCGCCGCTAACGTGTTCAAAACGGCGGCGGCCCGCCACATGCATCGCAGGATGCACACCGGCCGCCGTCATCACGACAACCGCGCCGCGATAACGGAACAGACCGGACGGGCCGCGTGCCCGAGCCCCGACAGGAACGTCCGCATCGCGCGCCCTTCGCGATGCCCATGGCCACGAACGACCGCCTCATCGACACGACGCCGCTCGACGTCCGCGCGCAACCGCTGATCGACGCGCTGATCGACGAGTATTCGACCCGTTACAACGCGTACCGCCCCGACAGCCGCGCGTCCGCGCGCGACGAACTCGCGCGCTACCCGGCCGAACTGTTCGCGCCGCCCGAAGGCGCCTTCGTGCTGCTGCTGCGCGACGGCGAAACGATCGGCGGCGGCGCGTTCAAGCGCTACGACGCGCAGACCGCCGAGCTCAAACGCATCTGGACGCGCACGGACCTGCGCCGTCAGGGCCTCGCGCGGCTGATCGTCGACGCGCTCGAACTGCGCGCCGCGCGGCAGGGCTACCGCCGCCTCTACCTGACCACCGGCTTTCGCCAGCCCGAAGCGTGGGCACTGTACGACCGCACCGGCTATACGCGGCTGTTCGATTCGTCGATCGACCCCGAGGCGTACTTCCACCTGCCGTTCGGCAAGGATCTCGCCGATCCGGCGCGCACGTCGACGCTCGCCGACCTGTGGGCGCCCGTGCCCGAACCGGTGTTGCCGCGCTGACTGCGCGACAGCCCCGCATTTCCCCGATTCCGCTTTCCACGACAGGACGTTTTCATGCAACGAGCCGTACCGCTTTCCTCCCGTGCCGTCCGCACGCTGGCCGCCGCGCTGATCGGCCTGACCGCGTTCGCCGCGGCCGCCGCGACGTTCGACCTGAGCCCCGAGCAGCGCGGCCGCCCGCGCGGCACAGTCGATGCGGCCGTCGAACGCGCGGTGCCCGCGTCGTTCAAGTTCGCCGAGCCCGGCACGCTGACCATCGGCATCGCGCCGAGCCTGCCGCCGATCAGCTCGTATGCGACCGACGCGCGCACGGTGATCGGCTTCGACGCCGACGTCGGCCAGCTCGTGTCCGACAGCCTCGGCCGCAAGCTGAAGATCGTCGCGCTCGCGTGGGCCGACTGGCCGCTCGCGCTCGAATCGGGGAAAGTCGACGCCGTGATCTCGAACGTGACCGTCACCGAGGAACGCAAGCAGAAGTTCGATTTCTCGTCGTACCGCCACGATCTGGTCGGCTTCTACGTGCGCAACGACAGCAAGATCCAGGCGATCCGCGAGCCGAAGGACGTCGCGGGGCTGCGCGTCGTGACCGACGCCGGCACCAACCAGGAAAAGATCCTGCTCGCGTGGGACCGCGAGAACGTCGCGCACGGGCTGAAGCCCGTGCAGATCCAGTACTACGACGATCAGGCGATGCGTATCGTCGCCGTGCAGTCGGGCCGCGCCGATGCCGTGTTCAGCGTGAACTCGGTGCTCGCGTACCAGAGCGCGCAGCAGGGCAAGACGCGGCTCGTCGGTGCGATCAGCGGCGGCTGGCCGCGCACGGCCGACATCGCGATCGCGACGCGCCGCGGCAGCGGGCTCGCCGATCCGCTGACCGTCGCGCTGAACGGGCTGATCAAGACCGGCCGCTACCGGCAGGTGCTCGACCGCTGGAACCTCGCGTCAGAAGCGATCGACCAGTCGCGCACGAATCCGCCGGGGCTGCCGAAGAGCTGAGTGCCGCGCCCGCTCCCCGTTCATCCACGTCTCACGCAGGAATGCCGCTCACCATGTCTTATTCGCTTTCGTTGCTGGACAAGAGTCCGATCGCCGACGGCGCGAACGCCGCCGACGCGCTGCGCTTCACCACGACGCTCGCGCAGCGCGCCGAACAGCTCGGCTACGAGCGCTTCTGGGTCGCCGAGCATCACGGCACGCCGGGCTTCGCGAGTTCGGCGCCGGAGCTCGTCGTCGCGCACCTGCTCGCGCACACGTCGCGCATCCGCGTCGGTTCGGGCGGCGTGATGCTGCAGCACTACAGCCCGTTCAAGGTCGCCGAGTCGTTCAAGCTGCTGGCCGCGCTCGCGCCGGGCCGCGTCGATCTCGGCATCGGCAAGGCGCCCGGCGGGCTGCCGCTGACCACGCGCGCGCTGCAGTGGTTCCACGACAAGACGCGCAAGCCCGACTTCGCGGGCCAGCTCGCGGAGCTCGACGCGTTTCTCGGCTGGGGCGTCGCCGAAGATCATCCGCTCGCCGGCGCGGTCGCGATGCCGGTGCCGCCGCAGCCGCCCGAACGCATCCTGCTCGGCGGCTCGCCGGACAGCGGCGCGCTCGCCGCCCGCCACGGCTGGCGCTTCTGCTACGCGGGGCATTTCAACGGCGACGACGCGAATCTCGAGCGCTCGCTCGACGCGTACCGCAGCGCGGGCGGCACGCGGCCGCTGGTCGCGCTGTACGCGGTGGCCGCACCGACGCGCAACGAGGCCGAGCAACTGATCGGGCCGCTGAAGATCTTCAAGCTGCAGTTCGCGGGCGGCCAGAGCTTCAACCTCGCCAGCGCGCAGGCGGCCGCCGAATTCGCGCGGCAAAGCGGCGCGTCCGACTACCGGATCGACGAGTTGCGCCCGACCGTGCTGGCCGATACGCCCGAGCGCGTGCACCGCGCGCTCGATGCGCTGAGCCGGCGGCTCGACGTCGACGCCTTCGTGATCGACTCGCCGGTGAGCGACTACGCGGCGCGGCTCGCGTCGGTCGAATGGCTCGGCGGCGCGCTGTCGGCAACACCACCGCATGCGGCCCTCGCCGCCGACCGCTCCCTCTCCCCTGACCAGAACGCGTGACGCTCCCAT
Source organism: Burkholderia pyrrocinia (assembly GCF_018417535.1). Lineage (NCBI taxonomy): Bacteria > Pseudomonadati > Pseudomonadota > Betaproteobacteria > Burkholderiales > Burkholderiaceae > Burkholderia > Burkholderia pyrrocinia. The sequence goes on along the minus strand of NZ_CP070978.1, from coordinate 418,749 downwards.
GACGACCCGACGATCGATCCCCTTCGGCCTGATGCTGCAAGGCGCAGGCAGCCACATGAACGCATGGCGGCACCCGAGCAACCCGCCGGACGCGAGCATCAACCTCGACTTCGCGATCGGCATCGCGCGCAAGGCGGAAGCTGCCGGCATTGCGTTCGCGTTCGTCGCGGACGGCCTCTACATCAACGAGAAGTCGATCCCGCACTTCCTGAACCGCTTCGAGCCGCTGACCGTGTTGTCGGCGCTCGCGGTCGCGACGAAGAAGATCGGGCTCGCGGGCACGATCTCGACGTCGTACAGCGAGCCGTTCACGGTCGCGCGCCAGCTCGCGTCGCTCGACGCGATCAGCGGCGGGCGCGCGGGCTGGAACGTCGTGACGACGCCGCTCGAAGGCACCGCGAAGAATTTCGGCAAGGCCCATCCCGATCACGAACTGCGTTACGAGATCGCCGACGAATACCTCGACGTCGTGCAGGGCCTGTGGGACAGCTGGGACGACGACGCATTCGTGCGCGACCGCGCGACCGGCCGCTTCTTCGATCGCGACAAACTCCATACGCTCGATCACCACGGCCGCTTCTTCCAGGTCGCGGGCCCGCTCAACATCCAGCGCTCGCCGCAGGGGCAGCCGGTGATCTTCCAGGCCGGCTCGTCCGACACCGGTATCGGGCTCGCGGGCAAGTACGCGGACGCGGTGTTCACGCATTCGCCGTCGCTCGACGAGACGGCCGCGTTCACGCGACGCGTGAAGCAGAGCGCGGTCGAGCACGGCCGCCATGCCGACGACGTGAAGATCTTCCCCGGCGTCGGGCCGATCGTCGGCCGCACGGCCGCCGAGGCCGAAGACAAATACCAGGCGATCCGCGACCTGCTGACGATCGACGAGGCGCTCGCGTATCTCGGCCGCTATTTCGATCACCACGATTTCACGCAATACGCGCTCGATGCGCCGTTCCCGGAACTCGGCGACCTCGGCCGCAACAGCTTCCGCTCGACCACCGACCGGATCAAGGCCGACGCGAAGAACAAGGGCCTGTCGCTGCGCGAGACGGCGCTCGCGGTCGCGACGCCGCGGCCGAACTTCATCGGCACGGCCGAGCATGTCGCCGACGAACTGATCCGCTGGCACGACGCGGGCGCCGGCGACGGTTTCATCCTCGGCTTTCCGGTGCAGGCGCAGGGTGTCGACGATTTCGTCGAACTCGTGATTCCGGCGCTCGAGGCGCGCGGCCGCTACAGCCGCGACCTGCCCGGCGCGACGCTGCGCGACCACCTCGGCCTGCCGCGCAAGGCGAGCCGCCACGCGGCGCCCGGCGCGGCGCAGGAAACGGCCGCCGACGCGCACGCCTGACCCACCGCGGCCCGGCCACGGGCCGCCGCGCCGCCCGTTCGCGGCGCACCCGACCGACTCGAGGACTTCCAACGACATGAGCGACACGACCCACCTCGGCGGCGCGCTGCCGCCGCTCTCTTCTCCCGGCGCGCGCGAGCCCGGCACGCGTTTCCGGATCGTGCCCGCACGCCACCGGTCGCGCACGGCCGGCACCGTGCTCGCCGTCGTGCTGATCGCGATCGCGCTGCATTCGATCCTCGGCAACCCGCAATGGGGCTGGCCGGTGTTCGCCGAATGGTTCCTGTCGCCGCCGGTGCTGTCGGGGCTCGCACGCACGCTGGTGCTGACGCTGCTCGGCGCGGTGTTCGGCTTCGTGCTCGGCGCGTTCGTCGCGCTGGCCCGGCTGTCGCGTTCGCGCCTGCTGTCTGCGAGTGCGTGGACCTTCGTGTGGCTGTTCCGCTCGATTCCGCTGATCGTGCTGCTGCTGATCCTGAACAATCTCGGCTACCTGTACGAGCATGTGCGGCTCGGCGTGCCGTTCACCGACATCGTGTGGTTCGACACGCCGACGACCGACCTGATCAGCCCGTTCCTCGCGGCCGTGCTCGGCCTCACGCTGAACCACGCGGCGTTTTCCGCGGAAGTGATCCGCGGCGGCATTCTCGCGGTCGACCAGGGGCAGCTCGAAGCGGCCGCCGCACTCGGGCTGCCGCGCGGCCGCCAGACCGCGCGGATCGTGCTGCCGCAGGCGATGCGCGCGATCCTGCCGACCGCGTTCAACGACCTGATCTCGCTCGCGAAAGGCACGTCGATGGTGTACGTGCTCGCGATGCCGGAGCTGTTCTACACGGTGCAGGTGATCTATCGCCGCAATCTCGAAGTGATTCCGCTGCTGATGGTCGCGACCGTCTGGTACCTGATTATCCTGACGGTGCTGTCGGCGATCCAGGTACAGGTCGAGCGGCACTATGCGCGCGGCGCACTGCGCAATCCGCCGCCGTCGGTGCTTACGTTCGCGCTCGCGCGCATCGGCGTGCTGTGGCGGCGTGCCACGTCGCGCAATTCGGCGTCGATCGTGCAGGCCGAAGGCGATACCGATACCGGTGCCGCCGCCGCGCCGCGCGCCGGCGGCGAAGTGGCCGTGCATGGCGTATCGAAGCAGTTCGGCATGCAGCGCGTGCTCGACAACGTGTCGTTCGTCGCGCCGCGCGGCAGCGTGACCGCGATCGTCGGGCCGTCGGGTTCGGGCAAGTCGACGCTGCTGCGCACGATCAACCATCTCGAACGCGTCGACGACGGCTTCATCGACATCGACGGCGAACTGATCGGCTATCGGCGCGATGGCGACGTGCTCTACGAGCTGAAGGAGCGCGATGTGCTGAAGCGGCGCACGGCCGTCGGGATGGTGTTCCAGAACTTCAACCTGTTCCCGCACCTGACGGTGCTCGAGAACCTGGTCGAGGCACCGGTCGCCGTCGGCGGCGTGACGCGCGACGCTGCCGAGCGCACCGCACGCACGCTGCTCGCGCGCGTCGGCCTTGCGGACAAGGCCGATGCGTACCCGCGCCAGTTGTCCGGCGGCCAGCAGCAGCGTGTCGCGATCGCGCGGGCGCTCGCGTTGCGTCCGAAGGTGCTGCTGTTCGACGAGCCGACGTCGGCGCTCGATCCCGAGCTCGTCAACGAGGTGCTCGACGTGATCAAGGAACTCGCGCGCTCGGGCACGACGCTCGTGATCGTCACGCACGAGATCGGCTTCGCGCGCGAAGTCGCGGACAACGTGCTGTTCATGGAGCGCGGGCGCATCGTCGAGGCCGGGCCGCCGGCCGCCGTGCTCGACGCGCCGTCGCATCCGCGCACGCGCGCGTTCCTGTCACGGGTGCTGTGATGCGAATCCCTTCCGATAACCGGGGCGCCACACGATGATCGATCGACGTCAATTCATGACCGCCGCGCTGGTCGCGGCAGCCGGCAGCCTGCCGTTGCGCATCGCACACGCGGCGGCCGCAACCGCCGACCTCGACCCGCGCCAGGCCGGCCGCCTTCGCGCGGAGCGCGACGACGCGGCGATCCGTGCAACAGCCGGCTACCGCTGGGTGCACGACGGCGCGTTCACGGTCGCGATTTCACCGCATGCGCCGCCCGTGTCGACTTACGCAACCGACGCGCGCACCGTGGTCGGCGCCGATCCCGACTATGCGCAGCTCGTCGCCGACGCGCTCGGCCGCACGCTCGCGCTGGTGCCGATCGCATGGGCCGACTGGCCGCTCGGGCTGACGTCCGGCAAGTACGACGCGGTGATCTCGAACGTCGGCGTGACCGAGAAGCGCAAGGAGAAATACGATTTCACGACCTACCGGCTCGGGCTGCACGGCTTCTATGTGCGCACCGGCAGCCCGATCGCGAAGATCGCCGAGCCGAAGGACATTGCCGGCTTGCGGATCATCACCGGCGCCGGCACGAGCCAGGAGCGCATCCTGCTCGAATGGAGCAAACGCAACGTCGCGCAGGGGCTGAAGCCGGCCGAGCTGCTCTATTTCGACGACGATGCGACCGCGCGCGTCGCGCTGCTGTCGGGCCGCGCCGATGCGGAGCTGAACCCGAACGCGTCGCTCGCGTACGAGGCCGCGCGCAGCGGCAAGATCCGTCGTGTCGGCGTTGTCAATGCGGGCTGGCCAAACAATGCCGATGTCGCGATCGCGACGCGTCGCGGCAGCGGGCTCGCGCCCGCGTTGACGCTCGCGACGAATGCGCTGATCGGCAACGGCCGCTACGGGCAGGCGCTCGCGCGATGGGGATTGCAGAGCGAGGCGATCGCGCGGGCGGAGACCAATCCGCCGGGATTGCCGTCGTTTTGAAGGCGTCGATGCGTCGATGCCCGAGTGACATCGCCCCGGCGTTCCACGATGGAAATACCGGGGCGAGTCGAAGCGGTATTGTTCGTCGCGTAGCCGCGCCTACGCGGTTACGCCCACGTGAACTCGCCGTTATGTTCGATGGCTCGTTTCGGCGAGACTGCTGTTTTCCGGTTTATCGGCTCGTACCGTGATTACTTGATCAGGTGCATCCCTGCGACCTTCGCAGCCGTCACGTCGAAAGTGGCCGTGTACTCGCACTCGGCTACATACCCGGAACGCTCGATCAGGCAGTCTGCGAAATCCGCCTTTGCGGATGCCGCGAAAACGCGAAGTGCCTTTCGCACCGCGTCCGCACCTTCAACGACCAGTTCCTTGGTGCCGATCATCGAGTCGATGATGTCCTTCATCTGCTCGCGCTCGACGCCATAGCAGCGCCCGAGTACCTGCACAACCTCGACCAGCGCGACCTGCGAAACGTACCCCGGCCGCTCGGCCGACAGGGACTCCATCAGCGCCGTCGCCTTCTTCGACTGAACGGCGTCGTCCTGGGCAAAGTAGCGGACCAGCACGTTCGTATCCAGTCCGATCATCGCGCGGATGCCCCCTGCTCGGCGATGGCCCGATTCATGTCTTCAACCGACACCGGCTTAGCGGGCTTCTTCACGATGCCCTTGAGCGACGCGAGCGAGCGCGTGGCCGGATAGATCTCATACCGGCCGGTCGCCTCGTTGAAGCTGAATTCGATCCGGTCTCCCGACTCCAAGCCAAGCCGATTGCGAACGTCCACGGGAATCGTGACCTGCCCCTTCGAAGTGATGGTTGCTGCCGTCATGATGACACCTCCAATTCTCCTTACTTTAAGGTAAGGAGTATCGAAAAGCAATCAAGGTGTCGCGTTCAGGAAAGCGGCTGGTCGCTTCGGTAACGTGCAGAAGGTGGCGGAATTTCTCCGGGATGAGGGTTTTAGCGTGCGCTGGTTCCCTGCTTTCGAATCTCGGAATTATGAAGAGAGGTGCCGTGCACGTTAGCCCCCGGGCGCAGCCCTCGAACGACTCCTCGACAACTATTTCGTACGCGAAATAAATTCCGGACTATATTTCGCATACGAAATAACTCCCGGAACGAGGACGGTCATGACCGCTCAACCCATCGAGTTTTCCGCCATCGACGGCTATCCGCTGCGCGGCACGCTGTGGACGCCCGACGTCGAACCGCGCGCGCTGGTGCTGATCCATCCGGCGACGGCGGTGCCGGAACGGCTGTACGCCGGTTTCGCACGCTTCCTGACCGGGCGCGGCTTCGCGACGCTGACCTACAACTATCGCGGCATCGACGCGTCGCGGCCCGCGCGCCTGAGCGGGCTGCAGACCAGCATGCGCGACTGGATGGAGCTCGACGTCGGCGCCGCGACCGCCTGGGCACGGCAGGCGTACGACGGGTTGCCGCTGCTTGCGGTCGGCCACAGCGTCGGCGGCCACGCGATCGGGCTGTCCGCCGGCACGGTGCACCTGCGCGCGGCCGTGCTCGTCGCGGCGCACGCGGGCAGCACGCGGCTGATCGCGAGCGCGGCCGAACGCCTGAAGGTGCGCCTGATCCTCCGCGTGCTCGGCCCGCTGATGTCCGCGCTGCTCGGCTACGTGCCCGGCAAGCGGCTCGGGCTCGGCGAGGATCTGCCGGCCGGCGTGTTCCGCGAATGGAGCCGCTGGACGACGCTGCCGCGTTACTTCTTCGACGATCCGGCGCTCGGCGCCGCCGAACGCTACGCGAAACAGCGGCTGCCGATCCTCGCGCTGGGCTTCGCCGACGATCCGTGGGCTACGCCCGCCGCGATCGACCTGCTGGTAAGCTACCTCACCGGCGCGGCGGTCGAGCGCCGCCAGGTCGATCCGCACACGGCGGGCAGCGGCCCGGTCGGGCACATGGGTTTCTTCCGCAGCCGGCCCGGCTCGGTGCTGTGGCCGGGCGTCGCCGACTGGCTCGCGCAGGCGCTCGACGCGCCGCGCCACGCGGGCCGCCCGTCCCTTTCCATTGCTGTCGGGAACCCGGCGTGAGCGAACGACGACGACTGTTTTTCCTGTTGAACCTTGGCCAGCGGCGCGTGCAGCGCTGGGTCGACCGCAAGGCGGAGACCGACACGCGCGCGAGCGCCGCGCAGGCCGGCGTGCTGTTCTTTCTCGACAAGCAGGACGGCGCGCTGATCGGCGAAGTCGGCGCGGCGCTGCAGCTCGCGCCATCCGCGATGACCGGCCTCGCCGACCGCATGGCGAGGGCCGGACTGATCGCGCGCCACGCCGATTCGGACGACGGCCGCGCGACGCGCCTGTTCCTGACCGACACGGGCCGGGCGGCGCTCAAGCACGCACGCGTGCTTCTGCGCGAACTGAACGAAAAACTGTGCGACGGGTTTTCCGACGAGGAACTCGATGTCGTCGCGCGCTGGCTGCACGCGTTGCAGGAGCGGTTTCCGGCGGAACGCTGAACGGCGACAACACGCGCGCCGCATCGCCTGCCGGCAGCGAATCGAGTCCACCAAACCGGCTCGCGCCAGCGACAATTGAAAGCGATTGCGATTCGCCTTTTCGATTCGATTTCCGCGCACGCGCGACGGCAAATTTTGCGTTCGCGCCGCGCCGCGCCGGCAACGCTTTCCGGCTACGCTCTGTTACAAAAAATTGCCTGCCGGGCGGCATTCGAATCGCCTACATTGCAATCCACTTCTACGCATTCTTCGCCTGCCCGAACCGGCCTCCCCGCAGGACGGTATCAACGACACATCCGTCACAAGCAATAAAAACGAATAGGAGTCTTGACCGAAGTGCTGGCGGTATCCAGCGCACGCGGATTGCGATGGCTGAAGCGGCATCCTGAACGACACGTTCCGGCGGCACGCATCGTGCGCGTTGCCGCGGCACCCCGACCCGGGCGGCCTGTGCCGCCGTGCATCGGCTTGCGCTGACTCGTTCCGCCGCACCATGGCGGCCGCACGTCAACGAGGAGCAGTCCATGCGACGCACTATCGTGTCCCACCCGCTTTTCACCTGCCTGCCCGCCGCGATGGCGCTGGCCTGCGGCGCCGCGCACGCCGACCCCGTGCTTGTGTCCGGCCCCAGTCCATACGCCGCCTGCACCATAGGCGGACCCGGCACCGTCTATGTGAATGCCGAGGTCGAACCCTGGCTTTCGGTCAATCCGGCAAACCCGACGAACATGATCGGCGTATGGCAGCAGGACCGCTGGTCGAACGGCGGCGCCCACGGGCTCGTCGCCGGTTATACGTTCGACGGCGGCGCGACCTGGGCGAGCACGCCGCAGCCGTTCAGCGCATGCGCGCCGGGCGGGCTCAAGTACGAGCGCGCGTCCGACCCGTGGGTGTCCTTCGGCCCGGACGGCACCGCGTATTCGGTATCGATCTCGTTCAACCAGTCGAACAACAGCAACGCAGTCGCGGCCTCGGTATCGACCGACGGCGGACAGACGTGGAGCAGTCCGGCCGTGCTGATCGCGAACAACGAACCGACGACGCAGTTCTTCAACGACAAGGAATCGGTGACGGCGAACCCGGTGAAGGCCGGCACCGCGTACGCGGTATGGGACCGCCTCGAACTGCCGAACGGCAACCCGTACGCGAACCTGCATACGCAGGCGTTCCGCGGGCCGACGCTGTTTTCGAAGACGACCGACGGCGGCAAGACCTGGAGCACCGCGAAGGTCATCGTCGACGTGCCTTCGCGTCAGCAGACGATCGGCAACCAGATCGTCGTCGATCCGAAGAGCGGCACGCTCTACGATTTCTTCGACCTGATCCAGCCGCCGTTCAGCAAGGCGGCCGGCAAGGTCGCGTTCGTCAAGTCGACCGACGACGGCGCGACGTGGACGAAGCCGCAGGTGATCGCGGGATTGCAGACGGTCGGCGTGACCGATCCGAACACCGGCGAACCCGTGCGCACCGGCGACATCATTCCCGAGCCCGCGATCGATCCCGCGTCGGGCCAGCTTTACGTCGCGTGGCAGGACAGCCGCTTCAACGGCGGCAAGTACGACGAGATCGCGCTATCGACATCGACGGACGGCGGCGCGTCCTGGAGCGCGCCGCTGCAGGTCAACACGCCGACCGGTCGGCCGGCCTTCAACCCGTCGGTGCGCGTCGACAACACGGGCGCCGTGATGGTCACCCACTACGACTTCCGTGACCTGCCGGCCGGGAACACGACGACGCTGCCGACAGGCTTCTGGCGCAAGATCTCGCACGACGGCGGCGCCACCTTCGGCGACGAGCGGCGCGTCGGCGGGCCGTTCGACATGAAGCTCGCGCCGAACGCGGAAGGCTTCTTCATCGGCGACTACCAGGGCCTCGACGTCCGCCCGTCGTCGTCGTTCCATCCGTTCTTCATCCGGACCAACTCGGGCAACCTGACGAACCGCACGGACGTGTTCTTCGCCCCCTGACGCGGGCAATGCGGCCCGGCCGCCGTCGCGACGCCATGCGCCGCGCGGCGGCCGCGCGCGTCAATGCATGTCGGTCAGCACGATGCGCCCGTCGACCTTCCCTTCGCGCAGCTTCGCGAACACGTCGTTGATGTTGCCGAGCCGGTCGCGGTGGATATGCGCGCGCACGAGGCCATCTGCCGCGAAATCGAGCGATTCCTGCAGGTCGCGGCGCGTACCGACGATCGAGCCGCGCACGGTGATGCCGTTCAGGACCGTCGAGAAGATCGGCAACGGGAAATCGCCGGGCGGCAGCCCGTTGAGCGCCACCGTGCCGCCGCGCCGCACCATCCCGAGCGCCTGCGCGAACGCGCTGCGCGACACCGCCGTGACGAGCACGCCGTGCGCGCCGCCGATTTCCTTCTGGATCACCTTCGCCGGATCGTCGACCGATGCGTCGATCGTCAGTTGCGCGCCGAGCTGCCGCGCGAGCGCGAGCTTGTCCGGCGCGATGTCGATCGCCGCGACATGCAGGCCCATCGCGCGTGCATATTGCACCGCCACGTGCCCGAGCCCGCCGATGCCGGAGATCGCGAGCCACTGGCCGGGGCGCGTATCGGTGACGCGAATGCCCTTGTAGACGGTCACGCCCGCGCACAGGATCGGCGCGATTTCATCGAACGCGACCTGTGCCGGCAGATGACCGACGTAGTCGGGATCGGCGAGCACGTATTCCGCGTAGCTGCCGTTCACCGAATAGCCGGTGTTCTGCTGGTCGTGGCACAGCGTTTCCCAGCCCGTGTGGCAGTACTCGCAATCGCCGCAGGCCGTATAGAGCCACGGCACGCCGACGCGGTCGCCCTCGCGCACATGCTTGACGCCCGCGCCGACCGCCGCGACGACGCCCACGCCCTCGTGACCCGGAATGAACGGCAACGACGGTTTGACGGGCCAGTCGCCGTCGGCCGCGTGCAGGTCGGTATGGCAAACGCCCGACGCCTTGATGTTGACGAGGATCTGGCCGGGGCCCGGCGTCGGCACGGGCACTTCCTCGATGCGCAACGGTTCGCCGAACACGTGCACCACGGCCGCTTTCATGGTTTGCGTCATGCGTCGCTCCTGTCTGGTCGGTGAGCGATCCAGTATCCGGTTTCGGAATCGGAGGACGTTGATGCGTATCAACGCGATGCGCGCTATCCGGCGATCGTGGCTGCATCATCGCGCCGCACGGCGGCGCGACACGGGCGGGCGCGCGGCGCTTCGCTTCACGCCGTACCGGTCGTATTCGCGGGCGATCATCGGCCAGAACGTTCCGCTGTAGCCGATATTTCGACGACCCGACGGAATCCGGACGCGGCGCTGACATCCGGCTTGGAATTTGAAATGATATAACATATCATTTCGCGTGCTCGTCCGCCTGACGCCGTTCCACCATGGGTGGCCGAGCCTCGCCGAGCCATGTTCCAACGGGTTAAACGCGTCATTGACGCAACAATATATCGTATCCAGCCGTGACCCGCATCGCTCGTTATCCGATCCGATTCCAACCGATTCACCGACCATGCGCGACCTCCCTCGTTTACCGCTTCGCCCGCTTTCGCCCCTTTCGCTGATGCTGTTCGCCGCCGTCGCACACGCGCAGTCCGATGCACCCGCCGCGTCGGGCACGCCTTCAGCCACCCCGCTCGCACCGATCTTCGTGACCGCGAACCCGCTCGGCGATACCGAACTGATCGCGCCGACCGTCCAGCTTTCCGGCGACGCGCTGACGCGCCGCCAGGCCGATTCGCTCGGCGAAACGCTCAACGGGCTGCCCGGCGTGTCGACCACCACCTACGGGCCGATGGTCGGCCGGCCGATCATCCGCGGGATGGACGGCGACCGGATCCGGCTGCTGCAGAACGGCGTCGCGTCCTACGACGCGTCGTCGCTGTCGTACGACCACGCGGTGCCGCAGGATCCGCTGTCGATCGAACGCGTCGAGATCGTGCGCGGCCCGGCCGCGCTGCTGTACGGCGGCAACGCGGTGGGCGGCGTCGTCAACACGATCGACAACCGGATTCCGCGCGAAGCGATTGAAGGCGTGACGGGTGCGCTCGACGCGCGCTACGGCGGCGCGAATTCCGTGCGCGCGGGCGCCGCGCAGGTCGAAGGCGGCAACGGCCGCTTCGCGTTCCACGTCGACGCGTTCGACCGCGAAACGAGCAAGCTGCGAATTCCCGGCTACGCACGCAGCAGCGCGCAACGCGCGATCGACGGCCCCGACACGCCGCAGCCGGAAGGCAGCGTGCCGAACAGCGACGGCCGCGTGCACGGCGGCGCGGTCGGCGCGTCGTACACGTGGGCGGACGGCTTCGCGGGCCTGTCGTACAGCGGCTACGAATCGAACTACGGGTCCGTTGCGGAAAGCGACGTGCGCCTGCGGATGCGCCAGGAACGCCTCGCGCTCGCGTCCGAGGTGCGCAACCTGAGCGGGCCGTTCACGAAGCTGAAATTCGACTTCGCGTACACCGACTACCGCCACAAGGAAGTCGACAACGGCGAGACGGCGACCACCTTCCGCAACCGCGGCTACGAGGCGCGCATCGAGGCGCGGCATCGCAAGATCGGCCCGTTCGAAGGCGCGATCGGCGTGCAGTTCGGCCAGAACACGTTCTCCGCGCTCGGCGACGAATTGCTCGTGCCGTCCACGCGCACGAACAGCGTCGCGCTGTTCGGCCTCGAGGAATGGCAAGTCGTCCCCGCGCTGAAGTTGAGCGTCGGCGGCCGCTTCGAGCACGTGAAGGTCGACCCCGATCCGGCCGGCGTCGAGAAATTCGCGGGCGCGCAGCCGCGCGATTTCAACGCGGGCAGCCTGTCGGCGGGCGCGCTGTTCTCGCTGACGCCCGTGTGGTCGGTCGCGGCGAACGTCGCGTACACCGAACGCGCGCCGACCTTCTACGAGCTGTATTCGAACGGCCCGCACGACGCGACCGGCCAGTTCCTGATCGGCAACCCGAACGCGTCGAAGGAAAAGGCCGTGTCGACCGACCTGTCGCTGCGTTATGCGAGCGGCCCGAACCGCGGCAGCGTCGGCGTGTTCTACAACCGCTTCTCGAACTACCTGACCGAGTACAACACCGGCCGCGTCGTGAACGGCGACGACGAGCCCGTCGCACCCGGCACCGACGGCGCGCTGAACGAGGCGATCTATCGCGGCGTACGCGCCGAGTTCTACGGGATCGAGCTGGACGGCAAATGGCGCGCCTTCTCGCGGCGCGGCCATACGGTCGACCTGGAACTGACGGCCGACTACACGCACGCGCGCAACGTCGACACGGGCCAGCCGCTGCCGCGCATCGCACCGCTGCGCGCGACGCTCGCGGCCGACTACGGTTACGGCCCGTTCGGTGCGCGCGCGCAGGTCACGCACGCGTGGTCGCAGCATCGCGTGCCCGACAACGACTTCTCGACGGACGGCTACACTTCGCTCGGCGTGATGCTGACCTACAAGTTCCGCGTCGGCGCGACGCACTGGCTCGCGTACCTGCGCGGCGACAACCTGACGAACCAGGAAATCCGCTATTCGACGTCGGTCGTGCGCGGCTTCGCGCCCGAAGGCGGCCGCAGCGTGATGGCCGGGTTGCGCACCACGTTCTGAGTGCCGCTGCGCGTCGCGCGTTCGCGGCTCGCGTGCATCCAGGTCGCGCATCGGCATAGCTGCATCGAAGGCCATCTCCGACGATCGGCGCGGGATCATGCGCGTGTGCGGACGTGCGTATGCATGCCCGCACGCACACCGACACGAATCACCGCCCGACCTTTTCCCTTCCTCCGCTGCACGCTGCGTGTGCAGCGCCGCGCACGTGTCGATCCCGCCTTTGCATCGCGTGTTGCCACAACACCGTCATGGGTATCGCGCTGCATGCGCGCCCGCGCCGTTCGCCGATGCAGACTTTTAAAACGAGCGAATGACGAGTATCCTAAAAAAAGTACTCCCCGTTCGGACGGCGAATCGCGTGCCCCTGACTCCCGTCCGATCGCATTGCGGCCCCATCGCATCGCGCGCAGCGCGTCGATGGCGGCATCCGCTTCGCGCCGCCGGCCGCACGAACCTTCCCCCAACAATCGTCAGGAGAGCTGGTGAGCCGACTCGTCGTCGTATCCAATCGCATCGCAGACCCCCGTAAAGCCGCGGCCGGCGGCCTCGCCGTCGCCGTGAAGGACAGCCTGCAGGAGACCGGCGGCGTATGGTTCGGCTGGAGCGGCAGGCTACGCGGCGACGACGATCAGCCCACGCACGGCGACGAGGTGCAGATCCAGAACGTCGGCGGCATCCAGCTCGCGACCATCGATCTCGACCCGCAGGATTACGACGCGTACTACCTCGGCTATTCGAACAACGTGCTGTGGCCGGTGTTTCACTACCGGCTCGATCTCGCGCAGTTCGACCGGCGCTTCGCCGACGGCTACCGGCGCGTGAACCAGTTGTTCGCGCGCAAGCTGCGCACGCTGCTGCGGCCCGACGACGTCATCTGGGTCCACGACTACCAGTTGATTCCGCTCGCCGCCGAGTTGCGCGCGATGGGCTGCACGAATCCGGTCGGCTTCTTCCTGCACATCCCGATGCCGCCGCCGCCGATCATGGCCGCGATCCCGGAACACGAATGGCTGATGCGCTCGCTGTTCGCGTACGACCTCGTCGGCTTCCAGACCGAATCGGATCTGCTCCACTTCGAGCATTACGTCGAAGCGGAAGCCGGCGCCACGCGGCTGCCGGACGGCCGCATGCGCGCGTTCGGCCGCACGCTGTCGGCCGGCGCGTTTCCGATCGGCATCAACGTCGACGAGTTCGAGTCGCTCGCCCGCGATCGCGACGGCATCGACATGTTCGAGCGGATGCGCGACGAATATTCGCGCCGCCAGTTGCTCGTCGGCGTCGACCGGCTCGACTACACGAAGGGGCTGCCGCAGCGCGTGCATGCGTTCCGCGAGTTGCTCGAACAGTATCCGGAGAACCGCGACCGAGCGACGCTGATCCAGATCGCCGCGCCGAGCCGCGAGGATCTCGGCGCGTACGACGACCTGCGGCGCGAGATGGACAGCCTGTGCGGCGCGATCAACGGCGACTACGGCGAACTCGAATGGATGCCGATGCGCTACATTCACCGCACCGTCGCGCGCAAGCGCTTGCCGGGCCTGTATCGCGCGAGCCGCGTCGCGCTCGTCACGCCGCTGCGCGACGGGATGAACCTCGTCGCGAAGGAATTCCTCGCCGCGCAGGACGCGTCCGACCCGGGCGTGCTCGTGCTGTCGCGTTTCGCGGGCGCGGCCGAGCAATTGAAATCGGCGCTGCTCGTCAATCCGTACGACACGCAAGGCACCGCGCAGGCGATCCAGCGCGCGCTCACGATGCCGCTCGACGAACGCCGCCAGCGTCACTCCGCGCTGATGGCGATCGTGCGCAAGACCGACGTGCACTGGTGGCGCACGCGTTTTCTCGATGCGCTCGCCGAAGCGGCCGAAGTCGCGGCGGCCACCGAGCACTGACCGCACTCACCCGTTCGTCGCCGCGTATTCGAGCGCCGCGCCGTTCGCATCGCACAGGTCGACCGAGATCGGGATGCCCGCCCGCATGCTCTCGGTCACCACGCAATACGCATCGAACCGGTCGAGCACGCGCGTCGCCGCCGCGAGATCCGCCCACTTTTTTCCAATCGACAGCCGCACGGCCATCGCGCCCACGCGCACCCTGCCGGTTTCGTTCTGAACCATGTCGACGTCGATATGCGCGGCAATCGGCTGCGGATCGACATGCTGCTTTGTCAACGAGAACAGCAGGCTCGCCGCGAGACAGCTCGCGACCGCCGCGGCGAGCAGCCGGACCGGGTTCGGCCCGCGCCCGTCGCCGAGCGGCGGCGGCTCGTCGATGAGCACCGGCGACAGCGTCGTGCCGGCAAACGTGACTTCGAAGCAAAAACGCGCCTGCTGCGCGACCTTGACGGATACGTGCGGCTCGCTCATGGCGACTCCGTGGCTGGCAAGAGGGAAAGGAATTCCGGCGCATCGCCGCATCGACGCGCGCCGTTCGCAGGCTGGCTACGCGTTCAGCGCTCGGGCTCGCGCGGCGGCCCGTACGCGACGAAATCGCGCTCGACCGCCGACGCCTGCTCCGGCGCGAGCGCGTCGCCGCGCGAGCCGGCATCGCCGTCGGGTGCCGCTGCCGCGGACGACGCTTCGATGCGCCCGTCGATCAGCGCCTTCAGCGCGTCGCGTTCGAGCACCTCGCATTGCAGCAGCCGACGCGCGATGCGTTCGAGCGCGTCGCGTCGCTCGCCGAGCGTCGCCGCGACCCGCGCATGCGCGTCGGCCAGCAGCGTGTGCACCTCGTCGTCGATCATCCGTGCCGTGTGCTCGCTGCAGCGTCCGGCGCCCGCATGCCATGCGCCGGGCATGCCCTGGCGCGCATCGCCGTCGTCGAACGTCGCGAGCCCGATCTTCTCGCTCATCCCGTACTGCATGACCATGTGGCGCGCCATCGCGGTCGCGCGTTCGAGATCGTTCTGCGCGCCCGTCGACACGTCGCCGAACACGAGCTCTTCGGCGACCCGCCCGCCGAGCAGCGCGTCGATCCGGTCGAGCAGTTCGCTCCTGCGCAGCACGTAGCGATCCTCGGTCGGCACCTGCTGCGTATAGCCGAGCGCGGCGACGCCGCGCGGAATGATCGACACCTTCTTCACCGGATCGCAATGCGCGCGGCTTTCCGCGACAAGCGCATGGCCGGCTTCGTGATACGCGATGGTCAGCTTCTCCTGCGCGTTCATCACGCGGCTCTTGCGCTCGAGGCCCGTCAACGCGCGGTCGATCGCCTCGTCGAAGTCGGCCATGCCGATCGCCGGCTTGCCGAGTTCGGCCGCATGCAGCGCGGCCTCGTTGACGACGTTCGCGAGATCGGCGCCGACGAAACCCGGCGTGCGCGACGCGAGTTCGCCGAGGTCGACCTCGGCCGCGAGCTTCACGCGCTTCACGTGTACGCCGAGGATCTGCCGGCGGCCGTTCACGTCGGGCCGGTCGATCGCGATGTGGCGATCGAAGCGGCCCGGCCGCAACAACGCGGGATCGAGGATCTCCGGCCGGTTCGTCGCGGCCATGATGATCACGCCGGAGCCGGCCTGGAAGCCGTCCATCTCGACGAGCAACTGGTTGAGCGTCTGCTCGCGTTCGTCGTTGCCCGACATCGGGCCGACACCGCGCACCTTGCCGAGCGCATCGAGCTCGTCGACGAACACGATGCACGGCGCCTTCTGCTGCGCCTGCTCGAACAGGTCGCGCACGCGCGCGGCGCCCACGCCGACGAACATCTCGACGAACGCCGAGCCGCTGATCGAAAAGAACGGCACGGCCGCCTCGCCGGCCACCGCACGCGCGAGCAGCGTCTTGCCCGTGCCCGGCGCGCCGACGACGAGCACGCCCTTCGGAATCTTGCCGCCGAGCCGCTGGTAGCGGTCGGGATTGCGCAGGAACGCGACGAGCTGCTGCAGTTCGGCCTTCGCCTCGTCGATGCCCGCGATATCGTCGAACGTGATGCCGGTTTCCTGCTGCACGTACACGCGCGCGCGGCTCTTGCCCATCCCGGTGAAGTCCTGCAGCCCGCCGCGCTTGCGCAGCAACATGTTCCATACGAACACGAACAGCACGAGCGGCAGCAGCCAGGAAGCGAGCGACGCGATCCAGCTCGTGTCGGGCGTGCCGTGATAGCGGATGCCGGCGGCGGCCAGCGTGTCGGTCAGGTGCTCGTCGGTCACGCGGTTGGTCGTGAAGCGCCACGGCGCACCGGCCTGCTGCGCGGCCGCGGCTTCGGATGCCGGCAGTATCGTGCCGGCCTGCGGCATCTTCAGCGTGCCCGAGATCGACGCGGGGCCGATCTCGAGATCGTCGACGAGCCGCGCGGCGACGAGCCGGTGGAAATCGCTGTACGCGATCGGCGCCGACGCCGGGTGCAACATCAGCAACTGCGCGGCGAACAGCGCGAAGAAGCCCGCCGCGATCAGCAATCCCGGGTAGTCGAATTTCTTGTCCATGGCATCGGGCCAGCCGCACGCGCGGTGCGGCGCACGCTCACGCGGGCAATCGCGCGCAACCGGCGCGCGGCATCGGCGGCCATGCGGAAACGGCATGCATCCGCGCCTTCGTCGTCTCGCTGTGTCGCTTCGTTTCGTCGCATAAATGACGCCGCGACGGCACCGTCGGCCGGCGCCGCGTGGCGATCCTCGCCCGGGGCAGCACGCCGCGACGCGCCGCCCCTGAATTCAGTCTAGTCCTCGCGCGGGCGTCGCGCATCGCCCGCCGCGCGAGTCGAATCGTCCGACAAACACCTTTCATCCGCGGCCCCCGCCGCGTTATAGTCGCATTCGTGTCATTTTTATGACAATTGCATCGCGCCTGCCTGCACGCAACGCCGGCCGTTGCTTTCCGTCCCGCATCGCGGCCGCCTGGGCGACGCCGCCGCGCATCGAACGACACCGCCAACCCGCCCATTCGAGGAGCCTACGACGTGACCGACACCCCCGATCGCCCCGACGACCTTCCCGCCGATCCCGACCGCCGCCGTGTGCTCGGCGGCCTCGCCGCGCTCGGTGCGGGTGTCGCGCTCGGCGGCTGCGAAACCACGGCGGGCAGCGCGCCGCGCTCCGCCGCCGACCTGCGCATCGACGAAGCATTGCGCCAGCGCGTGCGCCATATCGTCGTGATCTACGCGGAAAACCGCAGCTTCGCGAACCTGTACGGCGATTTCCCCGGTGTGCGCCATCCGCTGAGCGAGGTGCGGCCCGAGCACGCGCAGCAGCTCGATCGCGACGGCAAGACGCCGCTGCCCGTGCTGCCGAAGATCTGGGGCGGGCTCGTGCCGCAGGCGCAGGAAGTGGACGGCAAGCGCTACGCGATCGCCGAGCGCGACATCGACAAGCTGCCGAACGCGCCGTTCCGGATCGCCGACGCGCAGGGCAAGCCGCTGCCGAACGGCGTGATCACGCGCGACCTGTGGCACCGCTTCTACCAGAACCAGATGCAGATCGCGGCCGGCCGCAACAACCAGTTCGCCGCGTGGGCCGATTCGGGCGGCCTCGTGATGGGTCATTACCGCAATTCGGCCGACACGTTGCGACTGTGGAATCTCGCGCGCCAATACACGCTGTGCGACAACTTCTTCATGGCGGCCTTCGGCGGTTCGTGGCTGAACCACATGTTCCTGATTTCGGCGCAGGCGCCGCTGTATCCGGACGCGCACAAGCATCCGCACGCGGCGAAGCTGCTGTCGAAGGTCGAAGGCGACGATCCGGCCGGCACGCGCCTCGCGCTCGCCGCCGATTCGCCGACGTCCGCGCTCGACGGCCCGCCGAAGTTCGCGGGCGACGGCCCGCTGACGCCCGACGGCTACGGCGTGAATACGATGGCGCCGCCGTACCAGCCGAGCTACGTGCCGCCGCCCGACCCGGGCAACGCCGCGTATGCCGATCCGGACGACCATCGCGTGCTGCCGCCGCAGGGCTATGCGACGATCGGCGATCGCCTGTCGGAGAAGAACATCGACTGGGCGTGGTACAGCGGCGCGTGGCAGTACGCGCTCGAGCATCGCGACACGGGCACCGTGCCCGATTTCCAGTACCACCACCAGCCGTTCAACTACTTCCGCAACTTCGCGCCGGACACCGCTGCGCGCCAGCGGTACCTGCGCGACGCGGGGCTCGGTGACGAACCGTCGACGAACCGCTTCATCGCCGACATCGACGCGGGCCGCCTGCCGGCCGTCGCGTTCTACAAGCCGCAGGGCAACCTGAACATGCACGCGGGCTATGCGGACATCGAATCGGGCGACCGCCACATCGCGACCGTGATCGACCACATTCGGCGCGGGCCGCAATGGGACCACACCGTGATCGTGATGACGCACGACGAAAACGGCGGCTGGTGGGATCACGTCGCGCCGCCAGTCGGCGACCGCTGGGGGCCGGGCTCGCGGATTCCGGCGCTCGTGATCTCGCCGTTCGCGAAGAAGGGCTTCGTCGATCACACGCTGTACGACACGAACTCGATCCTGCGCTTCATCAGCCGCGTACACGGGCTTGCACCGCTCGACGGCGTGGTCGCGCGCAACAACGCGTTCGCCGCGCGCGGCGAGACGCCGCCGGGCGATCTCACGAACGCGCTCGACCTCGGCTGACGGCCGGTTGGCCGCTTAGCCGCTTCACCGCTTGAAATGACGACGCCCCGGGCAATGCGATCGCTTGCCCGGGGCGTCGTTCATTTGCGGCTACGTTACGCGGCGCTGCAAAATGCGTCGCGCACCGCGTGCGCGGCGTGACGGCCGGCCTGCCGGCCGAAGAACGTCGCGTCGGCCAGCGACAGCCCCGAGCTGTAGCCGGCCCCCCAGCGCGGCAGCCCGCACGTCGTGCGGCCGGCCGCATACAGGCCCGGCACCGGCGCGCGCGCCGCATCGAGCACCTGGCCGGTCGGCAGCGTGTCGAGCCCGCCGAGCGTGAAATGCGGATAGAACGCGTAGTCGATCCGGCAATCGAGCGCGACGAACGGCGGCTCGATCAGCGGCTGCAGCCACTTCTTCGCTTTGTGGAACAGCGGATCGGCGCCTTCGGCCGCATGCCGGTTGTACACGTCGACGGTCGCCGTCAGCGTGCCGGCCGGCATCTGCAGGTCGCGCTCGACTTCCTCCCACGTTTCGCCGGCCGCCGCGATGCCGATCCGCGCGATCGCGGGCGGCTCCTGGTACGTCGCGTGATCGACGAGCAGGTAGATCCGGTCGTCGGCCTGGTGGAACGCATGATGGCCCGTGCGGCCGTGATAACCGTCCTCGTTGATGAAGCGCTGCCCGCGCGCGTTCACGAAGATCCCCCTGATCAGCGATTCGGGCGCGTAGAACGGCAGGCTGACGAAACCCTGGTCCATGTGGATCGCCGCGCCGCCCGCGCTCTGGCCGAGCAGGATGCCCGAGCCGTCGTCGCCGGGGCTGCCGATCGGTTCGTCCGAGCGCAGGAACTGCGGTGCATGCCGGCGCACCATGTCGCGGTTCATCGCGAAGCCGCCCGCGCACAGGATCACCGCGCCGCGCGCCCGCACGAACACCGTCTCGCCATACGCGCGCAACACGACGCCGCGCACCGTGCCGCCGTCGTCGACGATCAGCGCGAGCGCGCGCGTGTCGTAGCGCGTCGCGACGCCGACCGCCGCCACGCGTTCGGCCAGCACGCGCATCAGCATCTGCCCGCCGCCCCAGCCCGGCCATTGCGGCGTGTGGCCGCGCGGGCATGGCTTCGCGGCCTCGCTGAACGGCCAGGCTTCCTCGCTGCCCGACCAGATCAGGCAGTCGTCGGTTTCCGGTTCGACGATCCGCTCGGCGACGAACGTGTTCTTGTACGAGAGGCCCTGCGCGACGAGCCAGTCGTGGTGCGCAAGGCTCTCGTTCGCGTAGAGCCGCACCTTTGCCTCGTCGGCGTCGCGGCCGCCCGCGAGCATCAGGTAGCGATACAGGTCCTCGGTGTCGTCGGTAAAGCCGGCCTGCCGCTGGGCAGGCGTGCCGCCGCTGCCGCCAAGGTAGATCTCGCCGCCCGACAGCGCGCTCGTGCCGCCGTAGCTCGATGCGCGTTCGACGATCAGCGTATCGGCGCCGGCGCTCGCGGCTTCGATCGCCGCGCAGGCGCCGGCCGCGCCGAAGCCGACGATCACGACATCGTGTTCGGCGTCCCAGCGATGCACGTCGCGGGCGTTCAGGGGGCGGGTCAGGGAATAGTCGGATGACATGGGGAATGGGTCAGCGTGAAGGAAATCTGCGGGAAGCGAGGGGCGTGGCGCTGGTCTGCCGGGCTGGTGGCCTGACTCGGAGGTCGGCGCGTTGTCGCTGTGTCGCGTTTTCGCGTTGCCGATACCTGCACGCGGCGGTGCTGCTGCAGACCCTGCGTCGTGTCAGGCGCGGCGAAAGTCGAACGGCGTAAAGCAGGGCCGGCCGCGCAGCCTGGCCGATATGCAACGATTGCGCGGCGGCCCCGGCGAAAGCGGTCCGTGCGCCGTCGCGCCGCGGCGGCGTCCGGACTGCGCGGCGCGCGGCCGCGCCGGCGTCACATGCCGCGCAACGCGGCGAAACCGAAGTGCGACGGATCGATCGGCACGCAACCGGTCGGCAGGCCGCTCGGGTCGACCGAGCGGCATTGCAGGATGCCGGCCGCATACGGCGGCGACGGGACCTGGTCGGCTCCGTATCGCGCCATTGCCATGGCAACGAACGTGGCCATCGCCAGTACGCACAGCTTGCGAGTCGTCAGTCTCATGATCGTCGTCCCCTCCGGTTGGCCGCTTGTGCGGTTCATGTCCGGCGCGCATCGCCTGCCGCACCGGATGACTGCACGGTAGCCAGTGCCCGGCCGCCAGCCATCGTCCATTCCGACTAGGGGCAAACGCTGAGCGGAGGCCGTACGGCATGCCGCGTCGCAACATCGCGAGCAACGGATTCGCACGCGTGGAGGAAATGCGACACGTCGCGCGCCTTTCGCGACCGGCCAAGCCAATCGTCAGACACAGGCCGCGCGTCGGCCGCTGCGTCGCACCATCGCGCAACGCACGGCTGCCGCCCCCGGTGTTTTCCCCGACCCTCGCCCTGCTCCGTATGGATGACGAGTCTCGATCGGTTCGATGCGAACCTGCGCATCGAAGTCGCAATGCCGCCGCGTCCGCACTCGCGGCGCGGCCGACTCTTTCCGTTTCTCCACGGGAGCATGCATGACCGATTCGAATCCCCGCCACGCGCTGTACGAACTCGCGTGCCGCTACGCGCAAGCCGTCGACCGGCGCGACTGGCCGCGGCTCACCAGCCTCTTCACCAACAATGCGACCCTTGCCGGCCCCGGCTTCCGCTTCGACGACCGCGATGCGATCGTCGCGGGCATGCGCGTGATCGAGCGCTACGAGACGACCCAGCATCACGTGCACAACCAGCTCGTCACGCTCGACGGCGGCGAGGCCGACGTCGAGACCTACGGCGTCGCGTGCCACGTCTATGTGCGCGACGGCGTGAAGCGCAAGCTCGACTGGGGGCTGCGCTATCGCGACCGCTGCGTGTTCGACGGCGGCACGTGGCGCTTCGCCGCGCGCACGCTGCACGTCGACTGGGCGCAGGACCTGCCGCTGGAGGGCTGAACGATGCGCGCTTCCCTTCCCCTCGAAGGCCGCACCGCGCTCGTGACGGGCGGCGCCGGCGGCATCGGCGCGGCCTGTGCGCACGCGCTCGTCGCCGACGGCGCGGCCGTCGTGCTGATGGGCCGCCGCCGCGACGCGCTCGAACGCGCGCAGCGGCAACTGACCGACGCGATGCCCGGCAGCCGCGTCGCGATCCACGCGGGCGACGCATGCGACGAAGCCGACCTGCAGGCCGCGCTCGACTGCGCGTGGGCGCTCGACAACCGCCTCGACATCGTCGTGCCGACCGTCGGCGGCGCCGGGTTCCGGCCGCTGCTGCTGCACGACGCCGACAGCTTCCGCGCGGAAATCGACCTGAACCTGCACAGCGCGTTCGCCGCGATCCGTCATGCGGCGCCGCGGCTGGCCGACAGCGGCGGCGGCGCGATCGTCTGCATCTCGTCGACCGCCGCGCGGATCAATTTCCGCTGGCTGTCCGCGTACTGCACCGCGAAGGCCGCGCTCGAAGCGCTCGTGCGCGGCGCGGCCGAGGAGCTGGCCGGCGCGAAGATCCGCGTAAACGCGGTACGCCCGGGCCTCACGCGCTCCGAAGCGACCGCGCCGATGTTCGACAACCGCGCGCTCGTCGACGGCTTTCTCGAACAGATCCCGCTCGGCACGCTCGGCGAACCGGAAGCGATCGCGCATGCGGTGCGCTACCTCGCAGGCCCCGAGTCGGGCTGGGTGACCGGCCAGAGCTTCGCGGTCGACGGCGGCCACGAACTGCGCACGAACCCGCGCGTCGACGACACGATCGCGCAGATCTACGGCACGGCCGCGCTCGACGCGGTCAAGGCCGGCCGCGCACCGGGCGCCGCATGAGCGCCCACCTTCTTTCCACCTCACAGGACATCGACCGACCATGAATCGAGTCGCAAACAAGGTCGCGCTGGTCACCGGCGCGGCAAGCGGCGTCGGCCGCGCGGATGCGCTGCTGCTCGCCGCCGAAGGCGCGCGCGTCGTGCTGACCGACATCGACGAGGATGCGGGCCGCGCGCTCGCCCGCGAGATCGGCGACGCGGCGCTGTTCGTGCGCCACGACATTGCCGACGAAGACGGCTGGCGGCACGCGATCGCGTCGACGCTCGACCGCTTCGGCCGTCTCGACGTACTGGTCAACAACGCGGCGATCTGCCCGGTCGGCTCGATCGAGGACACGAGCCTCGACACGTGGCGGCGCGTGATGCGCACCAACGCGGACGGCTATTTCCTCGGCTGCAAGTACGCGATCGGCGCGATGAAGGGCAACGACACGCCAGGCTCGATCGTGATGATGTCGTCGGTCGCCGCGCTCGGCGGGCTGCCGATGATGTGCGCGTACACCGGGTCGAAAGGCGCGGTAACGGCACTCGCACGCAGCGTCGCCGTGCACTGCAAGCGCAGCGGCTACCGGATCCGCTGCAACTCGATCCATCCGGACGGGATCTGGACGCCGATGACGCAGGCGCTGATGCCCGATCTCGATCCGGCCGCGCTCGGCATCGGCAGCGATCCGATGGCGCGCATGTGCGACCCGCAGGACGTCGCGAATCTCGTGCTGTTCCTTGCGTCCGACGAATCGCGCTTCGTGAACGGCGCGGAACTGCGGATCGACAACGCACAACTGGTGTCGTCGCTGTGACGCGGCTTGACGCTCTCCCATCCAAAGGAGTCCATCGATGATTTCATTCACCGGCAAGACCGTGCTGGTCACCGGCGGCGGCGCAGGCATCGGCCGCGCCTGTGCGGAAGCGTTCGGCACGGCGGGCGCTCGCGTGGCCGTGGCGGAAATCGACGCGGCGCGCGCGCAGGACGTGCGACAAGTGCTCGAAGCCGCCGGCGTCGACGCGCTCGTCGGCACCGTCGACGTCACGCGCCGCGACGAGGTCGACGCGTTCGCGCGGACGGTCGACGCACGCTTCGGCGGCCTCGACGTGCTCGTCAACAACGTCGGCGATTTCCTGCAGATCGCGAAGCCGTTCGACGACTGCACCGACGACGACATCGCGCGGCTGTTCGACGTGAACCTGCGCCAGGTGTTCACCGTCACGCGTGCGATGCTGCCGTTGCTGCGCAAGCGCGGCGCGGGCAGCAGCATCGTCGGCGTGTCGTCGATCGAGGGCTTCCGCGCGATTCCGAACTGCACCGTGTACGCGTCGTTCAAGGCCGCGCTGACCGGCTTCACGAAAAGCCTCGCGCTCGAACTCGGGCCGGCCGGCATCCGCGTGAACCAGATCGCGCCCGAAACCACCGAGACGCCGCAGGTGCCCGTCAGCGCGATGGTCGCGGCCGAGCACCACGCGCACATCCCGCGCTGGATTCCGCTCGGACGCTTCGGCGCTGCCGGCGACATCGCGGGCGCCGCGCTGTTCCTTGCGAGCCCGCTCGCCGCATGGGTCACCGGCACGACGCTGCACGTCGACGGCGGCGCACTCGCGGCGGCCGGCTGGTATCGCGACCCGAACGGCTTCTGGACCAACATGCCCGTCGTCACGGGCAACGGCTTCAATTTCTGAACGACGCAGCGCACGCGCTTGCGGCTTCCCCCGTTCATTTCACGCGGCGCGCCAGCGCCGCCATCGGAGACACCATGAAGATCCTGATCATCGGCGGCACCGGCCTCATCGGCGGCCATGCCGCGCTGCACCTGCGCGCGCAGGGCAACCATGTCACGCTCGCCGCGCGCAAGCCGCCCGCGGCCGGCAGCGCGCTCGCGCAGTTCGACGTGCTGCTGCGCGACTACGTGGCCGGCAACTTCACGCGCGACGATCTCGCGCCGTTCGACGCGGTCGTGTTCGCGGCCGGCAACGACATCCGCCACCTGCCGCCCGGCACCGACGAAGCCGCGCACTGGGAACGCGCGAACGTCGACGCGGTGCCGCGCTTCTTCGCGCTCGCGCGCGACGCGGGCGTGAAGCGCGCGGTGCTGGTCGGCAGTTTCTATCCGCAGGTCGCGCCCGCGCTCGTCGATACGGTGCCGTACGTGCGCTCGCGCCATCTCGCCGACGAACGCGTGCGCGCGCTCGCGACGCCGTCGTTCTCGGTGTGCAGCGTCAATGCGCCGTTCGTGGTCGGGTCGGTGCCGGGGCTGCGCAACGAGATGTTCGCCGCGTACACGGGCTATGCGGAGGGCCGGCTCGCGGGGCTGCCCGTGTACGGGCCGGCCGGCGGCAGCAACTTCATCTCGACGCAATCGCTGTCGGAAGCGATCTGGGGCGCACTGCAGCGCGGCGAAGCGGGCAAGGCCTACCTCGTCGGCGACGAGAACCTCAGCTTCGCCGACTACTTCGCAGCGTTCTTCCGCGCGGCCGGCAACCCGCGGGATGTGCCGTCGCTCGACCAGGAGCATCCGCTGCTGCCCGACATCGCGATCTACACGGGGCGCGGCAACGTCGTGTCGTACGAACCCGATCCGGCCGACATCGCGCTGCTGCGCTACCGGCGCGGCGACGTGCAGCGCGCGGTCGACGAAGTCGTCGCGCATTGCAGCGCGCAGTAAGCGGCATCGATGCGAAAACGTCCCGCCGCCGGCGATGGATGCCGGCGGCGGGACGTCGGGGTCGATGCGCCGATGCGCCGATGCGGATCGTCAGGCGCCGAGGCGCTGTTCGATCTTCTTCATCGTGTCGGTCATTTCAGCCGGCAAACGCAGCTTCAGCATGTCGAACAGCGCCGCGTGCAGCTTCAGTTCCTCGCGCCATTCGTCGGCGTTCATCGACGTCACCGCGTCGAACTGTTCGCGCGTGAAATCGAGCCCGTCCCAGTGCAGGTCTTCATACGCGGGCGACACGCCGAACGCATGTTCGCCGCCACCGCCGGTGCCTTCGAGACGGTCGAGCATCCACTTCAGCACCCGCATGTTCTCGCCGAAGCCCGGCCACACGAACTTGCCGTTCGCGTCCTTGCGGAACCAGTTCACGCAGTAGATCTTCGGCAACGTCGCGCCCGCGCCTTCGAGCTGCTTGCCGAGTTTCAGCCAGTGCGCGAAATAATCGCTGACGTTGTAGCCGCAGAACGGCAGCATCGCGAACGGGTCGCGGCGCACGATGCCCTGCTGGCCGACTGCCGCGGCCGTCGTCTCCGAGCCCATCGTCGCGGCCATGTACACGCCTTCGACCCAGTCGCGCGCCTCGGTCACGAGCGGCACGGTCGTCGAGCGGCGGCCGCCGAAGATGAACGCGTCGATCGCCACGCCGGCCGGGTTCTCCCAATCCGCGTCGATCGACGGGCACTGCGCGGCCGGCGCCGTGAAGCGCGAATTCGGGTGCGCGGCCTTGCGGCCCGTTTCCTTGTCAATCTCGGGCGTCCACGGGTTGCCCTGCCAGTCGGTCAGCTTCGCGGGCGGCGTGTCGGTCAGCCCTTCCCACCACACGTCGCCGTCTTCCGTCAGCGCGACGTTCGTGAAGATCACGTTTTCCGTCAGCGTCGAGATCGCGTTCGGGTTGGTCTTCACGCCGGTGCCCGGCGCGACGCCGAAGAAGCCGGCTTCCGGGTTGATCGCGTACAGGCGACCGTCGCGGCCCGGTTTCAGCCACGCGATGTCGTCGCCGATCGTCGTGACCTTCCAGCCGTTGAAGCCCTGCGGCGGAATCAGCATCGCGAAGTTGGTCTTGCCGCACGCGGACGGGAACGCGGCGGCGACGTGATACTTCTTGCCGGCCGGCGACGTCACGCCGAGGATCAGCATGTGTTCGGCGAGCCAGCCCTGGTCGCGGCCCATCGTCGACGCGATGCGCAGCGCGAAGCACTTCTTGCCGAGCAGCGCGTTGCCGCCGTAGCCCGAGCCGAAGCTCCAGATCTCGCGCGTCTCGGGGAAATGCACGATGTACTTGACCGGGTTGCACGGCCACGGCACGTCCTGCTGGCCCGCTTCGAGCGGATGGCCGACGCTGTGCACGCACGGCACGAACTCGCCGTCCTCGCCGAGCACGTCGTACACGTCGCGACCCATGCGCGTCATGATCCGCATGTTCACCGCAACGTACGGGCTGTCGGACAGCTCGACGCCGACGTGCGCGATCGGCGAGCCGAGCGGGCCCATCGAGAACGGCACCACGTACAGCGTGCGGCCGCGCATCGAACCGCGGAACAGGCCGTTGAGCGTCTCGCGCATTTCGGCGGGCTCGACCCAGTTGTTGGTCGGGCCGACGTCGTCGCGCGATGCCGCGCAGATGAACGTGCGATCTTCGACGCGTGCAACGTCGGACGGATCGGATTGCGCGAGATACGAGTTCGGGCGCTTCGCCGGATTCAGGCGCTTGAGCGTGCCCTGGTCGACCATCACCTGGCACAGCGCATCGTTTTCTTCCTGCGAACCGTCGCACCACACGATATGCTCGGGCTCGGTAAGCGCCGCGATACGCGACACCCAGTCGATCAGCTTGCGATGTTTGACGAAGGCCGGGGGAGCGATCAGCGGGCCGTGTGTTGCTTCGGCCAGATTGTTTTGCGACATGGGAATGTCTCCAGATTATTGGGCGGGGATGGGGGTTGCGGGGTGAGCCCGCCAGATGGGGAATGCGATCGGAATGCAGGACGCAGCAACGCGCAACGCGGGGCACGCGAACTGTGCGCGTGTCGATGCCGCGGTGCGGGCGAGAGGATGTGATGTCTCGTTAGAAGATGCGAACGCGAGTTTCGCCATGCATGCAACCTGCCTTACAACTTCCATGCCGGCCAGCATACCATCGCCGTTATTGAGCGGGCGTTGCGTTGCAACAAGAAACAACTGTGACGGCGTGCAGGCACATGCGTTGCCGGCAAGCCAATTTGACTGCGTCGATGCGATCGCTGTCGGGGACGAAACGCGCGGAACGTCCGTCGGACAAGGGTTTGGCGAAACCGCCAAGTTCGGCCCGCCGGCTGCGCGCATGAAAATTGCACATGCGCGCCCGGCGAATTCGCGTTTTCGCTACTCAGGCAAACCCTGAATTAGGTTGCGTACACAAACATCTGGCTAGAACGCGTGATGTACGCCACTGCTCAAAACGGCGCGCCCGGCAATCCGGGGTAATACGCGCCCGCCGCCATCCCGCCGTCGACGGCCAGTTCGGCACCGTTGCAGTACGACGCTTCGTCGCTCGCGAGGAACAGCGTCGCGCGTGCGATCTCGTCGGGCAGGCCGACGCGCTGCAGCGGCACGTTCGCATAGTGCTTGTTGATTTCCTCGAGCGGCGCGCCGGTCGGGTTCGACATCACCGTGTTCACGCCGCCGGGATGGATCGAATTCACGCGCACGCCCTGGTGGCCGAGTTCGAGCGCCGCGACCTTCGTCAGCCCGCGCACGCCCCACTTGCTCGACACGTACGCGGCAAGCGCATTCACGCCGCGCAGCCCGTCCACCGACGAGATGTTGACGATCGATCCGCTCTTCTGCGCGATCATGCGCGTCGCAACCGTGCGGATGCCAACGAACGTGCCGACGAGATTGATCGATACCGCGCGCTCGAAATCGCGTTTCGACAGCTCGGTGATGCCGCCGAACGTCAGCACGGCCGCGTTGTTGACGAGCACGTCGATGCAGCCGAACTGCTCGACCGTCGCTTCGGCCACGCGCGCCCAGTTCGCTTCGTCGGCGACATCGAGCCGCATGAAGCGCGCCGTGTCGCCTAGTTCGCGCGCGAGCGCTTCGCCTTCCGCATCGAGCACGTCGCCGATCACGACGCGCGCGCCCTCTTCGACGAACAGCCTGCATGTCGCCGCGCCCATTCCGCGCGCGCCGCCCGTGACGATCGCTACTTTTCCTTCCAGTCGACCCATGTCGTCCTCTCTTCGATTCCGGTTTGCCGGCCGCCGCGCGCAAGCGTGAATGCCGGACCCATGATTGGTGCGTAGCTCGCGCCGCGCGCCGTCAGCCCCAGTAAGCCTGCCCGCCGTCGAGCGGCAGCGTCGCGCCCGTCAGATACGCGGCGTCGCGGCTCGCGAGAAACACGATCGCGCGCCCGATGTCCTGCTCGCAGTCGCCGACGCGGCCGAGCGGGATCGTGCGGAAGAACGCGGCGGCTTCCTGCGGATTCGCATCGACCCAGCCCTTCAGGCCTGGCGACAACGCATGCGGCGCGACCGCGTTCACGCGGATGCCGTCCGCACCCCATTCGCATGCGGCCGCGCGCGTCAGCGCTCGAATCGCCTCCTTGGTCGCCGCATACGCGCCGTAACCGGACGCATCCCAGCGCACCGCGGCCGACGACGCAAAATTGACGATCACGCCGTCGCCCTTCAAGTGCGGATGACACGCGCGCATCATCCGCAGCGTCGCGATCGGCCCCGATTCGAGCCCCGCCAGAAAATCCGCATCGGTCACGTCGAGCAGGCGGCCGAGCGGCACGACCTGCGCGTTGTTGATCAGGATCTGCACGCCGCCGAACCGCTCGACGACCGCGTCGACGCAAGCCGCGATCTGCGCGGCGGCCATCACGTCGCACACGAACGGCTCCGCGATACCGCCGCGTGCGCGGATCGCGTCGCAGGTGGCTACCAGCTTGTCGCGCGTGCGACCGACCACCGCGACGTGCGCACCTTCGGCCGCGAGCGCATGCGCGACGCCCTGGCCGACGCCCTGCCCCGCGCCCGTCACGAGCGCGACCTTGCCTTTCAGGATGCCCATGCGCACTCCTTAAGCGACGATCGCCGGGTGGGCCTGCACGGGCCCGCCGAGCAGTTCGCGGTACGACGGCGGCTGCTTGCCGTCGAGATCGGCGATGCCGTACTGCAGCGCGGCTTCCGCGCCCACCAGCACCTGCCCCGACAGCGCCATGCGCTGCGGATCGCCGTGGATCGCGTGAATCACGCGGCCCGTGAATTCCGGGCTTTCGGCGACGAGCGAGAATTCCTTGTAGAGATCCGGATGCTCGTCCCACACGCGCGTCGTCCGTTCGGTGCGCAGCGGGCCCATCCAGATCGACACGGCCGCGACGTCGAACGGTTTCAGGTCGACGGCCATGTCCTTCGCGAATTTGTCGACGCCGGATTTCTGCGCGCCGTAGGCCGCACCGTGCATGTAGCAGCTCGCGCCGAACGACGACGTGAACGCGATCAGCCCGCTGCGGCGCTTCGCCATCAGCGGCGCCGCGTGCCAGCTCGCGACGTAGGCCGAGCGCAGCCCGACGTCGAGGATGTTCACGAGGTCGAGCGACTTTTCCCAGAACGGGCCCGGCAGGATCAGCTGGTCGTGCAGGTAGGTCGCGTTGTTGACGAGGATGTCGAGCCGCCCGCTGTCGCGTTCGACGCGCTCGAACAGCGCCTTCACCTGCGCGTCGTCCGCGTGGTCGCAGGCCACCGCGATCCCGCGGCCGCCGAGCGCGTCGATCTCGCGCGCGGTCTCGTGAATCGTGCCGGGCAGCGGCGCATCGCCTTCGTTCTGCGAGCGGCCCGTCACGTAGACGGTCATGCCGGCCGCGCCGAGCGCGCGCGCGATGCCCTTGCCCGCGCCGCGCGATGCGCCCGTCACGACGGCAACCGGCGCATCGTGGTTCTGTGTCATGTTCGATGTCTCCTGTGGAATGTCCGCCACGTGCGTGGCGATGGCGTGCGTCAGGCAGCCGGCGGCGGCGCGCCGGCGAACAGCACGCCCGGCGCATCGCCTTCGTAGCGGGCCGACAGCGTCGACGTGACGACGCAGCGCGTGCCCGCGATCTTCCATTCGCCGTCGACCTTCCGGTATTCGTCGTCGTAGTACGCGCCGAGCTGCGTGAGCGTGCGCGCGTTCGTGTCGATCATCTGGTAGTGCAGGCCCCATGTGCCGCGCGCATGCGTGTCGTCGAGCACGGTGATATCGGGATTCACGCCGTGGTGCATCTCGACGATGTTGGGATGGCAGCCGAGCCGTTCGAACACGTCGACCAGCGCGTCGCGCGTATCGAACGTCCCGATCCGGCCGTAGTCGATGCGCACGCGGCCGGGCGCGAAGCAGTCGCGCATCCCTTGCGGATCCTTGCGGTCGCAACAGGTGAAGTAGCGCGCCTTCAGCCGGCGGATCGCATCGGCATCCTCCAGCCTGCGCACGCGCGTTTCCAGCGATTCGATGAGGGTCATCCCGTCTCCTTGTTCGGTGCCGGCGCGGATCGGATGCCGCGTCGATGCCACGTTACCGCCGCGCGACGCGCCGGCCATCACCCGTTCGGATTAATCCGGCGGTTCATCGCGGCAGCGCCGGCCGCATGCGTAGGCGGCTTTCGTCCGAACAGACGATGTGATGCAGGCGGCTTCGTTCCTACCATCGAACGACACCACCACGAGATACGGCGATGGACGACACGACCCGCACGCTCCATGAATACGAGCAGATCCGACAGTTGAAGTACCGGTATTTCCGCGCGGTCGATACGCACGACTGGCCGCTGCTCGCCGATTGCCTGACCGAGGATTGCGAGGCGCGGCTGTATGGCGGCCGTTATGCGTACGACGGCCGCGACGCGTTCGTGTCGAGCCTGCGCGCGCTGATCGGCAAGCCGACCTTCCTGACGATGCATCATGGCCATCACCCCGAACTCACGCTGGTGTCCGCCGATCACGCGTGCGGCGTGTGGTTTCTCGAGGATCACGCGATCAATCTCGAGGATAACTACCTGCTGCACGGCACCGCGTTCTACGACGACCAGTACGTGAAACGCGACGGCGTGTGGCGCATTCACGCGACGCGCCACGAGCGGCTGTTCGAATCCGTCACGTCGCCGATCCCGACGTCGTTCACGCTGACCGCGAACCGGTTCGCGCCGGGTGCGCATGACGCACATGGCGCACATGGCGCGGCCGTCACCGCTTCCTGAACCCCGGCGACAACGCCGCCGATCCCGTCATTCCCCTCTGGAGCCGAAGCAATGGAGAAAGTCATTTACGTGTTGTGGCGCGACGCGCAGGCCGCGCCCGATCAGTGGCACCGCACGGTGCGCACGCAGCTCGCCGACAAGCTGCTGTCGCTCGGCGCGCACGGCGTGCAGGTGAACGTCGCCGATGCCGATGTCGCGCCGGCCGCGGGCCTGAAGCAGACCAACACGCATCCGTGCATCGACGGGATCGTCGCGATGTGGGTCGACAGCGCGAACGCGATGTTCCGCCAGCCGTTCGACGATGCGGTGCGCGCGATCGTCCCGCACATGGCCGCGTATCTGGTCACCGAGTCGCAGCCGATTCCGAACACGCGCTTCCCGGCGCGGCCGGGCGAACGCACGACCGGCTTTTCGCAACTCGCGTTCCTGAAGCGGCCGCCGCGCCTCACGCACGAAGCGTGGCTCGACGTATGGCACGGCCATCACACGCGCGTCGCGATCGATACGCAGGACAATTTCGTGTATGTGCAGAACGTCGTCGTGCGCGCGCTCACGCATGCGGCGCCCGGTTACGACGCGATCGTCGAGGAATGCTTCCCGGCCGCCGCGATGACCGATCCGCATGCGTTCTTCGATGCGGTCGGCGACGACGAGAAGTTTCAGCGTAATGTGGCCGAGATGATGGATAGCTGTGGGCGCTTCATCGATTTCGACAAGATCGATGTGGTGCCGACGAGTCAGTATGTGGTGAAGGCCGTGCGGGGGTAGATTGACGCGATCGCGGGCCGCGCGGGGGTGGCCGCGCGGCTCGATGAACGTCCGCGAAAGACATTAGGCTTCGATACACCGGCTGAGCGCTTTCATCGATTCGTTGCATCGACGGGTTGAATCCGCAGCGTGGCGCAGCCGTCCGAATGACAGCTTTGTGCGATGGGCCAGCGGCAACTATTGGCCGAACGCGGAAGTACGAGTTCGGCCCGGCAGCAAAGTATTCGCACGATGGCCGAACTTCCGTAGCCGCCCCACTGGACCACACGCAGAAGAAGATTTCGGCAGGATGTGCAGCTACGGTCAACGCAAATACGTTGTTGGCAGATGGCCGTCGCGAGGCGGTCGCTGCTCTTCAGTTTGTCGCGCCAGCGTTACGCGTGACGCGGTGTTTCAACGGGTGGCGTGCCGTCATGAAACAGCGTTTTCAGCTGTGAACGCAGCTCCGGCGAATCGGCATGCTTGTGAACCGCGACCGCATGCTGTACGGCCGCCTCGAGCAACTCGTTTTCGGAATCCGCGGATAGCGCAATGGAACAATTCATTTCGCTCGGGAATTCCCGGCAATCGATGTATTTGCGCGTCATGATGTCTTCCTCTTACGACAGTAGTCATGGGTCTTGCGTGAATGGCCGCGCGGGATGCCGCGCGAAGTACGTCGAGCACGATTGCGCCTCCTTGTCGCGGGCGAAATGATTTTGAAAGTATAGGTCGCGTGCAATGAATTCGCGGTAACGCATCGAAATTCACGGCGTTCCGCGTGCGTCGCCCGCACGGCGTGCCGCAGGTGCCGCCTGCGGCCAGGAATGAAACAGGGATGTAATCAACGGCCGGCTACATGACTGACGAAATCCGCGCACGAAGGTCCATTGCCTGGGCGGAAGCGACGTTTGAATGGCAGTTCGAAAGTGCGGGTCGATGTCGGTAGATGGCCGAACCGAGACAACGCGCCAGCCTGTTCAAGGGCTGGCGTTACACATCCCCACGGATCAGGGTTGACGTTTGCCGCGGCCACCAGCGGGTTTGCCAGCCGGCTTGCGTGACCCCGCCGCCGGCTTGCTGGCCGGTTTGCTGCGTGGCTTTTGTACGCTGAATGGGTTACCGCTGGACAAACTTGAGCCTTTACCCGCGGCCACAGCGCGCTGCGCCCCAGGCTTGCGCTTGCTTTCGCCATTTTGCGCGCGCGGTTTTTTGCCGGGCACCTGCATGACGCCCGACGCA
Source organism: Burkholderia pyrrocinia (assembly GCF_018417535.1). NCBI lineage: Bacteria > Pseudomonadati > Pseudomonadota > Betaproteobacteria > Burkholderiales > Burkholderiaceae > Burkholderia > Burkholderia pyrrocinia. The sequence goes on along the minus strand of NZ_CP070978.1, from coordinate 385,183 downwards.
GCTTGCGGCACTTTGGGCTTCTTGGGCTTTTTGGGTTTCTTGATAATCTGGCCCGTTGCGCTGGTTTCCGGCACGCGGTGTTCGGCTTCGAAACCCGGCTCTTCTTCACGGGGCAGCGTTTGCCGGATCAGCGCTTCGATCGCGGCCAGTTGCGGCGCTTCATCGGCACACACAAGGGACACCGCCACGCCGCTGGCGCCCGCGCGGCCGGTACGGCCAATACGGTGCACATAGTCTTGCGCCACGATCGGCAAATCAACGTTGATCACCAGCGGCAGGTCGTCGATATCCAGCCCGCGCGCAGCCACATCGGTGGCTACCAGCATCTGTATTTCGCCCGTCTTGAAGCGCTCCAGCGCACGCAGGCGCGCGGGTTGCGGTTTGTCGCCGTGGATGGTGTCGATCGCATAGCCCGCTTCATCCAGCATGGCCGCCAGGTAATCCACGCCTTTGCGGGTTTTGACGAATACCAGCGCGTGCTCCCAGCTGTTCTCGGCCACAAGGTGCATGAAGAGGTCAGGCTTGTTCCTCTTATCCACCGGCACCACCCACTGCTTGATCTTGCTGGCCGTGGCATTGGGCGGGCTGACGCTGATATTGACCGGGCCGCGCAGAATGCCCGCCGCCATGGCGCGGATATCATCGGTAAACGTGGCCGAGAACAGCAGAGTCTGGCGCCGAGCGGGCAACGCGGCGAAAACGGCGTCGAGTTCGCGCGCGAAGCCCAGATCCAGCATGCGGTCGGCCTCATCCAGCACCAGCGTTTGTACTTGGTCGAACTGCACTGCGTTCTGGCGGTTGAGATCCAGCAAACGGCCCGGCGTGGCAACGAGCACATCCACGCCCTTGCGCAACTTCATCATCTGCGGGTTGATGCTCACACCGCCGTACGCGGCCAGAAATCGCAAGTCGAGGCCTTTGCCGTAATCGATAAAGCTTTGCAGCACCTGTTCAGCCAGTTCACGCGTGGGCACCAGCACCAGAACACGCGCGCGGTTGCTGGACACCGCCGGGCCGTGTTGCACCAGCCGTTGCAACAGCGGAAGCGCAAAACCCGCCGTTTTGCCGGTGCCGGTCTGTGCCGCAGCCATGACGTCCTTGCCACTGAGCACGGCAGGAATCGCCTTGGCCTGCACCGGCGTAGGTGTCTGGTAATTGCGGTCCTGCACATTGCGCAGCAAGGGATCGATCAGGCCAAGCGAGGCAAAAGACATGGGGGGTATTCCGGGCTAAAACCGCAATTCTAGCGGTTGCCGCGCTGATTGCACCGCGCACATCGATGGTCAAAAGGATCGACGTCGATCGCCACTGAAAAACGTAGCGGCGCCGGGCGCCCCACACCGCGCCGGCAAGCTGTACTACGGGACACCGATGAGCAGCACTGCCGCCAGCGCCAGCCCCGATTGCATCAACAGCAAACGCGCCAGTGGCCGCGCAACCCGCCACGCGCGCACCTGCATCGCCGCCAACTGCCCGAAACAAGGCCCGAGTCCTGCCAGGCCATCCATGATCCAGCGCGCGACCAATGGGTCCTGTCGACCCGAAACAATCGCTCGACTTGGTATTTTCGAGTGGCCGCTTCTGGCCGAACCGAGACAACGCCCCACCGTGCTCGCGACGCGCGCGAGGCCGTGACGCCCGCACCGTGGCGGCATTCGGTTGGCCGCATCGTGCGAATCTCGATGCGCGACCTTGCCTGTTCGCAGATGATTTGGGACGCAGCCAACCGGACACCGTATCGCATGGACCGAGCAAAATTGCGAGTACCCTCCGTCACCGAGCGCCCGGCAACGAACGCCGCGTCAGCGGCCGGTGATGTTGACGGCCACGATTTCGTATCCGGGGTCGGCGTTCTCGTTCGCGGCTTTTTTCGCTTCCTCATACGACAGAAAGGACATGGCGTCTTCAATCACCGGTGCCATGCCGATGTCGCCATCCTCACCGGTGCAGAGGAACTGCTCACCGGTCTTCACGACATAGATGGTCGTCATGTCTCCCTCCATGGTATGCATGGGGAATTTCCAGTCTAGCTTCCACGATTTCGTATGCAACCCCGGCAGTCGAATCGATCCGCCGTCAAGCCTGCGACGAACGTCAGGCAACTGCCGAGTAAACCGTATTGGCGAATCCGGCTCTCGACGATTCGTCATCCTCCGTGATCGCAGTTGCGCCAAAGGTCATTCGGCGCGCGCCAAAGGACACGCTCGGCGATAGCCGCTTGACAACCCATTGGAGCCGCTCGGTCAAAGCTCGCGACCGTTCGCTCCCCGGCCTGCACGCGACTATCGGGAATCGCTGCAACGCTCCGCTCGGCGACCGTTGCGTATGGCCGGGGCGCCCCCTGACGGCATGCCGCAACGGTTGCGAGCGAAACGCAAGCGTTCCCTCCGGTCAGCAGAATGCGGTGCAGCCTCGAGCCGTTACCAGTGCCAGACCTGATCGAAGCGGTCGAACAGGGCGGGGATCTCGGCACGCGCGAGCAGCGTCAGGCCGCCGATGACATCTTCCTGTGCCAGTCCACAGTCACGCATGTCCTCGTCGACCGCATACACGGCAACGCCGACGCCGATCATTTTGTCGAGATCCTTGTCGAGCGCCGGCGGATGGACCTGCCGGCGCGTGCCGAAGGCAAGGCCGGTGGCGTCCTGCCCGCGCGCTGCATAGTTCACGGCGCTTCCGCACAGCAGCAGGCTGATGTCCGCGCCGGCGTTTTTCAGCACATGGTTCAGCCACAGGATGGTGTCGTCCTGTTCTTCCAGGGTAGCCCGGTACGCTGTCTCGACAATGCTCAGGATTTTCATGGCGCGACTCCTATTTCGTCGGGATTACCAGCACAGCGTTGCTCTGGATCGTGGAGTCGAGAAAATCCTTCGGACTGCCTCGGCGGGGACCCTCGATCCAGTCGCCTGCGCCGCGTTCGTCCACACACAGGCCGCAGTTGATCCAATCGAGCTTGACACCCTGCTGGGCAGCGAGTTGAAACAAGGCTGCCACCCAGTCCCTGGTTGTCGGGTGATCCTCCTCCTCCACGGATGTGCCCTTGACCGGATTGGCATGCGGGGCTTGCGCCTTCATGGTCAGATTGACGGCACCTTCGTAGGCGAACACCGTTACGTCGTGCCCCCGTCGCAGTGCGGCATCCACAATGCGCAGCGCCGTCGTGCTCGCTGCCTTCTCATATGGAGGATCCATCAGTGCCAGGGTCAGTTTCATACCAATAGCCATCACGTTCTCCTTGATTCAGTGCCAAATGGCCTTGGTCCCAGCCACAAAGAGAAGATCCACGAGTTGCCCGATGTCCGCCTTCTGGACACCTTCCGCCAGCCGTTCGATCGCCCGCTCGCGCAGGGAGAATTCATCGGCAAGAACGGTGACGCCGCTGCGCGTCAGCGCCGCATATCGCTCGCTGAATTTTGCGCCCGGGCGAGTGGAAAGCACGCCGTTCTGAACCAGGAACAGTGTGACCGTGTTGCCCCTCTGGCGTACGCCCCTGACCAGTTCCTCGACGTGCTCGGGATCCCCCGCACCATATGGACCGCGCGATTCTACGAACAGGTAATTTGCCATGTCAGCCTCCTGCCAGCCTCCAGCCCGAAGAAGCAGTTCCCACCGACGTGTTGCCCATGTGTCGCGCCAGTCGCAACGGGCACTCGACTCGCCGTGCGGCGCGTGGGCCGCGCACAGCTCATGAATTGGGTATAGCAGAACGGACAGATAGTCCAAGCAACTCTACGTGTCACAGCTCGGGAAGGCTTATGCGTGTGGTCACGCCGTTGTTGAAGCACGGCGCAAGCAGACAGCTTCTCCGGAGAGTGACGGCCGGTACGGGCCGAGCAGCGGACCTTCCCCGGCAGGCGCGAACGTCCCTTCCTGGCCGAACGCCGACAGTTCTCTCCATGTTCCGCACCATTCCGCGAGGAGTCATTCTTTCGCCCCCCCCCCGTTTCCCATGACAACGGCCGCCGCTCCGCGGCGACACACGTTTTTGCCATGCTCACGACAAAACGTCTACAATTGGACAATCCATCGACCAGCCCGCAGCCACCCTTCATTGCGTGCACGCCGCGATTCCTCGGCCCAACCCACCCGGAGCGACATGAACGACTACCCCGTTTTCGACACGCTTTGCGAACTGCTGAACACATCCGGCGCCCGTTTCCGCGTGCTGGAGCATCCGGCGGAAGGTAAATCCGACGTAATCGCCGCGATCCGCGGCACGCGCCCCGAACAAGGCGCGAAGGCGATGCTGTGCACGTTCAAGGACGGCGGCGACACAACCGCGCTCGCCGTGATTCCCGGCCACCTGAAGATCGATTTCCGCAAAGTCGCCGATGCCGTCGGCCGCCGCAAGGCGACGCTCGCGCCGCCCGAGCTCGCGGCCGCCGTCACCCGCTGCGTGATGGGCGCCGTGCCGCCGTTCGTGTTCGACGGCAACGTGACGCTCGTCGTCGATCCCGCGCTGGTCGAACGCAACGACGAGATCGCGTTCAACGCGGGCCGCCTCGACCGTTCGGTCGTGCTCGATGCGGCCGACTACGTACGGATCGCGCGCCCGTTGCTGGCCGACATCACGCGGCCGGAAACGACCGACGGCCCCGAATACACCGGTTGACCGAAACCATCGCATCGATCCGCAACCCGAACGTGAACACACCATGACCACCACCCGGAACAAAGCGCTATCGGAGCAGGCATCGCTGATCGAGCAGGTGCGGCGCATCGCCGAAGGGCTCGGCGAGATGTTCGCGCCGTTCACCGAGGTCGTGGTCCATGACCTGCGCACGCCGAAGCACGCGATCCTCGCGATCCACAACAACCTGTCCGGACGCGCGGTCGGCGATCCCGCGACCGAGCTCGGCCTTGCCCGCATCGCGGACGACGATTTCCCGCAAGTGCTCGCGAACTACCCGAACCGCTTCGCCGACGGCCGCACCGCGAAAAGCACGTCGATCGGCGTCAAGGATTCGACCGGCCGCTATGTGGCCGCGCTGTGCCTGAATGCCGACGTCACGCTGTTTCGCGGCTTCCAGGGCATGCTGAACCAGTTCTGCAGCACCGACGGCGAAACCATCGCCGAAACGCTCGACCCGGCCGGCGCGGACGCGATCCGGCAACGCATCGACGCGTTCGCGACGCGCCTCGCGACGACGCCGCGCGAACTGAAGACCGACCAGCGCCGCGAGCTGATGCAGACGCTGAAGGCCGACGGCTTCCTCGAGGTGCGCCGCGCGATGGAGATCGTGTCGCAGCATCTCGGCGTATCGCGCGCGACCGTGTACAACGATGCGAAATGACGCAAGCGCTCTGCTTTCATGTTGACTGAACTTTCCGACCCTCGAGCAACCATGAACTCTCCGACTCTCCCCACGTACGACGACGTTGCCGCCGCGGCGGCGCGGCTCGAAGGCCACGCGCACCGCACGCCGGTGATGACGTCGCGGACGATCGACGAAGCGCTCGGCGCGCAGGTGTTCTTCAAGTGCGAGAACCTGCAGCGCATGGGCGCATTCAAGTTCCGCGGCGCCTTCAACGCGCTGTCGCGCTTCGATGCCGAGCAGCGCCGCCACGGCGGCGTCGCGTTCTCGTCCGGCAACCATGCGCAGGCGATCGCGCTGGCGGCGCGCATCCTCGGCATCCCGGCGACGATCGTGATGCCGCAGGATGCGCCGGCCGCGAAGATGGCCGCGACGCGCGGCTACGGCGGCAACGTGGTGACCTACGACCGCTACACCGAGGATCGCGAGCAGATCGGGCGCGATCTCGCGGAGAAGCACGGGCTCACGCTGATCCCGCCCTACGACCATCCGGACGTGATCGCCGGCCAGGGCACGGCGGCGAAGGAACTGTTCGACGAAGTCGGGCCGCTCGACGCGGTCTTCACGCCGCTCGGCGGCGGCGGGCTGCTGTCGGGCACCGCGCTGGCCACCCGTGCGCTGGCGCCGCACGCGCAGTTGTACGGCGTCGAGCCTGAAGCCGGCAACGACGGTCAGCAATCGTTCCAGTCCGGCGCGATCGTGCATATCGATACGCCGCGCACGATCGCCGACGGCGCGCAGACGCAGCACCTCGGCAACCTGACGTTCCCGATCATCCGCCGCGACGTCGACGACATCCTGACCGCGACGGACGCGGAACTCGTCGACTGCATGCGCTTCTTCGCGACTCGTATGAAGATTGTCGTCGAGCCGACCGGCTGCCTGTCGTTCGCCGCGGTGCGACGGATGAAGGACGCATTGCAGGGCAAGCGCGTCGGCGTCGTGATCAGCGGCGGCAACGTCGACCTGGAGAACTTCTGCGCGCTGGTGTCGGCGTCGGCCTGACCATCGCGGCGCGCGGAAAGATTCCGTCATCCGCGCGCCGCCGCTCCTTCACGCCGCGTTAAGTTTCGCGCCCTAGACTGATTACGTTGTCCCGAAGTCAGTCGTGAAGGAGCCACCATGAACACGCACGCGATCGTCGCCGCCGCCCTGGCGGCCGCTTCCCTTTCGGCGTTCGCTCAACCGGGCGTTACGTCATCCGGTTTCCCCGCCGCATCGCCGCACGACGCCGTCGCGCAGGCGACCCACCGTTCGCCCGGCGCGTTGCCACCTGCCGGCTTCGTGCTCGCGAAGATCGATCAGAACAATACGCCGCCCGACCGCGGCGGCGACCCGAGCGGTCGCACGCACACCGGCACCCGCATGTAACGGCGCGCCGGTCGCCGCTGCCGCGCCCGGTCGTCATTGTCGGAACGACGGCAGCGACGGATCGCGTGCGGCGAGGATGTCGTCGGTGCGCCGCTGCAGCGCGCCGTCGATCATCTCCGGTTGCGGAATCAACCAGTAGCGCCCTGCGCGGATGCCGTCGAACGCCCGCTCGGCGAATGCGTCGGGCGTGAGCCCGTGCGCGTTCAGCATCGCGCGCATCGTGTCGACGAAGCCGCGCACCTCGGGCCGGTCGTGCGCGGCGCCGAACGGATCGTTGAAGATGCCCGACTGCACGGGGCCCGGCGCGAGCAGCGACACGCCGACCGGCGCGCCGAGCATCTTCAGTTCTCCGTACAGCGATTCGGTCAGCGCAACCACCGCGAATTTCGTCGCCGAATAAGGCGACATCAACGGGCTCGGCAGGAAGCCGCCGATCGACGCGGTGTTCACGACCCGCGCCGGCACGTTGCGTTCCAGCATCCGCGGCACGAAGCTGCGGATCCCGTTCAGCACGCCGTGCACGTTGATCGCGAAGCTGCGCTCGAAGCGTTCCGGCGTGATTTCCCAGCTAAAGCCGGTCGCCATCACGCCCGCGTTGTTGAACAGCAGGTCGACGCCGCCGAAGCGCCGCCATGCGGCTTCCGCGAGCGCGTCGACGGCTTCGGGGCGGCTGACGTCGGTCGGCACGCACAGCACGTCAGTGTCGAGCGTCGCGGCGAACGCGTCGAGCTTCGCCGGATCGAGATCGGCCAGCACGACGCGCATGCCGAGCGCGGCCGCGTGGCGCGCGAGCCCGCTGCCGATGCCGCTGGCCGCGCCGGTGATCACGGCGGTACCGCCGTCGAAGCGAATCGAATTCGTCATGTCAGCGTCCTGTCGGGTCGATGTGGGGATGCGCGTACGCGGGAATCGCCGGCGGCGGCAGCAGCGTGCGGCCGTCGAGCGAACGCACCGCAAGGTGCTGCGCGAGCGGGAAATGCAGGCTGTGCGTGACGAGCCCCGTGCGTTCGCGCGCCGGCAGGCTGCACAGCGCGAGCGCGGTTTCGGCGAGATACGCAACATCTTCGGTCGGATAGCCTTCGGGGATGTAGCGCGCCGCGCCCGGCGTGCGGATCGCCGTGCTCGGCGCGACGAGATTCACCGCGATGCCGTCGGCTTCCAGTTCGGCCGCGAGCCCCTGCGTGAAGCGCGACAGCGCGGCCTTCACCGCCGCGTAGACGGTCGCGCCGCCCGCGCGCGCGAAATCGTCGAACGGCCGCAGCGGCGGCAGCGCCGTCACCGAGCCGACGTTCACGATCCAGCCCGCGCCGCGCGCGCGCATCAGCGGAATCGCGGCCTGCGCGAGCGCGAACGGAATCCTCAGATAGTGTTCGATCGTCGTGTCGAACATCGCCATCGGCATCGCGTCGACGCACGCGTAGTCGGCCACGCCCGCGTTGTTGACGAGGATGTCGAGGCCGCCGGCCGCGTCGGCCGCACGCGCGACGAGCGCGTCGCGCTCGGCCGCGTTCGACAGGTCGGCCGCGAGTGCGATCGCACGGCCGCCGGCCTGTTCGATCAGCGCGACGGTTTCGGCCAGCGTGCCGGCGGTCGTGGCCGATTGCGTGAGGCTGCGCGCCGTCACGACGACGGTCGCGCCTTCGGATGCGAGGCGCTGCGCGATCGCGCGGCCGATGCCGCGGCTCGCGCCGGTCACGAGTGCGCACTTGCCCGCGAGGATCGCGGTTCGGGTGTCGGTCATGATGTCTCCAGTGATTTGAGTGCGAGCCGTTCAGGCCACGATATCCGCAACGTGCAGCACGAGCTTGGTTTTCGCCTCGCCCGTTTGAACGAGATCGAGCGCCCGCGCGGCCTGTTCGAGCGGGAAACTGTCGAAGCGCGGCACCCGCAACGCACGTCGGCCGAGCCGTTCGGCGATCGATGCGAGCGTGTTGCCGCTCGGCATCCGGCTGTACGTCATCGCGGTGCGCAGCCCGCGCTGCGCGGCGTCGGCACCCGTCGCGGCCAGCCGCTCGGCGTCGCCGGCCGCGAGCGTCATGATGTTCACGAGCGTGCCGCCCGGCGCAAGCAGGTCGAGCGCGGCGGGCAGCGAGTCGCCGCCGACCGCGTCGAGCACGAGGTCGACGCCGCCCGGCGCCCATGCGCGCACCGCTGCGGCGATGTCCTGCGCGCGATAGTCGATGCCGACCTCCGCGCCCAACGATTCGACCGTGTCGCGGTTGCGCGCCGAACACGTCGCCGCAACGCGCGCGCCGGCCTGTGCCGCGAGCTGGATCGCGAACGTGCCGACCGCGCCCGCGCCGCCGTGCACCAGCACGGTCTGCCCCGAGCACAGCCCGCCGTCGTCGAACAGGCCGGCCCATGCGGCCAGCGCGGGCGTCGGCGTCGCGGCCGCTTCCGCGAAGCCCACCGCGTCGGGCAGGCGCACGACCGAGTCGTGGCGCACCGCGACGAATTCCGCATACGCGCCCCAGCGCCCCGCGCCGACGTCGGTCTGCGCGAACACGCGCATGCCGGGCGCGAAACCCGCGACGCCGTCGCCGACCGCTTCGACAACGCCCGCCGCATCGAAACCGATCACGAACGGAAACGTGTATTGCATGAACGCGCCGAGATAGCCTTCGCGGCATTTCCAGTCGGCGGGATTGACGCCCGCGTATGCGACGCGGATCAGCACGTCGCCGGGGCCCGGTTTCGGTACGGGAACGTCGGCCAGCCGTAACGCGTCGGAATGCCCGACGCGGTCGATCAAAAGGGCTCGCATCTTCGTGTCTCCAGGGTTTTTGTAGGCTTGGTGTGCGGTGCGCTGCGCTGCGGTGCGGTGCGCTACGTGTCACGCCGCCGTATCGGCCAGCAGGCTCGACGCGAGCGGACAGAACGCATGCGAAATCGCATCGACCGTCCAGTCGGGGCTTTCGGCGTCGAACCGGCGGTCGACCCAGCCCCAGTGATACGGATGCATCAGGTATTCGCCGAGCAGATCGCCGACTTGCGCGAACTCCTGTTGCCATACGTGCGTCCAGGCGCCCGGCGCCTCGATCCGGCTCAGGCGCCAGTTGCGGATGCCTGGCATGAACGCGGGCATGTGCAGCAACTCGCGCTCCAGCGCGACAACCTGTGCTTCGCTTGCCTGCGGCCGTACGCGCAGCATCAACGTGCGCCACACGCCATCGCGCAACTTCGGCTCGCGCAGGCCGCCTCCGATCGCGCGGCACGCGGCGCCGTCGATGCGTGTGATTCCCGGCAGTTGCGCCAGCGCCGCGAAATCCGTTGCGCGATCAGCCGATCGTTCGTCGCGCAGCACGTCGAGCGTGTAGTCGCCGGCGCCCCAGCAACCTTCATGATTGCGGGCCAGCGCGACACGGGTTGCACCTGGCAGCGCGTGCGCGGCCTCGCGCAATGCACGCTCGATTGCGTCTGCGCCGCGATCTGCCGAAACGAACACCTGGGCCGTGTCATGCCGCATGGTCGACCTCCGTCAGTGCGGGTAGCGGCGTGTCGGCGTCCGTCATCACATGACGACTACGCGCGTCGCACATTCCGTCGACTGCCCTCCAGAGCGCGACCACGTCGCCATCGGTCAGCCCACGCATCCGGTAGTAGGCCGGCGCATCGGCGACGTGCCACGTCAGCCACAGCGTGCTCGGCTGCCCCGGCACCGCGACGGGCGGCGACACCCAGCGGCCGGCCACCGTCAGCCCGCGCGCCGCGTGGCCCGGCAGGTAACGGTCGTGCAGCAGCGCCAGCACGTCGGGAATGCGCTCGGGCGCGAGCGTGATTTCGTCTACGATCTGGATCATTCGCGTGTCGTCCGTGGTCGTTCGTGGCGGGATGCGTTGTGCCGGCCTACGCCGTTCCGGCGAGGCCGAAGGCGGCCGGCGTGGATAGCATTCTTGCGTGGCGACGGTTCGCGAACCCCTACCGGCGCGCTCACCGCCCCCTGTCGCAACGATCAGAACGGGAGACATATGAAACAGCGCGCCATGCCGACGAGCGGCCGCATCCTGCCGGGCTTCGGTGCGCGTCTGCTGAGCGAACTCGCGCGCAGCGGCGCGCCGCCGGCCAATCGCGACGTACAGCCGCCGCAAGACGCGACGACGGCGGGCGATTTCGTCGCGCTGTACCGCGACGCGATCGAGCGGCTCGAGGCGCAGGTCGCACGCGGCGACGGCCATCCGCCGATGCGCAAGCAGGAAGTCGACCTGATGTGCCGCTGCCTGCTGAGCTGCGCGACGCTCGCCGACGCGATCCGCTGCGCGCGCGACTTCTGCGAGATGCTGACGCCGCGCGCCGGCGCGCTGTCGCTTGCGGTGCGCGACGCTCGCGCGATGTTCCGGATGGACTCGCTGCGCCGCACGCGCAGCCCGGCCGCGTGCCTCGTCGACCTGACGGGGCTGTTCTGCTATCTGCAACTGTTCGGCTGGCTGATCGGTCAGCCGCTGCGGCCGACCGACGTGTGGCTGGGCCATCCGCGCCGCGACGACGCGGTGCCGCTGCTCGGGCTGTTCAACGCGCCGGTCGACATCGACCGGAAGACTTACGGCTTCGCGTTCGATGCGGCACGGCTCGATTGCCGCGTGATCCGGCAGCCGGGCGAACTCGACGCATTCCTCGTCGATTTCCCGTTTCGTCTGATCGATGCGGCATCGGTCGTCGTGTCATGGGCGCAGCAGGTGCGCGGCTTTCTCGATGCGGCGCTCGCGCACGAACAGACGCTGCCGGCGCTCGCGGAGCTGGCCGCGTGGCTTGGCGTCAGCGAGGCGACATTGCGGCGGCGGCTCGCTACCGAAGGCAGCGGATATCACGCGCTGCGCGAGCAATGCCTGGCCGACGCCGCGCGGCGATGCCTGCACGAGACGGACTGGCCGGTCGCGCGGGTAGCCGCGTATCTCGGGTTCGGCGGCGAGGAGGCGTTCCGGCGCGCGTTCGTGCGCTGGACGGGCGTGGCGCCGAGCCGGTTCAGGCGAACGGCCAGCATCGACGCGTGACGCGATGTGGAACGCCCGCAGCACGCGGGAAATTGAGCGCGAAGCGTGGCTCTTGCGCGAGCGCCGGCAAAATCTCGACCAGCAGCCGTACGCGGTCGGTGTAGCGCCGATGTCCATCATCGACGCCGCGCAGCACTCCCCCAAACATTGCAACAACTTCTGATACACAAACCACAAAGAAAAACGGTGCCACCTGGCACCGTTGTTATGTTACAGATCCAGGTACATCCGGACCGCGTATTTGATCGCCTCCATCTCCTCGTCCGTTGCGCGCTCACCCTTGAATTGAAACTGACGCGCCTTGAACGAAAGATTCACGATCTGATCGACGAGCGCCACACCCGGCCGCGCGAGACTCGAAATCGGAATCTCCGATTCCCAGCCCCGCACTGTCGATGTGACCGGTAGCCCGACGAACCGCCCAGTCAGTTCGTTGATATCTGCTGGCGTGATCACCACGACTGCGCGATATCCGTCCTGCTCGTTACCCTTGCTCGGCCCGATATACGGCCGAACTACATCCCCTGCTTCCGGAATCCCGTTGAGCATCTTTTTCCCGTCCTTCTGGTTCCGCGTCAGGCTTGCTCGTCCGGTCCCCCGAACTCACTGCCCTGCGGTTCGCCGAAGTCGATGATCGGATGCGGCTCAAGCTTCGCTTCGCGAAGCTGTTGCAAATAGCGTTCGCGAGAAAAGCGCTTGATCGCGCCGTGGGGACGAATCTCCACCTTGCCATCAACCACATGAACATCAACTTCTTGCCCCTCGGCAAACGCCACCTCTTGCGCAACGTTCGCCGGGATGCGCACCGCAAGGCTATTTCCCCAACGCTTGAGCGTTTGAATAGCCATCGTTGTTTCCCCAATTTTGTTGTTTGAGGTCTATCAACCTCCGGGTAGCTACCCCGTAGTATCAACGTCGTTGATACGTAGATTCATAATAGTCGACGGCTCCATACGTGTCAACTCCGTTGATACATATGGACAAGGCGTTAGGAAAACAATTTATATTTGATATCTTTCGGGCAGCCGTGATGCTCGAACTGCTGGCCCATCTGCGGACGGTTGTCGACGACATCCGGTCGAACGGTGCCGCCTTGCGCGCCTAGATGACGCCGCGCAGGCCCGCGACCAACTGGATCGCGCCGAAGGCCGCGATAACGACTGCCGACACGCGCGACAGCCCGTGCATGAACGCGAACGACATCTTCGTGCGCAGCGCGGCGGTCGCGCTGCTCAGGCACAGCCACCAGGTCGCGGAACCGATGAACACGCCGGCGACCATCAGCGCCACGGCCGGCCACATCGCCCCTTCCCGCGCGCCGGATAGCGGGCCGAGCGCAGCAAAAATCCCGACGAACGACAGGATCGTCATCGGGTTCGACAGCGTCAGGCCGAACGTCGTCAGGAAATCGCGCAGGACCGTCGTGCGCGGCAGGTCACGTTGCATCGCCGATGCGGCCGGCGCCTGGCGCACGATCGTCCACGCGAGCCACACGAGGAACGCACCGCCGCCGATCTTCAGGCCGACGGTCAGCATCGGGAATGCGGTGACGATGCCCGCGATGCCCAACGCGCCGAGCAGGCCGTAGATCGCATCGGCGCACGCGGCACCGACACCCGTCGCGAACCCTGCCTGAAAACCGCGGCTCAGGCTGCGCTGAATGCACAGCATGCCGATCGGGCCGACCGGCACCGCGATCGACAGCCCCATCACGACGGACTTGATGAACAGCATCGCCTGCTCCTTGCACATGCAACGGGTTGAACAGGCATCGTAGGGAAAATCCGGCCACCGCTGAATGCGGTTTTTAAGGAAAAATGGCCATTCTTCCTTAAAAAATCCCGCCGCGATGGACGATCTGGACTGGAAGGTACTGGCGCTGCTGCAGGCCAACGCCCGCATCAGCTATACGGAGCTGGCCCGTCAGGTTCACCTGTCGGTGCCGGCGGTGACGGAACGCGTGAAGCGTCTTGAAACGGCCGGCGTCGTCGAGGGCTACACGGCCCGGATCAATCCGGCCGCGGCCGGTTATCCGGTGAGCGCGCTGATCGGCATCACGGTGCCGCAGCCGGCGAAAGCGAAATTCCTCAAGTTGCTGGAGACGATTCCCGAAGTCGTCGAATGCCATCACGTGACGGGCGCCGACTCGTATGTCATGCGGTTCGTCGCCACCAGCATGACCCATCTCGAACAGTTGATCGAACGCATCAACCTGTACGGCGAAACGCGCACGTCGATCGTGATGTCGACGCCGCTGCCGGCGCGCGGGCTGGCGCGGCCGCCGTCGAAGTTCGATGACGGCCGCAAGTAGCGGGCCGGGTTTTCATGGCCGGCCGACACATCCCGGCCTGAACCTCGGGCGGCCGTACCTGCCGGCCGCCCAAGGCCATTCGGCCGTTTGCCTGTGTGACGTTCGGCGCCGATCGGCTATTTGCCGACCGCGCCGCCGAGCAGGCCGCCCACCAGCGACGTAACCGGCGCGAGCGGATTGGCGAGACCGCCCGCCGGCGTGCCTCCGCCCGTGCCGGCAGCGGAACCGTCGTGCACGACCCACGGCATGCCGCCGACCACGCTCGTCACCAGACCGGCTATCGGCACTGCGCCGTTCGCGCCGCTCGGGTTCACGAGCCCGCCCACATTGGTCACCGTATTGCCGACCGCACGGACGAGGTCACCGGCACCACCGACGACCGGCTGCGGCGACGTAGACGTCACCTTCCATCCGGCGGATGTGATTGCCCCGCCGACTTGCCCGAGCAGGCCGGCGACCGGCTGACCGAGGCCGGTCGCCGTGCCGACCTGCTGCGTGAGCTGGCCGGCCGTCGTCACGAGCGGCGTGATCGCCGTGCTGAGTGCCTGCGTCGCCTGCTGGACCGGGCCCGACGACAGGGCCGAGCCGAGCATGGTGCCGCCCGATGTCAGACCGCCGGCCACCGTGTCGAGCAGGCCGCCGACCGGCGTCGTGATCGGCGCCAGCGGCGACAGCGGGCCGGAGCCGAGCGCCTTCACCGTTTCGCCGAGACCGGTAACCGGGTTGCTGGTCGAGCCGACGATGGTGCCGAGGCCGGCGACCGTCGTGCCGACCGGGTTCGCCGTGAAGCCGATCTGGCCGATGCCGCTGCTCACGGCGTTCGACGTATCGCGGACGATCGTGCCGACGCCGGTGACCGTGTCGGCCGACCCGGCGGTCACGCCCTTGCTGACGCCGCCTGGCAGGCTTGCGCCGCCGACCGTGACGCCCGCGTCCGTGACGACCGCGCCGACGGAGCTGATGATGCCGTTCGTGCCGGGCGTACCGCTGGTTCCGCTCGTGCCGCCGATTCCGCTGGTGCCGCTGGTGCCGCTTGTGCCGCTTGTGCCGCTTGTGCCGCTTGTGCCGCTTGTGCCGCTTGTGCCGCTTGTCCCGCTTGTCCCGCTTGTCCCGCTTGTCCCGCTTGTCCCGCTTGTCCCGCTTGTCCCGCTTGTCCCGCTTGTCCCGCTTGTCCCGCTGGTGCCACTAGTGCCACTGGTCCCGCTGCTGGTCCCGCTCGTACCACTGGTTCCACTCGTCCCGCTGGTTCCACTCGTACCACTGGTTCCACTCGTACTCGTTCCGATCTTGTTACCGGCCAGCGGCGGTGCCGTAACGTCACCGCCGCCGCACGCTGCCAGCGCACACGCCGCGGCAATGGCGGCGAGCGCAACGTTCGCCTTGATGAAACGATTTTGCATGGAAGCCCCCGTTAGTTATTCAGCGCGATCATTCCAGCAAGCATCTATCGTGCCATCGTCGTCGATATCGACGACGCCCCCGCAATCGCCTCTGATCGTGCCGTGCCGACAGGCATCGCCGGCCCGACGCGCGGCATCCGGGTTCAACCCCGAGGTGCAATCCGGCCCGACGTCCCGGTAACACCTGCGTAACGTCGCCCCTGCGTTACGTAGCATCGCGCAACGAGACGCGAAGTCCTGCCGCGTATTGCCGTTCGGGAGCGTGCAACGATGCTATCGTCGGTACCAGCCCGCGGAATTCGCCCTCCTCGCGCGCCGCCGGCGCCCCGATCCTCGGAAACGACAGACGATGACGACCCTGAGCAACCCGCGTGAAATCCTGAAAGCCGCCGACATCGCGGCGATGGAACCGGAGCGATCCGTCCATCCGTTGAACGAGAACGCAATCCGCCAGAAAAGGTCGCTTGGCGACGCAACGGGGCTCACGCAACTCGGCTTTCACCTGATGACGTTGATGCCGGGACACGAATCAACGGAATATCACCGGCACCTCTACGCGGAAGAATGCGTCTACATCCTCTCCGGCATCGGCGAGGCAATCATCGATGGCCACGCCTATCCGGTCAGTGCGGGCGACTTCATGGGATTCGCGCGTGGCGGCAGCGCGCATACGATGCTCAATACGGGCAACCGGCCCCTGGTTTATCTCGTTGCCGGCGATCGTCCGGAACACGACGTGTGCGACTATCCGAAGCTCGGCAAGCGACTGTACAAGGCGGGCGCCGACAAAGTCATCGTGGATCACGACTCGGGGGCGGCCGCCGGACGCGAGTGATCCGGGTCACACGATCAACGTCACACCGGCCCAGACGATCAGCACAACACCCAGCACGCGCCCGACAAGATCGCCGCCGGGCAGGATTTTTTCCGCGAACACGAACAGCGACAGCGCGGCAATCCAGACGACATTCATCACGCCGCCGACGAACAGCAGCGTCATCAGCAACCAGCAGCAGCCCACGCAAACCATGCCGTGGCGTGCGCCGAGCAGGAAACTGCCGACGACGCCCGGACGCCAGTGCGCGACAAGAAAACCGGCCGGCGCGCGGCATTGCCGAAGGCACGCGCGTTTCAGCGGCGAGAATTGATAGAGCCCGGCCAGCGCGAGAACGACCGCGGAAAGCACAGCGCTCTTCGACCACAGCATCATCGCGGAGATCAGCCCGGCCGGCTGCAGCAGCACCTGAAGCAACGCCGCGCCGATCGAGAACGCGAGCCATGCGGCCAGATAACCGGCCAGCAGCGACATCGACGTGAATGCGGCACCCGAACCGTCCGCGCCGCGATGCCGCAGCACGCGCCGGTACAGCATCACGAGCGGCGCCGCGCTGGGCGTCATCATCGCGATCATCATCACCCACCACATCACGATCACGGTCGGCAGCGACGGATCCATACTGCCCATGTCGGCCGCCAGTCGATGCGGAAAGAGCGCGACCGTCGTCATCTCCAGCGCCGACATGCCGGTTCCCGCGCCCGTCCACAGATAGAACCAGCACACGCCGACGAGCGCGGCCATGCCGAGCAGCGTGATGACGCGCTCGCGCCCGAGCCAGGTGTCGAACGGCGTCATGCCGCGGCGCGATGCCGGATCAGCCCGTGGTTGTTCAGGTGCAGCCGCGCGAACTGCACATAGGTTCCGTCGAACTTCAACGCGATGTTGCCTTGCGAGCGCCCCGTGCCCGAACCGATCTCGGCCAGCTCGTATTCGAAGCCGTACGGCAGGTCGATCCGCACGCGATGCTCGGCGCCCGTCACCGGGTTGCGAATCGGCTCGCCCGCGACGTCAAACACGCCGTCGACGTGAATCCGGCCGCGCCGCGCATCGACATCGACGTCGAAATCGATCTTCGTGAAGATCGGCTCGAACGCCTGCTCGAGCGTCGACGCGAATACCGAGAACATCGTCGCAAACGGATCGGTATCCTGACCGGTCATGATCTTCAGCACCGCTTCGCGCTGTGCCGGACTGGCGCGCTCGTCGACGATCGGCTGGCACTTGCCCTTGCCTTCGTGGATCGGCCCCGGCCACTGGAACACGACCGCGATCCTGACGCCGTCGAGCACCACGTCGCCGTAGTGGCCGCTGTCGATCGAAATCGCGCCCATCGCTTCGCAATTGCCGTTGGTCGGCAGCGCATTGAACTGGCAAGGGCAACCGTATGAGCAATTGCAATTGATCATTTCGGTGCCCTGAATCTCCCACGGAGTCATGGCTCTACCTCGCGCTCTGTGACACATGAACGCTTCGAATCTAGTGCACGGCATCGGCGAAATCAAAGCCGGCTCACCGGCTTTTGCCGCCGAGGATCGTCATGATCGCTTCCGCCGACAGCCGCTCGCGAGTTCATTCCCCGTTCGAATGGATTCGGAACAGCTTCGCTGCCAACCAGCGAATACGCGTTGTCACCGATTGACAGCGTCGATTCGATCGAGCGCGATGTCGCGGCCGTTTCGTCGAACCCGGGCGTCGCCCCGCTAACCCGGCTTCCTCGCCGCCTGTGCGACGGACACCCAGCCCACCACGGCGGCGGCGACCCAGCAACACGTGATCATCAGGTCGAGATCCATCCAGCCTTCGAAATTCGCGCTGTTTTCGAAACTGCAGCGGTGATGGCCCCTGACCCATACGCAGCCGCTGATGAACTGCTGAATGTGCATGTAGACGTTGAAGACCGCA
This sequence comes from Burkholderia pyrrocinia, assembly GCF_018417535.1. Taxonomy (NCBI): domain Bacteria; kingdom Pseudomonadati; phylum Pseudomonadota; class Betaproteobacteria; order Burkholderiales; family Burkholderiaceae; genus Burkholderia; species Burkholderia pyrrocinia. Next base: position 367,058 of record NZ_CP070978.1, on the reverse strand, counting down.
AAGGCGGAGGTAATGACGGCGACCCGCAGGCGTATGCTCGTTTTCATTGTCGCTGAAGGCGTGGGATGAATTCCCGCCGATCTTAAGCCAACGGCGATGTGTGACGCAATCGATCCGGTATCGTCCCGATCGACCGGCGGGCGCAATCGACTCGCAACCTCGCAAGAACAACGGAGAACGCCCATGAAGAAGCAGGACACCATCGCACTGATCGTCGATCCCGGAAGTGGCGAGCGGATTCGCGATATCGCCGCCATCGCATCGCATACGTGGGTCGTGACGAGTCCCGTGAACGATGCCGTGGTCACACGGATCCGGAATGCGTCACCGGCCCTGCCCGGGCAAGTCGTCGAAGGTGGCGTGACCACATTCCTGCGATATGGCAGCGATCGCGAAAGCTGGTGTGCCGGAATACTGGACGCGGTGGACGATCACCACAACAAGGAGATGCATCGAGACGGCTATTCGATTCTGGACGTCTACGGCACGCCGTTTTCGGATCACCTCCAGCAAGCATTGTCCGCACTCGGATTTGCAGGCTTTACGTCGACGGCGGAAGGTTTTCGCGCGATCAAGCACGAGCCGACATGAGTGACGGGCGGCCCGCGCGTTCGTCGAAACCCCGTCCGCCGGCACTCCGCTCACCCGTCAATCCGCCTGATCGTCTTCAAACAATCCGCCGCCAACTGCTGATAAATCCGCGTGCCGTTCGCCTTCGCGTCGATCTCCGCGTCGCTCAGCCGCCGCACGACGCGCGCCGGCACGCCCGCGAGCAGCACGCCGCGCGGCACGTCGTACCCGGCCTTCACGAACGCGCACGCGGCGACGATCGTCGTCTTGCCGATCGTCGCGCCGTCCATCACGACCGCGTTCATCCCGATCATCGTGTCCGGTTCGAGCGTCGCGCCATGCACGATCGCACCATGGCCGATGTGGCTGTTGACGCCGAGCCGGCACGTCTCGCCGATCCCGACATGCAGCACGCAACCGTCCTGCACGTTGCTGCCGTCGTCGACGACGATCGCGCCGAAGTCGCCGCGCAGGCTCGCATGCGGGCCGATATAGCAGCGCGCGCCGATCGTCACGTCGCCGATCACGACCGCGCTCGGGTCGACATACGTGGACGGATCGACGCGCGGCCGCATCCCGTTGAATTCGAACAGCGGCATCGTCAGAGCGCCGCGACCGCTTCCGGCACGAGCGCGAACAGATCGCCGACGAGGCCGTAGTCGGCCACGCTGAAGATCGGCGCTTCCGGATCCTTGTTGATCGCGACGATCACCTTCGAATCCTTCATGCCGGCGAGATGCTGGATCGCCCCGGAGATACCGACCGCGATGTACAACTGCGGCGCAACGATCTTGCCGGTCTGGCCGACCTGGTAATCGTTCGGCACGTAGCCCGCGTCGACCGCCGCGCGCGATGCGCCGAGCGCGGCCTGCAGCTTGTCGGCCAACGGCTCCAGCACCAACGCGAAGTTCTCGCCGCTGCCCAGACCGCGGCCGCCCGACACGATGATCTTCGCGCTGGTAAGTTCCGGACGGTCCAGCTTCGTCACTTCACGGCTCACGAACTGCGACATGCCTGCGTCGGCCGCCGCTTCGATCTTCTCGACCGCTGCCGTGCCGCCTTCGGCCGCAACCGGGTCGAAACCCGTCGCACGCACCGTGATGACCTTGACCGGATCGCCCGACTGCACCGTCGCGATCGCGTTGCCGGCGTAGATTGGCCGCTCGAACGTATCGGCCGAAACGACCGCCGTGATGTCCGAAATCTGCGCGACGTCCAGCTTCGCGGCGATACGCGGCGCGATGTTCTTGCCGTACGCGGTGGCCGGCGCGAGGATGTGCGAGTAGTCCTTCGCGATGTTCAGCGCGGTCGCTTCGACGTTCTCGGCCAGACCATCGGCCAAGTGCGGCGCGTCGGCCAGCAGCACCTTCGAAACACCGGCGATCTTTGCCGCGGCATCGGCTGCCGCCTGCGCGCCGTGTCCCGCGATCAACACGTGAATATCGCCACCACCGGCCGCGCCGAGCGCCTGCGCTGCTGCCACGGCATTCAACGTCGCGGCCTTGACCGACGCATTGTCGTGTTCCGCAATTACCAGAATCGTCATTTCGTTGCGTTCCCTGTTACAGCACCCTGGCTTCGGTCTTCAGCTTCCCGACCAGCGTCTGCACGTCCGGCACCTTCACGCCGGCCGCGCGCTTCGGCGGCTCGTTCACCTTGAGCACCTTCACGCGCGGCATCACATCCACGCCAAGGTCATCGGGTTTCACGACTTCCAGCGGCTTCTTCTTCGCCTTCATGATGTTCGGCAGCGTCACGTAGCGCGGCTCGTTCAAACGCAGGTCCGTGGTCACCACGGCCGGCAGTTGAAGCGACAGCGTTTCCGCGCCGCCGTCGACTTCGCGCGCAACCGTCGCGCGGCCGTCGGCGATCACCACCTTCGATGCGAACGTCGCCTGCGGCAGGCCCGCGAGCGCAGCCAGCATCTGGCCGGTCTGGTTCGAATCGTCGTCGATCGCCTGCTTGCCGAGGATCACGAGCGAAGGCTGCTCCCGGTCGACCAGCGCCTTCAGCACCTTCGCGACACCAAGCGGCTCGACGCCTTCATTCGATTCGACGAGGATCGCGCGATCCGCGCCGATCGCGAGCGCCGTACGCAGCGTTTCCTGCGCCTGCGCGACGCCCACCGACACGGCGATCACTTCGGTCGCGACACCGGCCTCCTTCAACCGCACGGCCTCTTCCACCGCGATCTCGTCGAACGGGTTCATCGACATCTTCACGTTCGCGATGTCGACGCCGGTCCGGTCGGATTTCACGCCGACCTTCACGTTCGCGTCGACCACGCGTTTCACTGCCACGAGCACTTTCAACTGCCTGTCTCCTGTTCCGTTGCGTGTATCGCGTTGCGTCAGCGCGCGGTGTAGCCGCCGTCGATCACGAGCTCCGCGCCGGTCACGTAACGGCCCGCCGGCGACACGAGATACAGGATGCCGGCCGCGATGTCGCGCGGGCTGCCGATCTTCGCCATCGGCACGTTTGTCTGCATGTACTCGAATGCGCGATCGGGGTCCTGCCCCATCTGGCGGAACGCCTCCTCGAGCATCGGCGTGCGGATATAGCCGGGGTGTACCGAGTTCGCGCGGATGTTCTTCGTCGCGTACAGCATCGCGTCGACCTTCGCCATCATCCGCACCGCGGCCTTCGACGCGTGATACGCGGGCACGTCGGGGCCGCCGACGATCCCGTACATCGACGACAGGTTCACGATCGACCCGCCGCCGGCCGCGTCGATATGCGGAATCGCCGCGCGCGTGCACAGGAACACGCCGTTGACGTTCACGTCCTGCACGCGCTGCCAGTGCGCGAGCGTGAGTTCGTGCGTCGGCACGTTGTGCCCTTCGATGCCCGCGTTGTTCACGAGCACGTCGAGGCGCCCGAAGCGCGCGACGATCTCGCCGAACACGCGCGCCACGTCGGCCTCGTGCGTCACGTCGAGCGACCAGAACGCGGCCTGCCCGCCCTGCGCGCGGATTTCCTCGACCAGCGCTTCCGCCGGCTGCGACAGCACGTCGAGGATCGCGACGCTCGCGCCGGCCGCCGCCAGCGTGCGCGCCGTCTCCGCGCCGATGCCGCGCGCGCCGCCGGTGATCGCGGCCACCTTGCCGCGCAGGTCGAACAGTTCTTCGATGAGTTTCATGGTGTCTCCGTGTATTCAGATGAGCGGCCCATGCCGGGGCCGCCCGCGTGCGGGGCGGCCTTCAAGGGGATCCGGCGTTATCGCGCAATCCGCGTCGCAAGAAAATCGAGGCATTCCCGATTGAAATAATCGGCGTGTTCCACCATCACCCAGTGGCCGCACCGGTTCATCAGCACGAAGCGCGCGTCGCGGCAGCGTTCGAGGAACTTCAGCGCGCCGCCGACCGGATTGAAGCGGTCGTCCGTGCCCCAGAAACCGAGCACGGGGCTGCGCAAGTCGCCGAGCGCATCGGTCAGGTTCGGCACGCTCATCGTCGACAGCACTTCGGTCGGCTGTTCGACGCACACCTTCATCCGCTCGGCCACCAGCGCGTCGGTGACGATCGCCGGGTCGTGCACGAGCAGCGTCAGCAGCTCGCGCATCGTGTCGTCATTCATCTGGCGATTGGTGAACAGCTTCACCATCCGCTGAATCCCTTCCATCCGGAAATAGGTGTCGCGATCCTCGACGCCGCCCGGCGCCATCATGATCAGCCCGTCGACCTCATCGGGATAGTCGAGTGCATATTTCAGCGCGATCGCGCCGCCGAGCGAGTTGCCGAGCAGCACGGCCGGCCCGATGCCGAGCGCGGCCAACTGCGCATGCAGCGCGCCGACGAAGAAATCGAGCGTGTAGGCGACGTCGGACGGTTTCGACGACTGCCCGTAGCCGGGCAGGTCGACGACGATCGCGCGATAGCCGGCCGCCGCGAACGCCGGGACGTTGTGCTTGAAGTTGCTGAAACCGCTGGCGCCCGGGCCGCTGCCGTGGATGAACACCACCGGCCGGCCCTCGCCCGCCTCGTAATGGTGCAGGCGCAAGCCGCCCGGTACGTCGGTGAAGATGCCGGCCGGCGGCGTCGTGGGGATCGTCATCGCGGGTTGTCTCCTTCGTCGTTCGATGGATGCCTGGCCACGATGATTGCGCCGCCGGCGCCGGCCGGCATCATCCTTTCAGACTACGAAGCCGCGCGCGCTTCTTCCTATCATCGGCCCACCGAAACGGAGGCTGACGATGAACGGATTCGACTACAGCGGCAAGACGGTGCTCGTGACGGGCGGCACCAAGGGCATCGGGCGGCGCATCGCCGAGCGGTTTCTCGCGGCAGGGGCACGCGTGTTCGTCTGCGGACGCAGCGCGCCCGACACGCCGCCTTCGGCCGGCGGCCGCACGGCGGCGTTCGTCGCGGCCGACCTGCGCGACATCGAGCAGGTCGACGCGATGCTCGCGGCGATCCGCGACGCGGCGGGCGGCCTCGACGTGCTCGTCAACAACGCGGGCGGCTCGCCGTTCGCGCTCGCGGCCGACGCGTCGCCGCGCTTCACCGAATCGATCGTGCGGCTGAACCTGATCGCGCCGCTGCAGCTCGCGCAGCGCGTGAACGCGATCATGCAGCCGCAGCCGGAAGGCGGCGTGATGCTGTTCATCGCGAGCGTCAGCGCATCGCGGCCGTCGCCCGGCACGGCCGCGTACGGCGCCGCGAAAGCAGGCCTCGTCAATGCCGTCACGTCGCTCGCGGTCGAGTGGGCGCCGCGCGTGCGCGTGTGCGCGATCAGCCCGAGCCTCGTGCAGACGGAATCGGCCACCGAAGGCCACTATGGCGACGACGAAGCGCTCGACGCGATCCGCACGACGATTCCCGCCGGACGGCTCGCGACGCCCGACGACGTCGCATCCGCATGCCTGTTCCTCGCGTCGCCCGACGCGTCGTACACATCGGGCGCGAATCTGCGGCTCGACGGCGGCGGCGAGCGGCCGGCGTTCCTGACCGCCGCGCAGGCGGCCGCACGTTGATGCACGCAATGCATGCGGTGCGGGCCAATCGTTTCCAGTCCTAGGGAAGTCATCTAGTTCATTTCGACGATTCCCTGCTACCGCGATCTCCCTACTCTGCCTCTCACGACAACACACAAAGTCGACCGTCGTCGATACCCCCAAGAGGAGACACCATGCATCAACGGATTTCGCGCCGTACCGACAAGCGGGCAACCGCCACGCTGTCGACGCTGGCCGCCGCGCTGCTGACGTGCGCCGTTCCGAACGCGCACGCAGGCAGCACGATCGAGCTTGGCGCCGACACGACGCTGGACTATACGTTCACGCTCAGTTACGGCCTCGGCATGCGCACGCGCGCACCGAGCGGCAATCTGCTGACGCCGGCGAACATCAACGGCGACGACGGCGACCGCAACTTCGCGAAGAACAAGCTGATCGAGAACCAGGTCAGCCTGCTCGGCGAAGTGAACCTGAAGCACGACGACTGGGGTGTGTTCGTCCGCGCGGACACGTTCTACGACCAGGCGTACCACCGCCCGAACTACAACGACGCGCCGGGCACCGTGAACCACTCGGGCCAGTACAACAACTTCACGAGCGACGCGCGCTACTGGTCGGGCGGCCACACGACGCTGCTGGCCGCGTATGCATACAACACGTTCCACATCGGCTCGACGAGCCTGAACGTGAAGGTCGGCGACCAGGTCGTCGCGTGGGGCGAAAGCCTGTTCTTCCCGAACATCGCGGGTGCGCAGGGGCCCGCCGACGCAACCAAGTCGTATATGGCAGGCGCGGAGGTGAAGGACATCCTGCTGCCGGTGCCGCAGATCTCGACGCAGTGGCAGATCACGCCGAACTTCAGCCTGCTCGCGTATTACCAGTTCGCGTTCAAGGAGAACCGCCTCACCGCGCCGGGCACCTACTGGAGCTATTCGGACGTGGTTGGCCCCGGCGCGCAGTACATCATCGGCCCGGGCGGGATGCTGATTCCGCGCGGCCCCGACGACAAGCCGAGCGCACGCAACCAGTGGGGGATCGGCGCGCGCTTCCGCGTGCTCGGCGACACCGAGCTCGGCCTGTACTACCTGCACTACAACGACATGAACCCGAGCGTCGTCACGACGTTCTTCCCGACGCTCCAGTACCAGCAGACCTACTTCAACAACATCAAGCTGACCGGCGCGAGCTTCTCGACGCAGGTCGGCCCCGTGAACGTCGCGGGCGAAGTGTCGTACCGCCAGGGCGCGGCCGTGCTCGTCAATACGGCGACGGGCCCGCAGTCGACGCGCGCGAACGTGCTGCAGACCAACCTGTCCGGCATCTACTCGATCGGGCCGAGCTTCCTCGCGAACTCGCAGTCGCTGGTCGGCGAACTCACGTACGTGCACGCGGGCAGCATCTCGGCGCTCGGCGGCTCGACGACGCTCGCGAACACGCGCAACGCGCTCGCGCTGGAAATCGCCTGGACGCTCAGCTACAAGAACGTGTTCAACGGCTGGGATCTCGACGTGCCGCTGACCTATACGCACGACCTGGCGGGCACGTCGCCGCTGGCCGGCGCGCTCGGCTCGCTGACGGGCCAGGGCGACCACCGCGTGACCGCCGGCGTGACCTTCACGCGCCTGAGCAACCTGTCGCTGTCGCTCGTCTACGCAAAGTTCCTCGGTTCGCCGAACCCGGTCACGCGGCCGCTCGCCGATCGCGACTACGTGCTGGCGACGGCAACCTACCACTTCTGAGCGGCCCGGCCGCTCGTCACTCAGCAAGAAGAGGATTAGTCATGAAGCGAATTCGTCTCCCCCTCATGCGCGCGTCGGTGATGGCCGCGTGCGCGCTCGTCGCGACGGCGTCGTACCCGAAGGTCACGCCGGACGACCTGAAGGCGCTCGACGGCCAGTTGACCCCGATGGGCGCGATGCGCGCCGCGAGCAAGGACAGCAGTGTGCCCGAGTGGTCGGGCAAGTGGCTCGGCACGCCGGCGGACGTGCAATACAAGCGCGGCAGCCGTTACCCCGATCCGTTCGCGAACGAGAAGCCGGTCGCGACGATCACCGCGGAAAACATGGCGCAGTACGCCGAGCACCTGACCGACGGCCAGAAGGCGATGTTCAAGCGCTATCCGGCCAGCTTCAAGATCATCGTCTACCCGAGCCACCGCGACTTCCGCTACCCGGATGCCGTCTACAAGGACATCCGCGCGTATGCGCCGGATTCGACGATGACGTCCGACGCGAACGGCCTCACGAATGCGCCGCCGACGGTGCCCTACCCGATCCCGAAGACCGCCGCCGAACTGCTGTGGAACCAGCGTTTCTCGTCGTCGATCGGCACCGAGCAGGCCACCTATGACCAGGCGGTCGTGTACTCCGACGGCAACATCGCGTGGGGCAAGGTGCGCTACGACATCTACTCGCCGCGCAACGTCGGCAAGTACGACGTGAAGAGCGACCTGAACAACCGCACGTACTACCGCAACGCGACGGAGCTGCCGCTGTCCGACCGCGGCTCGCTGATCGTCGGCTTCACGAACTGGGACAAGGCCGGCGCGGACAACTCGTCGCGCACGTGGATGTACAACCCCGGCACGCGGCGCGTGCGCCAGGCGCCCGAATACGGCTATGACCAGCCGCAGGGCCCGGGCGGCTTCCGCACGGTCGATGATGATCGCCTGTACAACGGCCCCGGCGACCGCTACGACTGGAAGATCGTCGGCAAGCGCGAGATCTACGTGCCCTACGACAACTACAAGGTGATGGACAGCTCGCTGAAGTACGGCGACCTGCTGACCAAGGGCCACGAGAACCCGGCGTATATCCGCTACGAGCTGCATCGCGTGTGGGTGCTGCAGGCGACGCTGAAGAGCGGCTATCGCCACCAGTACGCGAAGCGCGTGCTGTACATCGACGAGGATTCGTGGCAATCGCTGCTCGCGGACAATTACGACGCGCGCGGCCAGCTCTGGCGCACCAACGTCGCGACGTCGCTGTACGCGTATGACGCGAAGGTGTTCTACCCGAGCGCGGTGTTCTTCCACGACCTGATCTCGGGCGCGTACATGGCCGACCGCCTGACGAACGAAGGCCCGATGCCGAAGCTCGACAACAGCCCGCAGTTCAACGAGGCGTACTTCTCGCCGGACGCGATCCGCAGTTCGGGTAACTGACCGACGCGGCATGCCCGCGCCCCACGCGCCGGAGCCCCGCTCCGGCGCACGACGCCGCCCGCGACGGCGGCCTGTTCCATTCGAGGGCCCTTTCATGTCTTCCAGCCTGCATACGACGCTCGGCGACGAGCTGTACGCCGCGTGGCACGCGCGCGTACCGGTCGCGCCGCTGTCGAGCCGCCCGCGCCGGTTGTCGCTCCACGACGCCTACCGCATCCAGCAGCGCTTCATCGAACGCCGCGTCGAACAGGGCGAAACGGTCGTCGGCAAGAAGATCGGCGTGACGAGCCAGGCCGTGCAGGACATGCTGAACGTACGCCAGCCCGATTTCGGCATCCTGCTGTCCGGCATGCATTACGCGGCCGGCGAGGCGATTGCCGCCGACTCGCTGATCGCGCCGCGCGCCGAAGGCGAGATCGCGTTCATCCTGTCGCACGACCTGCACGGCCCCGGCATCGACCGCACCGACGTGATCGCCGCAACGGCCGCCGTCGCGCCCTGCTTCGAGATCGTCGATTCGCGCATCCGCGACTGGGCGATCCGCATCGAGGACACCGTCGCCGACAACGCGTCGTGCGGCGTGTACGTGCTCGGCGAAGCGCGCGTCGACCCGCGCACGCTCGATCTCGCCGCGTGCGAGATGACGATCGAGAAAAACGGCGAGCCGGTCGCGCAAGGGCGCGGCGACGCGGCGCTCGGCCATCCCGCCGACGCGGTCGCGTGGCTCGCGAACACGCTCGCCGCGTACGACGTGCCGCTGCTGGCCGGCGAGATCGTGCTGTCCGGCTCGCTCGCGAAACTGATTCCGGTCACGGCGGGCGACGCACTGTCGATGCATATCTCCGGCATCGGTAGCTGTGACGTCCGCTTTATCTAAAGGAACAATCCCGATGAAGAAAATCAAATGCGCAGTGATCGGTCCCGGCAACATCGGCACCGACCTGCTGGTCAAGCTGCGCCGCTCGCCGGTGCTCGAACCCGTGTGGATGGTCGGCGTCGATCCGGCGTCCGACGGCCTCGCGCGAGCCCGCGAATTCGGCCTGAAGACCACCGACAAGGGCGTCGACGGGCTGCTGCCGCACGTGGCCGCCGACGACATCCGCATCGCGTTCGACGCGACGTCGGCGTACGTGCACCGCGACAACTCCGACAAGCTCACCGCGCTCGGCGTGAAGATGATCGACCTGACGCCCGCCGCGATCGGGCCATACTGCGTGCCGCCGGTGAACCTCGACGCGCATCTCGACAGCGCACAGATGAACGTGAACATGGTGACCTGCGGCGGCCAGGCGACGATCCCGATGGTGTACGCGGTGTCGCGCGTGCAGCCGGTCGCGTACGGCGAGATCGTCGCGACGGTGTCGTCGAAGTCGGTCGGCCCCGGCACGCGCAAGAACATCGACGAATTCACGCGCACGACGTCCGGCGCGATCGAACAGGTCGGCGGCGCGCGCCAGGGCAAGGCGATCATCGTGATCAACCCGGCCGAGCCGCCGCTGATCATGCGCGACACGATCCACTGCCTGACCGACGGGCCGCCCGACGTCGACGCGATCACCGCGTCCGTGCATGCGATGGTCAAGGAAGTGCAGCGCTACGTGCCCGGCTACACGCTGAAGAACGGCCCGGTATTCGACGGCAATCGCGTGTCGGTGTTCATGGAAGTCGAAGGGCTCGGCGACTACCTGCCGAAGTACGCGGGCAACCTCGACATCATGACCGCCGCCGCGGCCGCCACGGCCGAGCGTTTCGCCGAACAGATGCTGGCCGCGACGGCCGCCACCGCTTGAGTTGAGGAGCCACGCGATGTCACTTGCAGGCAAGAAGATCACCGTCCACGACATGTCGCTGCGCGACGGGATGCACCCGAAGCGCCACCAGATCACGCTGGACCAGATGCGCAACATCGCGCGCGGGCTCGATGCGGCCGGCGTACCGCTGATCGAGGTCACGCACGGCGACGGGCTCGGCGGCGCGTCGGTCAACTACGGTTTCCCCGCGCACACCGACGAGGCGTACCTGAGCGCCGTGATTCCGGAACTGAAGCAGGCCAAGGTGTCGGCGCTGCTGCTGCCCGGCATCGGCACCGTCGAGCACCTGCGGATGGCGCACGAACTCGGCGTCGGCACGATCCGCGTCGCGACGCACTGTACCGAGGCCGACGTGTCGGAGCAGCACATCGGCCTCGCGCGCACGCTCGGGCTCGACACCGTCGGCTTCCTGATGATGGCGCACATGTCGTCGCCCGAGCAGCTCGTCGTGCAGGCAAAGCTGATGGAGTCGTACGGCGCGAACTGCATCTACATCACCGATTCGGCCGGCCACATGCTGCCCGACGACGTGACCGCGCGGATCGGCCAGGTGCGCGCCGCGCTGAAGCCGGAGACGGAGCTCGGCTTCCACGGCCACCACAATCTCGCGATGGGCGTCGCGAACTCGGTCGCGGCGGTCGCCGCCGGCGCGAACCGGATCGACGCGGCCGCGGCCGGCCTCGGCGCCGGCGCGGGCAACACGCCGATGGAAGTGTTCGTCGCGGTATGCGACCGGATGGGGATCGAGACGGGCGTCGACGTGTTCGCGATCTCGGACGTCGCCGAGGATCTCGTCGTGCCGATCATGGATGCGCCGATCCGGCTCGACCGCGATGCGCTGACGCTCGGTTATGCGGGCGTCTACTCGTCGTTCCTGCTGTTCGCGAAGCGCGCGGAAGCGAAGTACGGGATTCCCGCGCGCGACATCCTCGTCGAACTGGGCCGGCAGCGGCTTGTAGGCGGCCAGGAGGACATGATCGAGGACGCGGCGCTGACGATGGTCCGGGCGCGGGCGGTGGCGGCGTAATCGAATACGGCCGTCATCCATCCGGAAGCGGTGCGGACGGGGCGCAAGCCCCGTTTTCTTTTGACGGGAGGAAACGTGCAGCGCGCACGGCAGCCCGCGTGACGCGTCGCGGCCTCTCTCACCAAGGCACCGCCTTCAAAACGCCCCAACCTCGCGCCGCCATATCCGTCAACGATGCTTCCCGCCATGCCGGCGCCGCCGATGCTCCGCACGCGCCTGCAGCAGCGCCGGCATCAGTTCCTCGATGTATTGCCGCGCCTGCCCGCGCGTGACGATCTCGGTGAAGCGCTGGTGGGCCTTGTCGTAGCCGACCAGCGCCGCATGCGCTTTCTTCAGGATGTGCAGATAGGCGATCAGGCTCGTGCCGTCGCGCACCGGTAGCGCATCGCGCGGGTCCGGGGTCGAGGTCGAGGTCGAGGTCGAGGTCGAGGTCGAGGTCGAGGTTGTACTCATGATGATCCGATCCTTTGCGGACAATCGGTGCGGCAGGTCGCCGTCACGAGCGCCAGCAGGTCGTTGGCGAGGCGGTCGCGGTCGGTCAGCGGCGCGAGTCCGAACAGCCGCTCGAGCGTCGCGGCGACCGACGCATGATCGTACGGCGTGTGGTCGACCTGTCCGGCCGCGATCCACGGCGAAATCACGATTGCCGGCACGCGCACGCCGTACACGTCGAAGCCGAACCCGCTCGCGTTCAGCGTCGCGGCCGCGCCGTCGTTCGGCGGCGGTGCGGCGCCCGGCCTGACCGAATCGTAGAAGCCGCCGTGCTCGTCGTAGACGATCACGAACAGGCTGCTGTTCCATACCGGTGAATTACGAATCGCGTTGTACACGCGCGCGGCGAGCTGGTCGCCGCCGGCCAGCCCGTCCATCGGGTGTTGCGAGCTGCCGTTCCGGTAGGTGCCGTGCACGATGTCGCCGTAGCCGGGCTCGATGAACGTGTAGCGCGCCGTATAGCCGGCCGCGAGATCGGCTTCGAAGTGCGCGAGATCCTCGACGTCGAAGAAGCTGATGCCCTTCAGCGACGCGACCTGCGGCACGTGGCCGAGCGGATCGCCGGTCTGGTCCTGGTAGATGCGCCAGTTGCCGTCGCCGAGCGCGCCGAAGATCGAACCCTTCGGATAAGGGAAGCCGTCGAACGCATCCCACCCGCCCATTTCTTCCTTGGTCGGCGAATGATCGAGCCCGGCCGACGACGCGCCGTGCAGGAAGAAACGGTTCGGCCAGGTCGGCCCCGGCATCGACGCATGCCACGCGTCGCACAACACGAACGCGTTCGCGAGCGCGTACAGCGACGGCGCGTGCGTCTGCACGTCGGCGCCCTGCATGATCCTGCCCGCGTCGGCCGGCGGCGGCGGCGTGCCTTCGGAATGCGACGTCGCGTAGTTCGACACGAACCCCGAATTATTGACTGGCGGATAGGCCTGCCCTTTCGCGAATGGCACGCCCGCGCCGCAGAGCTGTTCGAGCACGTCGGTGAATTCGTGGCATGGATCGGTCGGCATCCGGTCCGGCGCGCCGCCGCCGAACGGATAGACCGCGCCGCCGTACGCGTTGCTGTCGCCCGGCGACGCGGCGACGATATCGGCGACGCCCGACAGCGCGAACAGGTGATCGAACGAGCGGTTCTCGAGCATCAGCACGAACACGTGCCGGATGCGGTCCTGAACCGGCGGGGCTGCGGGGGCTGCGTCTGCACTCATGGCGCCTCCTGGCGTCGCGCGACGAATGTCCGGCTGGCACGGTCGTCGGCCCGCTGAAAGCGACTGAAGGGATTGAAAGCCACGCGCGCGCGGGCTGCGGCGAATTGCCGACGAGTGTACGACCGCGCCGGCCCGCGCGTAAAGCCGCATGCAAACCGCGACGACGCGCGTGCGTTCTTCGCAAGCACGACCGTCGATGACGATGCGTATCGCAGGCTCGTGCGGCTCGCGCGATTCGTAACTGGGGGATTGCCGGCGCGATGGGCCAACGTGAAGCTGCGGCAGAACCGCGCGCGCGTGGCGCCGGATTGCCGGCTCGCGTATATCGACATGCCGACCGGAACGGATTTCGTCGACGACATCCGCGGGATCGATACACGCTACCTGGTGATCGTCGGCGACAAGGATCCGGGGCTCAACGCCGCGGCGATGCAGGCAGCGTTCCTGGCCTGGCACCCGAGCGCGCGGGCTCGTGACGATGCCGAATTGCGGGCATTACCCCATGCAGGAATGTCCGCCGTATTTCACGACGATCGTCGAGGCTTTCCTGCGAGACGCGGCCGACTGAGCGTTACGCACGCGTGCCGGCCGGAGAAAGCGGTGCTGGCCGCCGCGGCGCGATGACGCCGCCGGCGACCAACGAACGGCACGACATGTGCCGTCTATCAGGTTCGTCCGGCCGCGTGGCCGGACGGGAGTCGATCGGCGCCGTACTGCACGCCCGATCGCGGCCGCTCAGCGGCGCGGCCCGCCGTTGCGCTGCGGACGCGGGGAATTCGCGTCCTTGTGCCGGAAGTTGATGCGGCCCTTGGTCAGGTCGTACATCGACAGTTCCAGCGTCACGCGGTCACCCGCGAGAATGCGGATGTGGTTCTTGCGCATGCGGCCCGACGCGTACGCGCCCACCACGACGCCGTTTTCCAGCGTGACACGGTATTTGCTGTCCGGCAGCACTTCGTCGACGATTCCGTCCAGTTCCAGCAGTTCTTCTTTTGCCAAACCAATTCCTCCAGACAAGGTGATTGACCGCGGCCGCGGCGATCTGCCCGGCGCCGTTTCCCGCAACGGGACGGCGGCCGGCAGGCTGCCGGGTATCGGTTCGTTCAGACGGGCCACGGGCCTGTCTTGTGATCGGAGCCCGGCACGTTGCGGCGTTCGGGCGGTCAGTGGCGGCGGCGCGATGAGCGCCGCGCAAGTCGGGACCGCGCCGGCTACTACGGCATGGCGGCGGTCTGCTCGGGTTGATGCGTTAAAGCGGTGATGCGCTGGCGAAGCGGCGGGCGCTTCGCGAGGGCGTTGTGTCGCACGCGGGTCACGCATGCGATGAGGGAGGCGTCACGACCGATGCATCGTGAATGTCGCGATGCATCGGTCGTGCGCATCGGAACGCGCAGGCCGCCGCAATAGCGGCGCCCCGCGCGAAACTCCGTCCGGCACCTGCCGCCGATTGGCGGCCGATGCCGATGCGGCTTACTGCGGCGTGATGTTCGACGCTTGCAGACCCTTCGGGCCGCGCTTCACTTCGAAGCTGACCTTCTGGCCTTCGGCCAGGGTCTTGAAGCCCGTGCCGCGAATTTCCGAGAAATGGGCGAACAGATCGTCGCCGCCGTTGTCCGGGGAGATGAAACCAAAGCCCTTGGTTTCGTTGAACCACTTGACGGTACCGGTATCCACAAATACTTCCTTAATACGAATAAATTGAACATGCGCCCGCGACGGGCACAGAAAGAATCAAAGAGGGAGAGACCAACGACCGCCGCACGGAGTGCGGCCAATGATGAGCAATCGAACTTCTTGAAGACTTCGGTCATGGACACTACGCGACAGCGGCCGCTCCGTCAAGCCCTTTCAGTGCGACGCGGGCGCACGGGCGCCACGCGCGCCTTATGCGGCGGGTGTTACCGGCCGACGGGACGCATTTCGATGTTCCCCCTATTTTCGGCCGGCCCGCCCGTTTTTACCGCGGCTCGAACACGTGATGCAGCGCCGGCGGTGCGTCGCCTTCGCGAATCCGTATTTCAAATTCCTTACGCGCGACGCTCGTCGGCCGCACGTCGGCCACGTCCAGATAGAACTGCGAATACCAGTCGCGCATCTGGTACAGCGGCCCGTCGCCTTCGCACAGCAGCGGGTTGTCGATCCGTGTCTTGCTGTGCCAGATGTCGACGTCCTCGTAGAACGCGCGCTGCGCTTCCTTCACGTACGCATTCGCGATCTCCAGGTTTTGCTCGTCGCTGAGCGCGGCCACCTTCTTCACGATCACGCCGTAACGCAGCTCGAAGCTGTTCATGTCGATCGGCACGTGGCAGTTCAGCAGCACCGAATGGATCGGCTGCCCGTTGCTCTGCCCCGTCATCTGCGTGATGTGCACGGCCGGCCCGAAATACGTCGACAGCGCGGTCAGGCTGTCGCCGCCGAGCTTCTCGCTGCGGCCGACCATCAGCTGCGTCGCCTTGTGATCCTCGAACAGGTTCGCGAAATAGTCGATCGGCGCGCGGTGCACGGTCGCGAAGTGCGCGACGTCCGAGATGTTGTCGACCAGCTCGCGGCAGTTGGCCTGGATCACCATCTTGTCGACGACCCAGTCCGACCACTCGTCGGAGAAGCACACGTCGAGGCGCGGAATCGCAACGTCCGCCGGCGGCGCGTTGCCTTCCGGGTCGTTCCACACGAACAGCAGGTTGTTTTCCTCGCAGGTCGGCCACGCGCCGATGCGCGCCTTCGGCGGAATCCGCTTGCAGTACGGGATCGATGCGCACTGCCCTTCGCCGCTCCAGGCCCAGCCGTGGAACGGGCACACGAGGTTGTCGCCCTGGACCGTGCCGAGGCTCAGGTCGGCGCCCATGTGCGGGCAGTACGCGTCGACGACGTTGACCTTGCCGGTCGAATCGGCGAACGCGGCAAGCTTGCGGCCGAACACGTTCAGCGTATGCGGCTTGCCGTCCTTGTAGTCGCGGGCGAGCCCGAGGCAGTGCCAACCGCGCGCATAGCGCTGCGCGAGCGGCTGGGCTTCGATCTTGTAAGGGCGTGCGGACATGTGGGTTGACTCCTCTTGTGGAGAGCGCGCGGCGGCCGGCCGCACGCGGGGGAAAGGGGGAGCGCCGTTCAGCGCATCGGATTGCCGGGTTCGAGCGCGCGCGCCGGCTTCAGCGACGGCGCGGCCACCGGCGAAGACTGCTGCTGCATGCGGCGCTCGGCACGCTCGACGCCGAGCCACGCGGCGAGCGCGGGCAGCAGGAACACCGCGCCGAACAGGTTCACGAGGAACATGAACGCGAGCAGCACGCCCATGTCGACCTGGAACTTCAGTGCGGAGAACGCCCACGTGCCGACGCCGATGAACATCGTGACGGCCGTGAACAGCGCCGCCGTGCCGCGCTGGCGCATCGCGTCGGCAAACGCGTCCGGCAGCGTCGCGCCGTGGCGGAGGTCGTGCTGCAGGCGCTCGTACAGGTAGATCCCGTAGTCGACGCCCACGCCGACGCCGAGCGTGATCACCGGCAGCGTCGCGACCTTCAGCCCGATGCCGAGGCGCGCCATCACCGCATTGCACAGGATCGACACGAGCGTGAGCGGCACGACGATGCACAGCACCGCGCGCCACGAGCGGAACGTGACCGCGCACAGCAGCGCGATCGCACCGAAGATCGACAGCAGCATCGCGATCTCCGCGTCGCCGACGGCCTCGTTGGTCGCGGCCATCACGCCGACGTTGCCGCCCGCGAGCCGGAACGCGACGTTCGGCGTCGGGTTCTCGGCCGCGAAACGCTTGATCTCGTCGACGATGTGCGCGATGGTCGTGCCTTCGTGGTTCTTCGTGTAGATCAGCACCTGGATCGCCTTGCAGTTCGCGGTGTTCATCCCGTTGTCGGGGTCGAACGCGTTGGCACCCTGCGTGAGCCCGTCGCCGGAACGCGGCAGCGCGGCCCAGCGCGGGTTGCCTTCGTTGAACGCGGCGATGAACACCTTGCCCTGCGACGACACGCTCGTCACCGACTGCACGCCGGCCACGCCGCGCATGTTCATCTCGAACTTCTCGATCGCGCTCATCACCGGGTAATGCAGGCACGCGTCGTCGAAGCCGGTCGCCTCGACGATCACCGACAGCACGTCCACGCCGATGTTGTACTGGTGCGTGATCGCCGCGTTGTCGATGTTGTAGCGCGAGTTCGTGCGCAGCTCCGGCGCGCCGGTGCCGATGTCGCCGATCTCCAGCTTGCGCGATTCGAGCGTGCCGTACGCGAGCAGCGCGAGCGCCACCGCGAACACGCCGAGCGCGGGCGCCGGCCGCGCGAATACCGCGAAGCGCGACCACATCCGGCTGCCGCCGGCCGCCGCCGTGCGCTGCGCACGCGCCAGCGTGCCGCGTTCGAGGCGCGTGTACGAAAGCAGGATCGGCAGGAACACCTTGTTCGTCACGATCATCAGCAGCACGCCGAGGCACGCGGTGATGCCGAGCTCGCGCACGATGTCGATCCTGATCCGCATGATCACCATGAAGCCGAGCGCGTTGGTCAGCAGCGCGACGGTGCCCGGCACGAACAGCTTGCGGAATGCGTCGCGCGCGGCGTCGACCGACGACGCGCCGCGCACCAGCGCCTGCTTCCATGCGTTGGTCATCTGCACCGCGTGCGACACGCCGATCGAGAAGATCAGGAACGGCACGAGGATCGACATCGGGTCGATGCCGAGCCCGAGCAGCGGCAGCGCGCCGAGCAGCCACACGACCGGCAGCAGCGCGACGACGAGCGCCAGCACCGTGGTCTTCAGCGAGCGCGTATAGGCGAACAGCAGCGCGGCCGTGACGAGGAACGCGAGCGCGAAGAACGCCATCACGCCCGCGATGCCGCTCTCGACGTCGCCCACCAGCTTCGCGAAGCCGATGATGTTCACGTCGATGCCCTGCTTCGCGTACCTCGCGCGGATCTCCTCGAGCTGACGCGCGACCGCGCTGTAGTCGAGCCGCTTGCCGGTCGCGGGATCGGTCTCGCGCAGCTCGGCGCGGATCAACGCGGACTTCAGGTCGTTGCCGACGAGGCGGCCGATCTGCCCGGAGCGCGCGACGTTGCGGCGCACCTTCGCGAGATCGTCCGGGTTCGCACTCGAGAACCGGCCCGGCACGACCACGTCGCCGCGAAAGCCGGCCTCGGTCACCTCGGAGTAGTGGACGTTCGGCGTGAACAGCGAGAACACACGCGAACGGTTCACGCCGGGGATGAAGAACACGTCGTCGGTCGCATGGCGCAGCGCATCCATGAACGTCTGGTTGTAGATGTCGCCGTCGCCCTTCCAGCGCAGGCTCACGAGGATCGTGTTCGCGCCCGGGAACGCGCCCGCATAGCGCTCGAACACCTGCATGTACGGGTGCTGCATCGGGATCATCTTGTTGAAGCCCGGATCGAGCTTCAGGCGCGTCGCGGAAAGCCCGAGCGCGAGCGTCACCGCGACGCAGAGCAGCATCAGCAGCCGGCGCCGGCGAATGATCGTGCTGGCGCAGCGCTCGACGAACGCCGCGAGGCGCGACGCGGGAACGGCTTCAGGGGGACGTGACAGGTCGTTCATGGATTTCTCGTGTCGGTACGGACTGGCGATGCGAAACGAACCAAAGCGGACGGAAACCGGCGGCTGCAGAAGCCGCCGTGGCCGCGCGTCAGGACGGCGACGCGGCGAGCGGCGCGACGCCGGCCTCGCCGCCGAGCAGCAGCGCGCCGTGGCCCATGTCGAGCACGGCCGCGAGGCTCTGCACGCCGCCGAGCTTGCGCACGTCGAAGGTCAGCCCGCCGTCGCGCGACGCGACGATCGCGCCGCCCTGGCCGACCAGCACGAGTTCGCCGTCGGCAAGCTGGGTCGCGCCGAAGTACGACACCGGCACGTGACTGTCGACATGCGTCCACGTCGCGCCGCGATCGGTGCTGCGCACCACGTTGCCGCGCATCCCGTATGCGACCCAGTCGCCGTTCGCGAGCATCAGCGCGCCGAACAGCGAGCCTGCGTACGGCGACGGCAGCTTGTCCCACGTGGCGCCGTTGTCGGTCGAGCGCAGCAGCGTGCCGCTCTCGCCCGCGATCAGCAGGTTGCCGTGACCGTCGCCGACGATCGCGTTCAGGTGACGGTCGCCGGCCGGCGTCTTCACGGTCTGCCAGTTGATGCCGGCATCGTCCGAGCGCAGCAACTGGCCGAAGCTGCCGGCCGCGAACAGCGGGCCGTCCGCGGTGCCCCACACGGACAGCAGCGGATCGGAATGCGCGTGGTCCATGTGCACCTCGCGCCAGTGCCCGCCCGCGTCGTCGCTACGGACGATCCGGCCGTCGTGGCCGACCGCGATCCCGAGCGTCGGCGTGACGAAGCGCACCTGCGTGAGCGTCGACGCGTCGTCGGGCGTGGCGGACGCCGGCCGCCAGTGGGCGCCCGCGTCGTCGCTCAGCAGGATCACGCCGCGTTCGCCGACCGCGACGATGCGCGTGCCGGCCCTCGCGAGCCCGTTGATCTGCAGCCGGTCCGCATGGATCGCGGTGACCGGGAACGCCGGCAGCGGGCGCGGCGAAAACGCGAACAGCGCGGCGCCGAGCACCAGCCCCGACATCGCGAGTCCGGGCAAAGTTCGTTTCATCGCTTGTCTCCTGTGTCTGCATTCGACGGCGCTTCGCGTTGAAGCGCCAGCAACCGTCGCCTGCGAGTCTCCGGGCCGTCGGTCATTGCCGCGGCCTCGAATCGTCCTGAATGGTGGCCGGCCGTTTCCGGCCGCCCATTCGCGTGCCGCTACGCGCCGACTTCGAACAGCGCGGCGGCACCCATCCCGCCGCCGATGCACATCGTCACGACAGCGTGCCGCACGCCGCGCCGCGCGCCCTCGAGCAGCGCGTGCATCGTCATCCGCGTGCCCGACATCCCGAACGGATGGCCGAGCGCGATCGCGCCGCCGTCCACGTTCAGCCGGTCGTCGGGGATGCCGAGCGTGTCGCGGCAGTACAGCGCCTGGCACGCGAACGCCTCGTTCAACTCCCACAGCCCGATGTCGGCCACGGTCATCCCGAAGCGCGCCAGCAGCTTCGGGATCGCGAACACCGGGCCGATGCCCATTTCGTCCGGCTCGCAGCCGGCCACCGAAAGGCCGCGGAATGCGCCGAGCGGCGTCAGCCCGCGGCGCTTCGCCTCGCTGCGCGACATCACGAGCACGGCGGCCGCGCCATCCGACAACTGCGACGCGTTGCCGGCCGTCACGAACTCGCCCTGCTCGACGACCTTGCCGCCGCTCCACGACGGCTTCAGCCCCGCGAGCCGTTCGGCCGTCGTGTCGGCGCGCACGCCTTCGTCGCGTGCCGCGCGAACGTCCTCGTGGCCGGCCGGGTTGCCTTCCTTGTCGACCAGCGCACGCCGCACGTCGAGCGGCGCGATCTCCGCATCGAAGCGGCCTGCTGCCTGCGCGTCGGCCGTGCGCTGGTGGCTCTGCAGCGCGAATGTGTCCTGCGCCGCGCGCGAGATGCCGTAGCGGCGCGACACGATCTCGGCCGTTTCCATCATCGCGATGTACGCGGCCGGCTGGTGGTCGAGCACGGCTTGCGAGCGAGCGCGATACGAGTTCTTGTGCTTGTTCTGCGTGAGCGAGATCGACTCGACGCCGCCCGCGACGACGATCCGCGCATCGCCCGCGCCGATGCTGCGTGCGGCGCTCGCGATCGACATCAGGCCCGACGAGCACATGCGGTCGATCGCCATGCCCGGCACCGACGCCGGCAGCCCGGCCGCCGCGGCCGACAGGCGGCCGATGTTGTAGCCCTGCGTGCCCTGCTGCGCGGCGCAGCCGATCAGCACGTCGTCGACGTCGGCCGGCGCGACGCCCGCGCGTTCGAGCGCCGCGCGCACGACGTGGCCGCCCAGCGCGGGCGCCTCGGTGTCGTTGAACATGCCGCGAAACGCCTTGCCGATCGGCGTGCGTGCGACGGAAACGATGACTGCGTCTTCCATGGGCTGGCTCTCTGGAACTAGAAGTAGTAACGGCTGATGGTGTCGGCGACGCAGCCGGGCTTGCCTTCGCCTTCGATCTCGACGGTCACGCGTATCCACGCCTGCACGCCGCCTTCGAGCGGCTCGACGCGCAGCAGCTCGCCGACGCCGCGCACGCGCGCGCCGACCTTCACCGGCGCCGGGAAACGGATCCTGTCGCAGCCGTAGTTGACGCCGAGCCGCGCACCGTCGATACGCACGATCTGCGGCAGGAAATGGTTGACGAGCGACAGCGTCAGGTAGCCGTGCGCGATGCACGCACCGAACGGGCCGTCCTTCGCGCGCACCGGATCGACGTGCACCCACTGGTGATCGCCCGTCGCGTCGGCGAAACCGTCGATGCGGATCTGGTCGATCGCGAGCCAGGCGCTCGCGCCGAGCGTCTCGCCGACGGCCGCGGCGAGTTCGCCGGGATGCGCGAACACGCGGGGCGTCGCGCGCACGGGGTCGAGGGTTGTGTCCATCATGCGTGCTGGCTGCTGACCGACAACACTTCGCCCGTCATGTACGACGCGTAATCGCTTGCAAGAAACACCATCACGTTCGCGACCTCCCAGACTTCGGCGGCGCGCCCGAAGGCTTCGCGCGACGCCAGTTGATTCAGCAAGTCGGCCGGGGCCGACTTCTTCAGAAAATCGTGCATCGCGATGCTCGGCGCGACCGCGTTGATGCGCACGCCGTACGGCGACGCTTCGAGCGCCGCGCAGCGCGTGAGCGCCATCACGCCCGCTTTCGCCGCCGCGTAGTGCGCCTGTTCCGCCTGCGCGCGCCAGCCGAGCACCGATGCGTTGTTGACGATCGCGCCGCGGCCTCGGGCCTGCATGTGCGGCAGCATCGCGCGCGTCATCCGGAACGTCCCGGTCAGGCTAATGTCGATCACGCGCGACCATTCGGCATCGTCCATATCGACGATGCGGGTCGACCCGCCGAGCCCGGCGTTGTTGATCAGCACGTCGACGCCGTCGAGCTTGTCCTGCGCTTCGGCGACGAGCGCCTGCACGTCCGCCTCGACCGCGACGTTGCACAGGCGGCCGTAGACCTGTTGCAGCCCCGTTTCGGCGCGCAGCGTCTGAACCGCCTGTTCGAGGCGCTTTTCGTGGATGTCGGAGATGAACAGCGCGCGGCAGCCTTCCTCCGCGCAGCGGCGCGCGGCCGCGAAGCCGATGCCGGCACCGGCGGCGGCCGTGATCAGCACCGACTTGCCGGCGAGCAGCTGGTGGCCCGGCACGTAGGGCGGCGCTTTTGCAATCTGGAGTTCGGTCATGCGTTACCTCGCGGTTCCCTGGGCATGCCGAGCCCGCGCTCGGCCATGATGTTGAGCTGGATTTCGTTGGTGCCGGCGTAGATCGTGTCCGCACGGGAGAACAGGAATACGCGCTGCAGATGGGTGAGCTTTTCGTCGGCCGGATCGATCACGTTCGCGCGCGGCCCCAGCGCGTCCATCGCGAGCTGGCCGAGGTCGCGGTGCCAGTTCGACCAGTAGTACTTGTAGATCAGCGCGTCGCGCCGCAACGGCGCGCCGGCGCCGCCGTCGGCGTCGTCCGCGCCGGACAGCATCCGCAGCGCGTTGAAGCGCATCACGCGCAGCCCGGCCCATGCGCGGCCGATCCGCTGGCGCAGCACGGGGTCGCGGTCCGCGCCCGATTCGCGCGCGGCGTCGATCACCCATTCGAGCTCGCGGACGAACTGCATCTGCTGGCCGAGCGTCGACATCCCGCGCTCGAAGCCGAGCAGCGTCATCGCGATCCGCCAGCCGTCGCCCGGCGCGCCGACGAGGTCGCGCGCTTGCGCACGCGCGCCGTCGAAGAACACTTCGTTGAATTCCGCGCCGCCGTTGAGCTGCCTGATCGGGCGGATCTCGATGCCTGGCTGGTCGAGCGGCATCAGCAGGAACGACAGCCCCTTGTTGCCCTTCGACGCGGGATCGGTACGCGCGAGCACGAAGATCCAGTCGGAATCGTGCGCGAGCGACGTCCATACCTTCTGGCCGGACACCCGCCACGTGCCGTCCGCATCCGGTTCGGCACGCGTGCGTACGTTCGCGAGATCGGAACCCGCGCCCGGCTCCGAATACCCCTGGCACCAGAACTGCGTGCCGGCCAGGATGCCGGGCAGGAAGCGCGCGCGCTGGTCGTCGGTGCCGCACGCGACGAGCGTCGGACCGAGCAGCCCTTCGCCGATATGGCCCATCCGCCCGGGGCCACCCGCACGCGCGTATTCTTCGTGGAAGATCACCTGCTCGGCGACCGAGAAGCCGCGCCCGCCGGCGCCGGTCGGCCAGCCGAGCCCGGTCCAGCCGCCCTGCGCCAGTTCCCGTTCCCACGCCTTGCGCAGCTCGGGCCACGCTTCCTCGTCGCCGGGGCCGCCGCGGTATTTCAGGCAGGCGAATTCGCCGCTCAGGTGCGACTGCACCCAGTCGGCCACTTCGTGCCGCAATTGCTGTTCGCGCGTTTCGCTGTTCATTGAAGTGCTCCTGAGCGCGCGGCCGACGGGCGGGCCGCCGCCACCGGCACAAGCGCGGCTGCGGGCGCATCGTCGCGGTCCGCCGCGCCGCCGTCGATCGCATGGGATGCGATCCATTCGAGCAGTTGCGGCGTGCTGCCGAACTGCGCGCCCGACGCCTGCGCGCGCTTGAAGTAGAGATGCGGGTCGTATTCCCACGTAAAACCGACGCCGCCGTGCAACTGGATCGCTTCCTGTGCGCAGAACGCATACGCGTCGTTCGCGGCGGCCTTTGCGGCTGCGATGTCCGCGCGCAGCGCGGCGCCCGGTGTCGCGCCGGCTTGCGCATCCCACGCATGCGCGGCGCCGAGCACGGCCGAGCGCGCCGATTCGATCAGCACCATCATCTGCGCGCAGCGGTGCTTGACAGCCTGGAACGACGCGATCGCGCGGCCGAACTGCACACGCTGGCTCGTGTAGTCGAGCGTCAGGTCGAGGCATTGCTGTGCGCCGCCGAGCTGTTCGGCGGCCAGCGCGAGCGCCGCGAACCATGCGGTGCGTTCGAGCACCCGGGCGGCGTCGCGGCCGGCCAGCAGCGCATCGCGACTTACGCGGGTTTCGTCGAACGTCACGCGCGCGATCGGCCGCGTCGCGTCGAGCGTGTCGAGCGGCGTCACCGCAGCGCCGGCTGCGCCGACGGTCATGTCGATCGCGAACAGGCCGACCGACTGCCCTTCGTTCGCGATCCGCGCCGGAACCAGCAGCAGGTCGGCGCGCGCGCCGTCGAGCACTTGTGCTGCGACGCCCGACAACGCGAAGCCAGCCGCGGTTTCTTCCGCGATGAACGGAAGCTGTCGCGCACTGGCCGGTTCGTCGAACGAGTCGCCGAACGATGCGCCGAACGCGTTGTCACCCGGCCCGCCATATGGCCGGCCGACCCGCGCGCCACTTGGCTCGCCGAACGGCCAGTCGAATGGCAGCGCCAGCGTCGCGCTGCACGCGCCTTCGGCGATCTTCGCGAGCCAGCCGGTTGCCAGCGGCGTGTCGCAGCCGGCCAGCGCGGTCGCCGCGAGGCACGCGGTCGAAAAATACGGCACGCACGCGACGCGCCGGCCGAGCTGTTCCATCAGCACCGTCTGCTCGACCGCGCCGAGCCCGAGCCCGCCCGCTGCCTCCGGCAGCGCGAGCGCGTTCCAGCCGAGCTCGCCCGCGAGCGCGGCCCACAACGCGTCGTCGCGGCCGGCCGATTGCTCGAGTGCGCGGCGCACGTCTGCGGACGCGCTGCGTTCCGCGAGCACGTCGGCCGCCGCGTCGCGGATCATCGCCTGTTCGTCGGTGAGCGCCAGATCCATCGGTCAGCTCCCGTACACGCGCTGCGCGGGGCGCGCATCGGCGAGCAACTGGGCGACCGCCGGGCCGACCTCGGCCGCCGCCCAGCGCGCGCCGCGATCGACGCGCGGGCCCGTGCGCCAGCCTTCCGCGACCGCGATCATCCCGCCCGCGACCTCGAACACCTGGCCCGTCACGTCGGCCGACAGCGCGCTGCCGAGCCACACGACCAGCGGCGCGACGTTGGCCGGATCGAAATAGTCGAAGCCGCCGTCCTCGGGCTTCTTCATCATGTCGGCGAACACGCCTTCGGTCATCGACGTGCGCGCGGCCGGCGCGAGCGCGTTCACGCGCACGCCGTAGCGCTGCAGTTCGGCCGCCTGCATCAGCGTGAGCGCGGCGATCCCGGCCTTCGCCGCGCCGTAGTTCGACTGGCCGATCGAGCCTTGCAGCCCGGCGCCCGAACTCGTGTTGACGATCCGCGCGTCGACCGCGTGGCCGGCCTTCGCGGCATCGCGCCACACGCGCGCCAGCACGCTCGACAGGCAGAAGTGGCCGCGCAGGTGCACGCGCATCACGTCGTCCCAGTCCTGCTCGGTCATGCTGGTGAACATCTTGTCGCGGCAGATGCCCGCGTTGTTGACGAGCACGTGCACGTCGCCGAACGCTTCGCGCGCTGCATCGACGATCCGCTGCGCGGTGTCGACCTGCGTGATGTCGTCCGAATTCGCGAGCGCGCGCCCGCCACGTTGTGCGATCTCGTCGCACACGGCCTGTGCGGCGTCGTGCCGGATGTCGTTGACGACGACCGCCGCGCCTTCGGCCGCGAACGCGAGC
Source organism: Burkholderia pyrrocinia (assembly GCF_018417535.1). Taxonomy (NCBI): domain Bacteria; kingdom Pseudomonadati; phylum Pseudomonadota; class Betaproteobacteria; order Burkholderiales; family Burkholderiaceae; genus Burkholderia; species Burkholderia pyrrocinia. The sequence goes on along the minus strand of NZ_CP070978.1, from coordinate 341,221 downwards.
GCGTATTCGCGCCCGAGCCCGCCGCCCGCGCCGGTGATGACGACGGTGCGTCCGTTACAGATTCCCATGCTCATGCCTCGTGGATCGTGAAAGATGACGCGCTCACAGGCGCTCGATGATCGTGACGTTCGCGAGGCCGCCGCCTTCGCACATCGTCTGCAGCCCGTAGCGGCCGCCCGTGCGTTCCAGCTCGTGCAGCAGCGTCGTCATCAGCCGCGCGCCGGTTGCACCGAGCGGATGGCCGAGCGCGATGCCGCCGCCGTTCGGATTGGTCTTTTCGTGCGGGAAGCGCGTGTCGGCGAGCCAGGCCTGCGCGACCGACGCGAACGCCTCGTTCATCTCGACGACGTCGATCTGCGACCAGTCGAGCCCGCTCTTCGCGAGCGCGGCCTTCGTCGCCGGGATCGGCGCGGTCAGCATCCACAGCGGATCGTCGCCGAGCACGCTCAGGTGATGGATCCGTGCGCGCGGCGTGAGTCCGTAGCGCTTCAGCGCATCCTCCGACACGATCAGCAACGCGGCGGCCGCATCGCAGGTCTGGCTCGCGACGGCGGCCGTCAGCGAGCCGCCCGGCGTGAGCGGGTCGAGCGTCGCCATCTTCTCCAGCGACGTGTCGGGGCGCGGCGTCTCGTCGTGCATCACGCCTTCGAGCGGCACGATTTCCCGCTCGAAATGGCCGGCCTCGATCGCCGCGACCGCGCGACGGTGGCTTTCGAGCGCGTAACGCTCCATCGCGTCACGCGACAGGTTCCAGTGATCGGCGATCCGCTGCGCGGCGACGAACTGCGACACCGGCGCGTCGCCGAAGCGCGCGCGCCAGCCGGCGCTGCCCGAGAACGGATCGGTGAAGCCGAGCGGTGCCGCGCAGGTCATCGCGGACGAGATCGGGATCTGCGTCATCGTCTGCACGCCGCCCGCGACGACGACGTCCTGCACGCCGCTCATCACGGCCTGCGCGGCGAAGTGCACGGCCTGCTGCGACGAGCCGCACTGGCGGTCGACCGTCACGCCCGGCACCTGCAGCGGCAACCCGGCCGCGAGCCAGCAGGTGCGCGCGATGTTGCCCGCGAGCGGGCCGATCGTGTCGACGCAGCCGAACACCACGTCGTCGTATTCGTCGGCCGGAATCGCGTTGCGCTCGACGAGCGTCTTCAGCACGAAGCCGCCGAGGTCCGCCGCATGCACGTGCGCGAGCCCGCCCTTGCGGCGGCCGGTCGGCGTGCGCAGCGCGTCGACGATATAGGCTTGTTTCATTAGTTCGATTCCTCGAGGTCGAAGGTCTGCGCGGGGCCGATCGGCAACGCGTCGCCGAGGATCGCATCAGCCACGCGGGCCTTGTGGAACGCGCTGTCGCCCCAGCTTCCAGACAGCGCCCAGATGCGCTTCATGAAGATCTGCAGGTCGAGCTCCCACGTGTAGCCGATCGCGCCGTGCACCTGCATCGAGTGGCGCGCGGCCAGTTGTGCGGCCGAGGTCGCCGCGAGCTTCGCGTGCGACACGAACACGGCGCGCTGCGGGTGATCGTCGGCGATCGCCTGTGCGGCGCGCGCGACCACCGGCCGCGCGAACTCGTAGCGGATCGCAACATCCGCGAGCAGATGCTTGAGCGCCTGGTACGAGCCGATCGCCTTGCCGAACTGCTTGCGCTGCGCGCTGTAGTCGATCGCGACGTCGAGCACGCGCTGCGTGAGGCCGAGCAATTGCGCGGCAACCGCGAACGCGCCGTGGTCGAGCGCGCGCGCCAGCAGCGGCGCAGCCTCGGCGGCGCCCGCGATGCGCGTGGCCGGCGACGGTTCCCAGTCGAGCGCGAACAGGCGCCGCGACGGGTCGACGCTGTCGACCGCGCGCCACGCGCACTGCGCGGGATCGACGCGGTGCAACTCGCCACGGTGTTCGCACAGGAGCGTCTGCGCGACGTGCACGTCGGCCGCATACGGGTTCACCGGATGCACGAGCGCGACACGCGCGCGCCCTTCGGCGATGTCGCGCAGCAGCGCGTCGCGCCAGTCGCTCGCGGGCAGCCGCGCGAGCACGCCGGCCGACACGAGCGCCGTGTCGAGCAGCGGCTCGGGGCTGCCGAAATAGCCGTAGGTCTGGGCGAGCAGCGCCCATTCCGCTTCGGTCAGGCCGAGCCCGCCGTGCGCCTCAGGCACCGACACGGCGGTCAGCCCCTGCGACGCGAACAGCGCCCAGAGTTCGTCCGAGCGCCCGGTCGGCGTAGCCCAGAGCTCGCGGATCAGCTCGGGCGTCATCTCGGTCATCAGCAGGCGCTTCACGCTGTCCGCGAGCGCTTCCTGGTCTTCATCGAATACGAAATCCATACGATGTCCGTTCTGTGAGGGGGGCCGGCGCCGTTACGCGCGCGGCATGCCGAGCATCCGTTCGGCGACGATGTTGCGCTGGATCTCGTTGGTGCCCGCGTAGATCGTGCCGGCCTGCGCGAACAGGAAACCGTCGAGCCAGTGGCCGAGCGTCGCGTGCTGCGCGGGCGTCTGCGGGACGACCTCGCCGTGCGCGCCGAGGATATCGAGCGCGGTCTGGTGCATGCGCAGGTCGAGCTCCGACCAGAACACCTTGTTGGTGCTCGACTCCGCGCCGATGTGGCCGCCCTTCAGCAACCGGCTCGCGGTCGCGTAGGTCGACAGCGCATACGCCTGCGCGTCCATCCACGCCGATACCACGCGCTCGCGCAGCGTCGGATCGCGATCCGCGCTGTCGCGGTGCGCGAGATACAGGTCGCGCAACGCCTGCGCGGTACGCTGGAAACGCGCGGGCGAACGCAGCATCAGCCCGCGCTCGAAGCCGGCCGTCGCCATCGCGACCTGCCAGCCCGCGCCTTCGGCCGCGAGCCGGTTCTCGACCGGCACGCGCACGTCGTCGAAGAAAATCTCCGCGAAGCCCGTCTGCCCGTTGAGCTGCCGGATCGGCCGCACCGTGATGCCCGGCGCGGACAGCGGCACCATCAGGAACGTGAGCCCGTGGTGGCGCGACGATTCGGGATCGCTGCGGAACAGCCCGAACAGCCAGTCGGCCCATACCGCGCGGGTCGACCAGATCTTCTGGCCGTTCAGCACGTACTCGTCGCCGATGCGGGTCGCCGTCGTGCGGATCGCGGCCATGTCCGAGCCCGCGTTCGGCTCCGACCAGCCCTGCGCCCACACGTGCTCGCCGGCCGCCATCGCGGGCAGGAAGCGCGCCTTCTGCGCGTCGGTACCGAAATCCATCAGCGTCGGGCCGAGCAGGAAGATGCCGTTCTGGTTCACGCGCATCGGCGCGTCCGCGCGCCAGTACTCTTCCTCGAAGATCAGCCACTCGATCAGGTCGCAGCCGCGCCCGCCCAGCTCGCGCGGCCACGTGACCATGCTCCAGCGGCCCGAGTGCAGCGTGCGCTCCCATTCGCGGTGCGCGGCGAAGCCTGCCTCGGTATCGAAGCTCGGCAGCCGCTCGCGCGGCACGTGCGCGGCGAGCCATTCGCGAATTTCCGCGCGGAACGCCTGCTGTTGCGGCGTATAGGTCAGGTTCATGCGCGTGCCTCCTCGGCCGGTGCGTCGAAACGCGCGTCGCGCTTCTCGACGAACGCGGTGCGCGCCTCCGTCGAGTCGTTCGTCATGTACGCCTGCAGCGTGAAGCCCTGCTCCCAGCGGTACTTGTCCTCGAGATCGCCGTCCTCGACACCGTTCAGCGCCTCCTTCGCGAGCCGCACCATCGCCGGGCTCTTGTCCGCGATCTTGCGGGCGATCGCGAGCGCCGCGTCGCGCAGCGCGTCGCGTGCGACGACCTGCTCGACCGCGCCGAGGCGGTACGCTTCGGCCGCGTCGATCATCTCGCCGGTGAAGTACATCGTCCGCACCTTCTGCACGCCGAACAGCCGCTGCAGGTGCGCGCCGCCGCCCATCGCGCCGCGGTCGATCTCGGGCACGCCGAAGCGCGCGCAATCGGCCGCGACGACGATGTCCGCCGCGCCGCAGATACCGATCCCGCCGCCGAGCACGAAACCGTGCACGGCCGCGATCACCGGCTTCGGGTTGCGGTGCACCGCGCGGAACGTCTCGTAGTTGCCTGCGTTGACCGATACGATCCGCTCCGGATGCGCGGCCAGTTCCTTGATGTCGACGCCCGCGCAGAAGCCGCGGCCTTCGCCGCGCACGACGATCACGCGCACGTCGTCGTCCTCGCCGAGCGCGTCGAGCGCGCGGGCGAGCGCGTGCCAGCCCTGCGCGTCGAGCGCGTTCACGGGCGGATGGGCGATCACCAGTTCGGCGATGCCGCCTCCGTCTGCGCGGTCGATCCGGAACGGCATGGCGCCGGCCGGTTGATTGGATGTTGTCATCTTCCCTGCCTCCCTGTGATGTCGTTTATGCGGCCTGCGCCGCTGCCGCGCCGCGCAGCGCGGCCAGTGCGTCGAGCCGCTCGCCGGCTTCCGCGACGATCCGCGCGATCAGCACGTCGCACGATTCGATCGCGCCGATCATCGCCGCCGCCTGGCCGCTCGGCAGCACGCCCTCGTCGGGGCGGCCCTCGACGATCGCGCGCTGGATCAGGAACGGCGCGTTCGCGGCCATCAGCGTCTGGCTCGCCGTGTAGTCGTGCAAGCGCAGCGCCTTGATCGCGAGGCCGAGCATTTCGCTCGTGCGCAGCCCGTTCTGGCGCCGCCACGCTTCGGCCGTCTTCAACGCGAACAGCGTGCGGCGCAGCGGGCCGAAGCGTTCGAGCTTCAGCAGGTACGGGTTGTCGATCATCCGTTGCGGCAGCCCGTCGAGCGCGTCCGACACGCGGATACGCGCCGGGTCGCCAACCGCGACATAACGTTCGAGCGTCTCGCGCGGCACCGGCGATTCGGCACTCATCAGGAAGCGCGTGCCCATCGCGATGCCGGCCGCGCCGTACGCGAGCGCGGCAGCCAGGCCGCGCCCGTCGAAGAAGCCGCCGGCCGCGACGACCGGCACCCGCACCACGTCGAGCACCTTCGGCAGCAGCAGCGTGGTCGGCACCGAGCCCGTGTGGCCGCCGCCTTCCGCGCCCTGCACCGTCACGATGTCGGCGCCGAGTTCGACGGCCTTCGCCGCATGCTTCGGCGCGCCGACGGTCGGCATGCAGACGATGCCGGCATCCTTGAAGCGGCGGATCGTCTTCGCATCGGGCCCGCGGCCGTAGCTGACCGCGCGCAGCCGGTGCTCGATCGCCAGATCGACCACCTGCGCGGCGTTCTTCTGGAACATGTGGAAGTTGATGCCGAACGGCTGGTCCGTCAGCGACTTCACCTTCAGGATCTCGGCCTCGACCTGCTCGGGCTCGAGCGTCGCGCCGGCCAGGAAGCCGAAGCCGCCCGCGTTGGAGGTGGCCGCGACGAGCCGCGCGTCGGCCACCCAGCCCATCGCGGTCTGCACGATCGGGTAGCGGCAGCCGAGCAGGCCGCACAACGGGGTGTGGAGCGGGCTGTGGAGCGGGCCATGAAGCGTCGTGCTCATGCTGCGGCTCCGTTGACGGCGACCGGTGCCGCCGCATCGCCGCGCTCCGCGCCGTTCGGCTGGCGCTGCGAACTGGCCATGCTGCGCGCGTCGTAACCGCCGAGGCGGTCACCGCTGACGAGCTCGTTATGCGCATGCGCGAAGTGATGCCAAGCGAACGCCGCATCCATCGCCGCGCGCTTGCCCTGCAGTTCCTCGACGTGGTTCAGCGCCTGCTTGGTCAGCGTGAGCCCGAGGCGCGGCATCGTCGCGATCTTCGCGGCGATCGCGTAGGTCGCATCGCGCAGCCGCTCGCGCGGCACCACGCGGTTGACCATCCCCATCTGGTACGCGCGCTCGGCCGGCATCCGCTCGCCGAGGAACAGGAATTCCTTCGCGATGCGCGGATTCAGCTCGTACGCATGCGCGAAATACTCCACACCCGGGATCCCCATCCGCACGACCGGATCGGCGAAGAATGCATCCTCCGACGCGACGATCAGGTCGCACACCCACGCGAGCATCAGCCCGCCCGCGATGCACGCGCCCTGCACCATCGCGATCGTCGGCTTCGGCAAGTCGCGCCAGCGCCGGCACATCCCGAGGTACACCTCCTGCTCGCGCGCATAGAGGAATTCGCCGCCTTCCTTGTCGACGTGGTCGTACCACAGCGACGCGCGCTCGAACGATTCGTGGATGTCGCGGCCCGGCGTGCCGATGTCGTGGCCCGCCGAGAAATGCTTGCCGGCGCCCGCGAGCACGATCGCCTTCACCGCGTCGTCGTGCGCCGCGCGCCGGAACGCCGCGTCGAGCGCATACGTCATCTTCGAGTTCTGCGCGTTGTGATACTCGGGGCGGTTCATCGTGATCGTCGCGATGCCGTCCTCGACCGCGTAGTCGACGACACCGTCGCCGAACGTCACCTGGGTCGCTTCCATGTCGGCCTTCATCCCCGGCGCGGCGCCGGATTGTTGCGCACGATCGTCGCGCGCAGGTTGTGCGGATCGAGCGCACGCACGATGCGCAGGTCTTCCGCGTTCGGCGCGGCCGTCGTGCCGAGCTCCGGATGCGCGATCAGCGGAAAGCCCGTCGCGTCCTGCACCTCGTCGAAGCTCACGCCCGGATGCAGCGAGCGCACGCGGATCGCGTGGTCGGGTCCGCCGAAATCCATCACGCACAGGTCGGTGACGATGCTGCGCAGGTCGACGAAGGTCTTCATCCCGGGCAGCCGGCGCGCCGGGTTGTAGCCGACCGTGCACACCATGTCGACTTCGCCCGCGACGAACGTGCGCTTGCCGTGACCGCTGACGAAGAACGAATTCGCATGGTTCGTCGAATTGCCGGGGAAGCCGCGCGCGCCGAGCAGTTGGGTTTTCGGATGCGTGTAGTCGTCGCCGAGCCACGAGATGTTGGCCTGGCCGAAGCGGTCGATCTGCGTCGGCATCACCAGCGCATGGCGGCGGCCATGCCACAGGCAGTCGAACACGCGCTCGTACGTCATCCAGCCGCTCGCCTTCACGCGATAGCCGTCGGGGCGCGGGCCGAGCGGCACCGGCTCCTCGACGAGATACGCTTCGCCGTCGGTCAGCATCAGCCCGTTGTTGTACGCGAGCCGCGCGAGGCCGGCCGCGAGCCGCGGGCCCGTACCGATGCCGGTCGCCAGCACTTCGCCGTCGTCGCGCCAGAGTCGCGCGGACGCGACGATCATCAGTTCCGCGAGGGAATGGTCGAGAGATTCGCTCACAGGCGCTCCTTTACAGAATCGGCAACGGCAGCGTCGTCACATGCGACAGGCCGCCGACGCCTTCGAGGTACCGGCGTTCGTCCTGGCCGACCACGTCGCGCAGGTACGCCGCCGTTTTCGCGTCGTCTTCCGCGCTGGCGCAGTACGCGCGCAGGTGCGGCAGGTCCCAGCCGTAGGCCGGCCCGCACGACGTCGGATGCGCGCCGCCCGGCGCGTGCACGACGCCCGTGACGAGCGAGCGCTCGAACGGGTTGCGGCGCGCGGCGTCGAGGTCTTCGCTCGCGAGCGACGCGCCGGCCGCTTCGACTGTTTCGGCCGACACGTAGCAGCGCTGCGCGGCACGCGCCATCCAGGCATCGAAGAACGGATCGGGGCCGTCGATGCGCGTGTTGCCCATCCGGTCGGCAGCGTTCACGTGCAGCAGCGCGACGTCGAGTTCGATCGCCGGCATCGCCAGCAGCGTCTCGCCGTCGTCGTACGGCGAGCTCACCGTGCGCAGTTGCGGCGCGTGATCGAGCAGCGCGGTGCCGAGGCCGGCACGCGTCGGCAGGAACGGCAGGCGCGCGGCGGCCGCGCGCAGGCCGAGCTGCAGCATCCCTTCGTCGAGTTCGAGCACGTCGATACGGCCCTGTTCACGCGCACGGCGGAAATGCGGTTCGAGCGGGATCACGTCGAGCGACACGAAACCGAACACCACCTTGCGGACCTTGCCCGCCGCGCACAGCAGGCCGACATCGGCGCCGCCGTACGCGACGATCGTCAGGTCCTTCAGGTTCGAGCGCGCGATTTCGCGCACCAGCGCCATCGGCTTGCGCCGCGGCCCCCATCCGCCGATGCCGATCGTCATGCCGTCGGCGAGTTGCGCGACCACGTCGCGCGCGGACATCGTCTTGTCGAGAGGTTTCATCGTCATCGTGCTGGCTTACCGGTATCCGATGCTGAAGTCGTGGCCCCACTGGCTCACCTTGGTGGCCTCGAACACCGCGTGCTTCGACCAGTCGACCGTGAGACCGCCGAAGCCGTATTCGAGATCGAAGCCGCCGGGGGTCTTCATGTAGAAAGAGATCATCTGGTCGTTGCAGTGCCGGCCGAGCGTCGCCGACATCTTCACGTCGTGCGCGCCGACGCGATCCAGCGCGCGGCCGACTTCGTCCATCGAGTCGACTTCGGCCATCACGTGCACGCAGCCCGACGGCACGGCCATCTCGAACAGCGCAAGACTGTGATGGCGTGCGTTGCGGCAGTGCATGAAATGGATGCGTTTTTCGGGTTCGGCCGGATCGGGCGTGAATTTCACGCGATAGATGTCGGACAGCTCGAAGCCGAGCACGCCGCGCACGAATGCGTCGGTCGCGTCGAACTGCGGCGCGGGCAGCACCGCGTGGCCGAGCCCCATGTCGCCGGTGACGAAACGCGCGACGCCCAGCGGCGACACGAAGCGGCGGAAGTCGCAGCGCGCGCCCCAGTACAGCTCGTGGCGGTTACCGGACGGGTCGGTGCACCACGCCATCGCCTGCACGCGGCGCAGCGCGGCTTCGGCGGGCGTCGCGCGGATCGGCTCGGCGCCCGCACGCTGCAGCACCGCAAACGCGGTGTCGAACGCGGCGCCGTCGGGTAGTTCCCAGCCCGACGCGAAATAGCGGTCGGTCGCGCCGGGGACGATCACGTAGCGGAAATCGCGCTCGTCCATCTTCAGGTACAGCGCGCCGTTCGGCGCGTCGAGCGCCTGCATGCCCAGCACGTCTTCCGCGTAGCGGCGCCACGCATCGACGCGCGTCGCCTCGACGACGACATAGCCAAGCGCACGGACATCGATCATGTCGGCCTCCTCCTGGTTCAGAATCCGTTGTTCGTGAAAGGATTCTGGCCGGTCGGGGGTGGTGTTACATCGTCTGTTGGGACGAGAGGCGGAGAGGAAACGGACGGGGGCGGGACGGGCCGCGACGGGGGGCGGCGGGGGGCGGCGGGGGTTGGGTCAGCCGGGGGTTCGGTAGGTTTGTGTGCCGGCATGCGGGTATCGGCTGGACGCGCAACCGACGGCGGCAAAAAGGCGGCCGTCCGGTCCGGACACATCCGCTTCGCGCCACCGTTCCGGTTGAGTTCGTGCGCGGTTTTCGAACCGATTCCCTCGATTGAATCTTGCGGTGTGTATTTGAAACGATGCAAGTTTTAATTCGATTAATGTTTCCGAATTAATTCGAAAAACAACCCCCTTCGACAATCGACCCCCTGAAACCAACCGAACCGCATTCAAATTACAAAAAATAATAACGCTTATCAAATAATGTTATACTATTGAGGTGATTTACAAGATGTATATTTGACTTGCTATTTACTTCACCCAAACAAAAATTCGCATTACATCGGCCGCATTTTTATTGATTTTCACCGACTGCACCGGAGATAGCCCCAATAAATTAAATTGGCGCACGAGTTGCATTCCTACTGGCGAAAAGCATTAAACAATCAGTTAAAACAGAGCCCCACCCACTCCACCGGCTCGATTGTTCGGCAACAACAAAGAGAGTTCATTGGAAGCGCTTTCCACGCAATGTCCTCGCAATTTATTTAATTCGCCCGGCATAATTTTCATGCAAGCTGAGGGGCGCCTCAATGTTCGACAGATATTTCGAATCTCAGAAAACAACTCATAAGTTCGAAAGGAGATTCAAATGAGCAAACTGATCAGTAAAATCGCTGTTGTTGCGTTCGGTTCGTTGATCGCAACCAGCGCGCTGGCCCAGCAGATCAGAACGCAGGGAAGCGTGACGCAGATCACGTTACCCGAGCGCGGTCTCCAAGTGGCCGGAATCGATTTCAAGCACGCTCTGCCGATGCCGCTGCCAAGGCCGCTCGTTGCGCCGCCTGCCATGCTGGATTCACTGATGTACAACGCCAGGCCAGCGCTGGGCGTGCCGGGCTATGCACAAGGCGGCGCTGGAGACGGCACGCAAAGGCCGGTGCAACTGGTCGCGCCAGTCGATTTGAGTCAGTCCGGGGTCCAACCGCAGGAATACGGATCGTCGAATCAGCCGTATACCACTAGCCAGGTGAATGCAAACGGCGACAATACGCAGTATTACTATCCGTTCCGTGCAGCCGGCAAGCTGTTCTTCAACATCGGCTCCGCGACCTATCTGTGCTCTGCCTCCCTGATCAAACCGGGCGTGGTCGTCACGGCCGCGCACTGCGTCGCGAATTTCGGTCAGCGGCAGTTCTACTCGAACTGGGTATTCGTTCCGGCCTACAGTAACGGAACCGCGCCCTATGGCACGTGGAACGGAGCATCCGCCACCGTCATGACGTCCTATTACGACGGCACCGACCCATGCGCTGTCGCCGGCGTCATCTGCCAGGACGACGTGGCCGTGATCGTGCTGTCGCCGCAAGCCGGATCGTATGCGGGCAATCGTGCCGGATGGTATGGCTATGGATGGAACGGCTATAGCTACACCCCGTCAGGACTCGCGCTGATCGACCAGCTCGGCTACCCGGTGGCCTTGGATAGCGGCGTCTACATGGAGCGCAACGAATCGCAAGGTTTCGTGTCCGCCAGCAACTCGAACAACACGATCATCGGATCGCTGATGACCGGGGGTTCGAGCGGCGGCCCGTGGCTCGTCAATCTTGGCATGCCGCCGACACTCAACGGCACGGCCTTCGGCAACGCAGCCTCGCACAATGCCGTGGTCGGCGTGACGAGCTGGGGTTATACGAACTCTGCGGTGAAGCAGCAAGGCGCGTCGCCGTTCACGAGCAGCAACATCGTGACGCTCGTGAATACCGTATGCGGCAGCACGCCGGCAGCGTGTTGAGGGCAGCCTGACGTAACGCGTCGCGCGTGGCATTGCGCTCGTCGTGCCGATTCGGCACCGCCGGTTGACGCTTCACGCGACGCATCCTCTCCACTGCCCAGGGCCAACCCGCGCTCCGATCGAACGCGCGACGCTAGTCGAACGGATTCACCAGCCGGACCCCCGTCTTCGCGAAATCGCCGACGTTACGGGTGACGACCGTCAGGTCGTTGATGAGCGCCGTTGCGGCGATCAGCTTGTCCAGCGCGTGCTCCGGATGCGGGACACGCAGGTGGCCCCACAACTGGCCGACATCGATGTCGATCGGCAGGATGTTAGGCGCATAGTCGGACATGAGCGCGGCCAGCCAGGTATCGAGCGTCGACGCCTGCTGCGAATCGCCGCGGCGGCGGATCATCTCGACGCCGCGGCGCAGCTCGGAGACCGTCACGACGGACAGGTAGAGACTGCTGCCGTCGTTTCGGGCTTCACGGAAGAACGCGCGCACCCCGCCGTTTGCGCGCTTGCCCTTCCTGATTTCGCTGATAACGTTCGTATCAATCAAAAACACGCCTGACCTCGCCGGAATCCTGAACACGTTGGAAATCCGCGTCTTCGCCAACATCGGGCATGCTCATCAGCACTTGCGCAAATGTCCTTCGCTTCGGCCGGCCGAGTGCATCGGCCAGAATGGCCCGATGTTCGGCCTCGGCACTCCTGCCATTTGCCGCAGCCTGCTCGCGCAGGCTCTGAACGATACTGGCATCCACGTTACGCACCAGAAGATTTGCCATAGGTCCCTCCATCCAGGTTGCTATCAATGATAGCGCCATGACGCTGAATTGCAAGCATTGCTATCATCGTCATGAATGGACGGAAGACGGTAGTTGGCGTCGGCGAACGGTAGCGGCCAGAATGAATCCATCCAGCTTCCGTCGCTCGCCCGACACGTCGAACTGCTGTCAGCAAGGTAAGGCGGATCGGAACGACGGAAAGACGGCCGAATGGCTATTCGCCGATGGGCGGCCTGCACAGGCACGCGTAGTCCCGCACGGAGCGGCTTCATTTGCCGTCTCCGGGTCGATCATGCAACGCAGCCTCCACCCGTCCGTCGAGGAATTCGGGATCGCAGGCAACCGTTGTCAAACCCTTGTCGGCAAATATCGGCAATACCCCGGTCGGCACGCACAACAACAACCCACCCGCTCAGAACCGATACGAAACCCCGATCTGCAAGACCGGGTACCACCGATAGCGCGACATCACCCGCCGCAGTTCGTCCAGCCCGCTCGCGACCAGGATCTGGCTCTTCGCCGGTCCGGCCGCGGCCGCCAGCTCCGGCGACAGCGAGTACGAACATCTCGGTATCCCGTATGCGACGCCGACGTCGGCGACGAATCCCCACCCCTTCGACGCCGGCCGATGCCCGTAGCCGATCCCCGCATACGGCATCACGGTCGGATAGCGCGCGTCCGCGACCGCATACATCCCCGGCAACGCCGGAAAGCGTTTGCCGCCGAACACGTAAGTACCGTTGGTCGGCACCGATACGCCGTGGAGCTCGTCGTCGTTGAAGCGCAGCCCGATCGTCGCGCGGAAGCCGCTGCCCCGCCACGGAAAGATATCCGCGTACAGGCCGCCCTGGCGCAGCTTCAGGTCGTCCTGATAGCGGTTGCCGGCCACCGTGAAGTCATGCGAAAGATCGATCGCATTGAAATCCGCATGGGCACCCAGCATCGAATTGAAGCTCACGGCCGCACCGATGCCGACGCCCTGCGTGCCGCCCTGCAGGTAGATCTCCTGCGCGTGCGCACTCGCGACGAACGCGACAAACATCACCGCGACCGCTGCCCATTGGTTCACTGTCGTTTTCACGGGCGCTCCCCCGACATGTGCCGGGCGCGCCGCCCTGACGCATGCGGCCTCCGTCGCGATGCGCGGTACGAACCCCGGCACGACACCTTGCAAGCAAGCCTGCTGTTCGACGGACCGGGAACGCGTTGCCGCGTGCGCATGACCGATACGACATGCGCGGCGCATGCGCCGCAACACACGGCGCCCGCGACCCGATCCGATTCCCCGTTTCTATCGATGTCGTTGCATGCCGCCGATGCGCTCATCGTTCTGGCGAAATTCGTTTGCGCCAGCGGCACCGGGTCAACCGCAAAGCGCGTGCCATGCGGCGCAAACCGAAGCGGGAGACGCGTCACCGCCAGGCACTGGCGGTCACACGGGTCGCAATCGAGGGAAATGTTTCAGGAACGTATCCGTATTCGGCGGGCCACGCCGGAATACGCGATTTGATGGTTCGCGCATCGAGATCGCCACGCGTGCCGAACGAGGCCAGACGGCCGTCAGCGCGTGCTGGTCGTCGTTGCGGTCAATCGAGTACGGAGGAATGCGTTGAAGAAGCGTTGCAAAAGTGTCACCTTGCGCGTGGCGTACGCAATACCGATGCGCAATCGTGCGTGACGAGGCAGGGTGAATACCGATGCGTGCGCATCCATCTTGTCCGTGTCACGCGTGGAAGCGATACGCAGGCCGAGGCATATCGGCCTGCGTCGTCGACGGTCTGAAGAAGGGAGAAAGGTGGGTAATGTCTGCGCCCGGAACAACCAACACGCAAGCGCGGTCGCCCGAACGTGCTGTTCGGCACCCCGCTACAACCCGTAGCCCCCCGACACATTCAACTGCTGCCCCGTCACGTAATCCGCCCGGTCCGACGCCAAAAACACCGCCGCCCGCCCGACGTCGTGCGCCTTCCCCCAACGCTTGAGCGCGAGCATCTTCTGCGTCTCGTCGATCCACGCCTGGTCGAACTGCCCCTGTTCGAGCAGCACCGGAAACATCCCGGCCTCGATCACGCCGACCAGGATCGAATTCGCGCGAATGTTGTACCGCCCCTCCTCGCGCGCAAGCCCCTTGACCAGCGCTTCGTTCGCCGCCTTCGGCGCGACCGACAGCCCGTCGCGATCGGGCCAGCGCAGATGCCCGGCCGAACCGAGCGTCACGAACGATCCGCCGCCCGACGCACGGAAGTGCGGCAGCGCGGCTTTCGCCGCGACGAAGAAACCGATCGTCTCGACCTCGATCGCGCGGCGCCAGTCGTCGTGCGTCATGTCGCCGATATGGCGCTGGTTCACGAACGGCCCGGCCGCCCAGACGACCGTATGCACGCGGCCATGCACGTCGATCGCGGCCGAGAGCGCGGCGTCGACCTGCGCGGGATCGGTGACGTCCACGCAATGCGTGGTGGCCGCCACACCTTCGCCGCGAATGTCGCGTGCGACGCGCTCGGCCACGTCGGCCTTGCTGCGGTAGCCCACCGCGACCGGCACGCCGGCGCGCGCAAACTCGAGCGCAACGCCCTGCCCGATCCCGCCGCTGCCGCCGAACACCAGCACCGCGCCCTGCGGAAATCCGTTGTCGTTCATGTGTTCATCCCGTTCGTGTGTCGCAACGGCGCTCAGGCCGCCGCCTCGGTCCCCGCGCGAAGCCGGTACTTGAGCACCTTCCCCGCCGCGCTCGTCGGCAGTTGCTCGACGAACGTGAAATGCCGCGGCACCTTGTAGTTCGCCATGTTGCGACGCGCCCAGTCGTTCAGCTCGTCGGCGTCGGTGTGCGCGCCCGGCCGCAGCACGACATACGCGTGCCCGACCTCGCCGAGCCGCGTATCGGGCACGCCGACCAGCGCGACCTGCGCGATCGCAGGATGCGCGACGAGCAGCCGCTCGATCTCCGCCGGATAGCAGTTGAAGCCGCCGACGATGAACATGTCCTTGATGCGGTCGGTGATCTTCAGGTTGCCGTTCGCATCGACGCAGCCGAGGTCGCCCGTATGCAGCCAACCATCCGCATCGACGGTCTCGCGCGTCGCGTCCGGCTGGTTGAAATAGCCGCGCATCACGTTGTAGCCGCGCACCCAGATCTCGCCGGTCTCGTCCGGCCCGAGCGGCTCGCCGCCCGGCCCCGCGATGCGCAACTCGACGTCCGGCATCGGCCGGCCCGACGTACAGGCGACGGTCTGCGCATCGTCGCCGTGCCTGCACAGCGTCGCGAAGCCGCACGATTCGGTCAGCCCGTAGCCGGTCAGCACCGTTTCGAAGCCGAGTTCCGCGCGCATCCGCTCGATCAGGCTCGGCGCGATCGCCGCCGCGCCCGTCACCGCGATTCGCAGCGACGACAGGTCGCGCGTCGCGCGATCGGGCGCGTCGAGCAGCGCGTAGTACAACGTCGGCGGGCCGGGCAGTACCGACACGCGATCGTCGGCGATACGCCGCAGCACGTCGGCCGGCTGGAACACGAGATGCGGCAGCACGGTCGCGCCGCTCGACAGCGCGGCAAGCCAGCCGGCCTTGTAGCCGAACGTGTGGAAGAACGGATTGACGATCAGGTAGCGGTCGTCGTGGCGCACGCCCGCGATCGTCGCCCACGCCTGCGCGGCGCGCAGGTTCTGGCCGTGCGCGGTCATCACGCCCTTCGCGCGGCCCGTCGTGCCGGACGTGAACATCAGGTCCATCACGGTGTCGGGCGTGACCTGTGCCTCGCGCTCGCGCACCGCGGCCAGCGGCACCGCCGCGCCCCGTGCGAGGAAGGCATTCCAGGTCTCGTCGCGCGCGCCGGAGGGCGGCTCGCCGTCGAACACGACGACGCGCTCGAGCGTCGCCGGCCGGTGCGGCGCAAGCATTGCCGGATAGGATTCGCCGAGGAAGGTGCCGCAGCAGAACAGCAGCCGCGCGCCGCCGTCGTGCAGGATGCCGCCGACCTCCATCCCCTTCATCCGCGTATTGACCGGCACGAGGATCGCGCCGACGGTGTGGATCGCGAGCGCCGCGACGATCCATTGCGGCAGGTTCGGCGCCCAGACCGCGATGCGGTCGCCGGCCTCGATGCCGCTCGCGAGCAGTGCGCGGGCCGCGTCGACGCGTGCCGCGTCGAGTTCCGCGTAGGTCAGCCGGCCGTGCTCCGACTCGATCGCCGGATGCGCGCCGTGGCGCGCGGCAGCCCGTGCGATCAGCGCGGGTGTGGTCAGGATTTCATTGTCCATCGTCATAGGCGTCAGGGTTGCCGTGCGCGCCGCCGGCGCGGCACGGCTCAATCGGGAAACACCACGCGCAGCGCGTCGCTGGCGGGTCGCGCGCGACAGGCGAGCGTCCAGCCGGCCGCGATCTCGTCGTCGTCGAGCACATGGTTGCTGTCGAGCGCGACCTCGCCGCGCTCGATCCGGCACATGCAGGCGCCGCATTGCCCCATCCGGCAGGAATTCGGCGCCGGCACGCCCGCGCGCAGCATCGCGTCGAGCAGCGTTTCGCCGGGCGCGCTGTCGAATGCGAACGCGTCGCCGTCGAGCACCGTCTCGATCGCCGCGCCGTCGCCGGACACCGCCGTTGCCGCGGCCGACGCCGCGGTATCGGCCTGCGCCGGCGCATCGGGCAGCGACGCGAACCGCTCGACATGCACGCGTGCACGCGGCAACCCGAGGCCGAGCATCGCGGCCAGCGCGTTCTCCATGAATATCGCGGGCCCGCAGATGAACGTCTCCTGCTGGCTGAACGGCCGCGCGAGCTCTTCGAGATGGCGCTGCTGCGGGATGCCCTGCACGCTGTCGAGCCAGTGGATCACGCGCACGCGGCCCGGATGCCGTTGCGCGAGCTGCTGCAGCTCGTCGCGGAAGATCACCGAGCGTTCGTCGCGGTTCGCATAGATCAGCGTCAGCATCCCGCGCCCATGCACGAGCGCCGATTTCAGGATCGACAACACGGGCGTGATGCCGCTGCCGCCCGCGAACAGCAGCAGGTCGCCGTCGAGCGCGCGCGGCGTGAACACGCCGGCCGGCGGCAGCACGTCGAGCGCGTCGCCCGCATGCACGCGGTCGCACAGCCAGTTCGAAGCGCGGCCGTCGCGCACGCGCTTGACGGTGATCTTCGGCGCGGCGTCGATGCCCGGCGCGCTCGACAGCGAATAGCAGCGCGCGACGGTCGCGTCCGCGCACGGCACGTTCAGCGTCAGGAACTGCCCGGGCCGGTACGCGAATGCGTCACGCAATGCCGCGGGTACGTCGAATACGAACGAGCACGCGTCGTCGCTTTCGGAAATCACTTCGGCAACGGTCAGCCGGTGGAAGCGCGAATCGCTCATGGCCGGCTCCTCATGCTGTGCCGGCGGCATGGCTGGCACCCTCGCCGCGCCCGGCTTCGCGCCCGGCAACGACCAGCGCCGCGTTCGACGCCAGCGCCGGCGCGACGCACGCGAACGCGTTCAGCACATGCGATGCCGCACCGCCGAGCGCGCGCACGATCTCGCGCGCGGCCGATGCGCCGGCATCGCGCCGGGCACCGTCGACGTTCACGGTGTTGCCGTTCAGTCTGCGTGTCATGGATCGTCTCTTGCGGATGCTGGAAAACCCGTGCGGCCGTCACGCG
The DNA here is from genome assembly GCF_018417535.1 of Burkholderia pyrrocinia. Lineage (NCBI taxonomy): Bacteria > Pseudomonadati > Pseudomonadota > Betaproteobacteria > Burkholderiales > Burkholderiaceae > Burkholderia > Burkholderia pyrrocinia. The sequence continues at coordinate 323,814 of NZ_CP070978.1, read as the reverse complement.
GCCACGCGGTTCGCGGGCGCGCCGGGCGTCGTGTAGGCGCCGTCGAGATAAACGAGCGGATCGACGTCGCCGCTCATCAGCACCTCGCGGATGCGCCCGATGAACACCGTATGCGTGCCGTATTCGAAGCGGCCGTCCTGCTCGCACACGAGGCTCGCCTGCGAGTCGCGCAGATACGGCACGCCGTGCGGCGACGTGTGCCAGTCGCCGGTCGTGAAGCGCGCTTCGCCCTTCAGGCGGCCGCTGCAGTCGATCGCGATGCCTTCGTGGCGCGCCGACAGCACGTTCACGCAGAACGGCGCGCCCGCATCGAGCGGCGGATACAGCGACGCGGTGCGGTTGATGCAGATCAGCAGCGAAGGCGGATCGGTCGACAGCGAATCGACCGCCGTCGCGGACATCGAGTAGCGCCGGCCGTCGTGCGCGCTGCTGATGACCGTGACGGAGCGCGCGATGCGGCGCATCGCGAGCAGCATGTCGGTGCGCAGCGGATGGGTGGTGAGATCGCTCATGGTCGTGCTCCGTCAAGTTCAATCCTGATTGGCCGGACCGGCCGGCCGCCGTCGTCGACCGCCTGCGCGGCCAGGTGGTCGGCGGCGATGAAACCGAAAGTCATCGCCGGGCCGAGCGTCGAGCCCGCGCCGGGGTAGCTCGCGCCCATCATCGATGCGCTGGTGTTGCCGATCGCATAGAGGCCGTCGATCGGCTCGCCGTCGGCGCGCAGCACGCGGGCCAGTGCGTCGGTGACGAGCCCGCCCTTCGTGCCGATGTCGCCCGCGTCGATCCGCACCGCATAGAACGGCGCCTGGTCGACCGGCCCGAGGCACGGGTTCGGCTGGTTCTGCGGATCGCCGTAGTACGTGTCGAATGCGTTGTCGCCCTTGCCGAACGCTTCGTCGATGCCGGTGACCGCGTAACGCGCCATGTCGCGCAGCGTGTCGCGCAGGCCTGCCGCGTCGACGCCGATCCGCGCCGCGAGCGCGTCGATCGTGTCGGCCTTCACGAGCACGTCGCGAAACGCTTCCGGAATCCGCGCATCGGGCATCATCGACGCCGGCATGATCGGCCCGCACGGATACTTGCGGCGAAAGCGCGCGTCGAACACCATCCACGCCGGCACGCTCGCGCCGGTGCGCGCATGGTCGCGATACATCGCCGGCACGAATTCGGAATACGGCGCGGCCTCGTTGACGAAGCGCTTGCCGAGACGGTTGACGATCACGCAGCCCGGCAGGTTGCGTTCGACGAACAGCGCGCGCTGCTTCTCCTCGCCCGCGACGCCGACCGTCGGCGCGCCCCACACGTGCTCCATCAGCGCCAGTGCGCCGCCGAGCCGCTGGCCTTCGGCGATCCCGTCGCCGGTATTGGACGGCGGCGTCGCGCTCCACTGCGCCTGCGTCGGCTGCGGCAGGTAGCGCTCGCGCATCGGCTGGTTGCGCTCGAAGCCGCCCGCGCCGAGGATCACGCCGCGCCGCGCGGCGATCGTCACGGGCTGCCCGAAGCGCTGCGCGCGCACGCCCGTCACGCGGCCGTCCGCATCGAGCAGGTCGCGCATCGGCGTGTCGAGCCACACCGGTACGTTGCGGTCGAGCAGCGCGCGGCGCAGCCCGCCGATCAGCGCGTTGCCGAGCGTCAGGCGCCGGTCGCGCCGCGTACGGCGACGCATGCCGATATCGAGCCAGTAGCGGCCGAACTGCGCGAGCGCGAGCTTCATGAAGCCGGGCCCGCGCGAGAACAGCGTGTGCGCCTCCTTCGACGTCACCGCCACGCGCCCGCCGATCAGCGTGCCGGGCGACGGCGGCCGCAGCCGGTCGAACTCGTCGCCGAGCAGCCCGCCGTCGAACGGCAGCGGATCGAGTGCGCGATAGCCCGGCATCGCACCCGGCAGCTTCTGGAAATAGTCCGCGTACTTCGGCAGCGACTGGTAACGCACGGGCGTCTTCGATTCCAGGTAGCGCAGCATCTCCGGCGCCTGGTCGAGATACGCGTCGAGCTTGTCGGGCGTCGACGCGCCGGCCACGCACGCGTCGATGTAGCGGCGCGCGGCCTCGCGCGAATCGGTCGCGCCGAGCTCGGCGATATGGTGGTTGCACGGCACCCAGATGCCGCCGCCCGACACGGCCGACGTGCCGCCGTACAGCGCCGTCTTCTCGATCACGACGACGGACAGGCCGCGGTCGGCCGCGCGGCACGCCGCGAGCAGCGCGCCCGCGCCCGAACCGACGACCACGACGTCGAACACGTATTGCTGTGCTTGCGTGTCGTTCATCGCGGCCTCGTCAGATGAAGAAGTCGGTGTTCTCGCGGCCGAGCATCACGGCGCCGAGGTTCTGGCCGAAGCGGTCCACGTTGTTCGCGTAGTGCGCGCGGGCCGCGTGCAGGTCGAGGAAGCGGCGCACCAGCGGATTGCGGTGATAGATGCCGTTGCCGCCCGCGTAGCGCAGCAGCGCGTTCGCGGCCTGCGCGCAGCGCTCGGCGACCTGCGCGGACTGGTAACGGAAATGCACGCGGCGCTCGATCGACACGGCCGGGCCGCCGGTGACCGACGCCATCAGCTCGGCGAAATTGCGCTTGAGCAGCACCTTCATCTCGTCGATCGCGACGGCCGCGTTCGCGCATGCGTTCTGCGCGCCCGGATCGTCGGTCGTCTTCGCGCCGCTGTTCGCGGACACGCGCGTCGCCGCGTAGCCGGTGAAATCGTCGAGCGCGCCCTGCAACGCGCCGATGCACGACGTGCACACCGCGCGCACGAAGATCTGCGCGAACGGCAGCCTGAACAGCGGCGCGTCGTTGACGGCGAGGCCGGGGCTCGTGCCCATCATCCCGTCGATCGCCTTGTGCGTGCGGTACGCGGGCACGAACACGTCGTCGACGACGATGTCGTGGCTGCCCGTCGCGCGCAGGCCGAGCACGTCCCAGTCCTGCTGGATCCGGTAGTCGGATTTCGGCAGCAGGAAGGTCCGGTATTCGGGCGGCTGTCCGGCTTCGGCCGGCGGCACCAGCGCGCCGAGGAACACCCATTCGCACAGTTCGCTGCCGCTCGAGAACTTCCAGTGGCCCGACAGGCGGAAGCCGCCATCGACCGGCGTCACGCGACCGACCGGCATGTAGGTCGACGCGATCAGCGTCGCCGGGTCGTTGCCCCACACGTCCTGCTGCGCGCGTTCGTCGAACAGCGCGAGCTGCCAGTTGTGCACGCCGACGACGCCGTACACCCACGCGGTCGACATGCAGCCGCGCGCGAGCGCCATCTGGATGTCGAAGAAGGTTTGCGGATCGAGCTCGTAGCCGCCGTAGCGCTTCGGCTGCAGCACCTTGAAGAAGCCGGCCGCCTGCATGTCGGCGATCGTCTCGGCCGGGATGCGGCCCTGCGCTTCCGCCTGCGCGGCGCGGCCGGCCAGCGTCGGCGCCAGTGCCTCGGCCCGGGCGATCAGCGAGGCGGCCAGTGCGTTCGAATCGTTGTCGCGATGCACGAATGTCTCCTGTGAAACGGGGCGTGCGCCGTGGCGCCTGCCCCGCTCTCGTTCATGGTTGTTCTGCGCGGCCTGGCCGCGGGCGATGCTCGCCACCGTCGATGGTCGGCGTCGCGCGGCCGCGCCGCATCGTCCGAAGGGACGACGGGCGCGGCCCGGCCCGCCTTACGCGCAGGCGCGCTCCTTCTCCTTGTTGAAGAACGGGATCACGTGCTCGCCGATGTTGCGGATCGTCTCCATCTGCGCTTCGTGCGGCACCGTGCCCATCTGGCACAGGAACAGCACTTCGTCGACGCCCGCTTCCTGCAGGCGGCCGACATAGCCGATGCAGTCGTCCACCGTGCCGTACGCGTGATTCGGGTTCATCATCGCGAGCGCCGGGTCGGCGAAGTTCACGACGACTTCCTCCGACGCGAAGCGCGAGCGGATCACCATCTCGCCGGTATCGGCCTGCACCAGGTCGTCGCCCCACTTCGCCGGGTCCGGACGCTCGCCGCCCGTGTACCAGTACGCGAGCGATTCCATGAAGTAACGCTGGCCGCGGATGCCGATCTTGCGGGCGGCCTGGCCGTCGGCCATCACGACCGTCGGGCACAGCGCCGCGAGGTGCTGGGTCGGGCGGAAGCCGACCTGGTCTTCCGGCTTGCGGTTCGCCCACGCTTCGCGGTACACCGCGTTCTTCTTCGCGACTTCGTCCGGGCCGCCGAAACCGAGCACGAGCGCGCCCATCCCGCGCTGGCCGGCGCGCAGCAGCGCGTCGGTGTTCGTGCACGCGAGGTACATCGGCGGATGCGGATCCTGGAACGGCTTCGGGTGGATCGGGCGCTTCGGGATCTTGATGTACGTGCCGTCGTGCTCGATCTCGTCCTGCACGAACATCTTCGGCACGAGGTACATCGATTCGTCGATCATCGGCTGCAGTTCGTTGAGGTCGTAGCCGAACGCGCCGGCTTCCTGCTGGCTGCCGCCCTTGCCGACGCCGAAATGCACGCGGCCGCCCGACAGGATGTCGAGCAGCGCGACGCGCTCGGCGACCTTGATCGGGTGATTCATCGCCGGCGGCAGGCACACGACGCCATGGCCGAGGCCGATGCGCGTCGTGCGGCCGGCCAGGTACGCAAGGAAGGTTTCCGGCGCGCTCATGTGCGCATAGTTGGTCAGCGACGTGTGCTCCACGCACCAGATCGTGTCGAAGCCGACCTGCTCGGCGAGCAGCGCCTGTTCGACCGTCTCCTTGAACACCCGGTGGTCGCCCTCGCGCGACGCGTCGGTGGTCTGGGCTTCGTAGATGAGGGAAAACTTCATTGCGTGCGTCTCCATGTATGTTGGACGAGTCGGGGTCGTGCGGCCCGCCCGCACGATACGGACGAATAGCGACGGTCCACGAATGGGAGTGTCGGCGCGCTGGCGGGCGCGGACATCGTCTGTTTGGAGTAACGGGATGCCTGCGGGGACAGAGGGGTTTCACGGTCATCCGATCGGACTGCGTGAGCGCGCGAGCGGCGCGCTAGCATCGAGCGGCGGCGCGTTGCACGCCGCCCACATCAAGACAAGGGAGAACCGGGATGAAGGTATCGATGCTGCTGTATCCGGTCGACGACATCGACACGGCGCTGCCGCTGTTCGTCGACGGACTGGGCCTGAACGTGAAGTTCCGCGACGGCGACCGCTATTGCGCGCTCGACGGCGGCCCGCTGACGATCGCGCTGGTCGCCGGCGACGAGCAGATCGTCGAGCGCGCGGCGCTCACGCTGCGCGTCGACGAGGACGACGATCTGTATGCGGCGATGGCGCGCGTCGTGAAGGCCGGCGCGTCGGTGCGCGTGCCCGTGCAGGCCGGGCCGCACGAATATCGCGCGGTGCTGGAGGACAAGAACGGCGCGCTGCTCGTGATTACGCAGAAACGGGCCGCGTGACGATGCACGGCGCGCGTGCAGGATGCGGGCGCATCACGCGTGGCAGGTGCGCTACGCCGGACGGGATCGAGCATCGCGCATTGTCATCGGCATGGCCGATGACAGTCAAAGTCTTCAGGCAGCTTCCCGATGACCGCCGGAATCGGTACCATCGAGCGCTTGAAGACCGGCAGGCGCCGTGCGACCGCGCACCGGCGCCGCCTGCGCCGGGCCTTCGCACCACCATTTCGCCATGTCCCGGGAACCCACACACTCCGCGCTGCTCTGGATCGTCGCCGCTGCATTCTTCATGCAGTCGCTCGACACGACGATCGTCAACACCGCCCTGCCTTCGATCGCGCAAAGCCTGCATGCGTCGCCGCTCGCGATGCAGCCCGTCGTGGTCGCCTACACGCTGATGATGGCGATGCTCACCCCGGCGTCCGGCTGGCTCGCCGACCGGTTCGGCACGCGCCGCGTGTTCTCGGTCGCCATTCTCGTGTTCGTGCTCGCGTCGATCGGCTGCGCGGCATCGCATACGCTCGGCCAGCTCGTCGTCGCACGCGCCGTGCAGGGCATCGGCGGCTCGATGCTGCTGCCGATCGGGCGGCTCGCCGTGCTGCGCCGCGTGCCCGGCGAACAGTACGTCGCGGCGATCGCGTTCGTGTCGATCGCCGGCCAGCTCGGCCCGATCGTCGGGCCGACGCTCGGCGGCTGGCTCACGCAGGCGATTTCGTGGCACTGGGTGTTCATCGTCAACGTGCCGGTCGGCGTGGTCGGCTTCGTCGCCGTGCAGCGCTACCTGCCGCACGACCAGGCGAAACAGCCGCCGCCGTTCGACTTCGTCGGCTGTGCGCTGCTGTCGGTCGCGATGATCGCGCTGTCGCTCGCGATCGACCCGCCGATGCCCGCGCATCGCGCGGCCTGGGCGGCCGGGCTCGCCGTGCTCGGCCTGGCGAGCGCGCTCGCGTACCTGCCGCATGCGCGGTGGCGCGCGCAGCCGCTGTTCCGGCTCGGGCTGTTCCGCGAGCCGAACTTCGGTTCGGGGCTGCTCGGCAACCTGCTGTGCCGGATCGGCACGAGCGCGGTACCGTTCATGCTGCCGCTGCTGATGCAGGTACAACTCGGCTATACGCCGCTGCAATCGGGGCTGATGATGCTGCCGGCCGCGATCGCGGGTGTCATCGCAAAACGCTGGATCGCGCCGCTCGTGAAGCGCTTCGGCTACGCGACATTTCTGGTCGTGAATACGGGGATCGTCGGCTGCGCGATCGCAGGGTTCGCGCTGGTGTCGGCACGGCCCGCGCCGGTGCTGGAGATCGTGCTGCTGATCGTGTTCGGCGCCGCGAACTCGATGCAGTTCGCGGCGATGAACGGCGTGACGCTGAAGGGGCTCTCGCATGCCGACGCCGGCAGCGGCAACAGCCTGTTCACGATGATGCAGATGCTGGCGATGGGGCTCGGCGTGTCGATCGGCGGCGGGCTCGTCAACCTGTTTGCCGCGTGGTGGGGCTCGATGGGGCGCGGGTTCATGCTGTCGTTCGCGTGCATGGGCGCGGTCACGCTGCTGTCGTCCGTCGTGTTCCGGCGAATCGATACGGCCGCGCCGCCGGCCAGCGCGGCGGCGCGATCGTCCGCGTGAGCGCGCCCGTCAGTTCGCCTGGCGGCGCTCGACGACGCGCTTGAGCACCCAGCGGATCGACGAGCCGTCGGCCGGCGGCTGCGCGACGCGGTATTCGTCGACTTCGAGCGTGTACAGGTATCCGGGCTGGTACGCGAAGCCCTCGATGCCCGCATACCACAGGCTCCACGGCTCGCTCGGGCTGCTGCGCACCTGCATGCACTCCATCGGCGCGACACCCGTGCAGCGTGCGGATTGCGGCGCGACATGGACGGTCTTCGTCACGGGCCGGCCATCGGCCGGACGGGCCGCGTTCGGGGCCGTGGCGACCGCGTCGGTCTGGCATCCGGCGAGGAGCGTGCTGCCGGCAATGACGGCCGCGCCGAGCAGCGTTCTGGATTGGCGAATCATCTGATGTTCCTCTGGAAGCGTTGGAGGGGCGTTTAGACGGACAGCGCGGCGGGAAAGTTCACAAATACCTTACAGCAGGCGTTCCGCCACCCTCATTCGTGCGATGTCGCGCGCGCGCCGACACGTTACCGTGTTCCGGTTCAGCCGCGCGCATCGCCGCCGGCGGTCCGCACGTGCACGCCGGGCGCCTCGCGACCCGGCGGCCGCAACAGGAGACAACCCGAATGACCACGGCGCCCCCGGCCCTTCCGCCGCACCTTGCCCAATCGAAACTGACGCTCGAGCAGTTCGACGCGCTGCTCACGAAAATCTACGAAGGCCCGCTGGAAGACGTGCCGTGGGGCGGCGCGCTGGAGCAGATCCGCACGCACCTGCATGCGAATTACGTGACGATGATCCTGCGCTGGCCCGCCAGCGGCCATGCGGGGCTGATGATCAATGCGTCCGAGCACAGTGCGCCACTGCCGGGCGTCGCGTCTTACAACCACTACTATTACGCGCTCGATCCGTTCGTGAACCTGCCGACCGATCGCGTCGTCACCGTCGACGAGCTGCTCGGCATGGGCGCGTGGCGCAACAGCGTCATGTATCGCGAGTTCATGAAACCGCACGATGTCGGCTATCTGATGGGCGCCGACCTGCGCACGCATGACGGCATCGAGTGCCGTTTCCGCGTGTGCCGTCCGCATCGCGGCGACGCGTTCTCGGCGACCGACAAGGCCGCCTGCAACGCGCTGCTGCCGCACCTGAAGCGCGCGGTGCGGCTGCATGCGAAGTTCGGGATGGTCGAATCCGAGCGCACGCTATACGCGAGCACGATCGACCGCATGCTCGTCGGCACCGCGATTCTCGACGAGCGCGGCACGATCATGAAGACCAATTCCGTCGCGGACGAGATCTTCGCCGAATGCGACGGCCTGCGCGTGCGCGGCGGCGCGCTCGAGGCATCGTATCCGCTGGAGGACCGCAAGCTGCAGAAGCTGATCCGCCAGGTGCTCGCGGAACGCGCGGGCGGCGTGCCGTCGGTCGTGCAGGCGATCGCGGTACCGCGCCCGTCCGGCAAGCCGCGGCTCGGCGTGCTGATCCGCGCGGTCCCGTTGAGCGAGTGGTCGGAAGACAATCCGCGCCGGCCCGCATGCGCGGTGTTCATTCGCGATGCCGAGCGCAAGTCGCAGGCGTCGCACGACATCGTGCGCAAGCTGTTCGACCTCACGCCGGCCGAAACCGCGCTGGCGCTCGCGCTCGTCAACGGGCAGACGCTCGAGGAAGCGGCCGACGAGCTCGCGATCAGCAAGAACACCGCGCGCTCGCACCTGCGCGCGATTTTTTCGAAGACCGGCGTCACGCGGCAGGCGACGCTCGTCAGGACGTTGTTGAACAGCGTGCTGTCGCTGGGGTGAGGCGTTCGGTGCATTCGATGCGTTCGGTGCGTCCAGCCGTTCGTTGAGGCGACCCCGCGGTCGCAAGTGCTCAACGCGCTCCCCTATCGCAAGCTACATGAGCGATCGGGAAGCGTGCGAGACTCGCGCGTTGCGTGCACGTCGCGCCCAAACCTCGGGACGTGCTCGCGATACAGGACACGCTTCAGCATCGGGCTCGCTTTACACGACTACTTCGCGCGTTTCGCGTCGTTCGGCAACACGAATTCGACACGTCGGTTCAGCGCACGGCCGTCCGGATTGTCCGCGCCATTCCTGAGCGTATTGGGCGCGACCGGCCTGCTACCCCCGAGCCCCTTGACCGACAAGCGCGCCTTCTTCATGCCGTGCGACGTGAGCCAGTCGGCCACGGCATTCGCACGACGGAGAGACAGCGTCTTGTTGTACGCGGCAGATCCTTTCGAGTCGGTATGCCCCTCGATCACGATCGTCCCGGACGGAGCGGCCGCGGCGAGCCGCAGAATGTCGTCGAGGGTCGGTTCGGCAGACGACCGGATGCTGGCCTTGTCGAAGTCGAACAGGACGTCGCCCAGCATCGACACCCGCACCGTCGCCTTGTCCTCGCGTACGGACAGGCCGTCGTGCCGTGCCGCGAGCCCCGATGCCTTGGCCGACAGATCCGATACGGAGCTGTTCAGATCGGACGAGAGGCCCTTCACGTCCAGGATGGTTGCGTTGAGATCTCGAATGTCTCGATGCGCCGGCGGCGCTTGCGCAAAGGCACTGCCGACGGCGGTCGCCGACAGGATCAGCGCCAGGAGGGATGTGAGCGCTCCGGCCATGGTCAGCGATCGGTAATCTTGATGCCGTCGAGCGCCTCCACGCCCGGAATCGACAACGACACCTTGGTGACGTTCTTCGGCGGGGCGGGAAATCTTCCGTACCATGTGCCCGCGTTCGGCGAATCCTTCGACATGCTAAGAACCAGACGAGGGCTGGCCAGCGGCTGGTTGTTGCTGTCCGTCAGCAGCAAGTGCTTCTTGTTGCCTGCGAGCACGTAGATGCCGTTCTCGTAATCGCTCTTGCTGATCGAGCTATAGAGTACTTCCACCTTGTTTGCGACGAGCGGCTTGAACCGCAGCTTGATCGTCAGGATGTCGCCTTCGCGGATCGCCTCGATCGCCTGCGCTTCGGCTACGCCGCTCGAAACGAGTCCGACAGCCAGCGGAGTAACGGTGGAAGACGCTGCGGACGTCTGAGCCGACGCGGTATCGGCTGGTGCCGCGGTCGCCAGGAGCGCCCCGACGACGGTGCAAACGGTTGCCAAGTTTCTAATTGGTGTCACGGGAACCATCCTTTTTTAAGGTTATCGGTAGCGTGCGTCAATTACGAAACGAGTTCTCTCATTGCCATTCCGGCGCTGGAACCCTGGCTGTGTCTCGGATTTGAATTTATGAATTTGTAGGGAGAATACACGCCTTTCGTAAGGCCCGACAACCGTCGCAGGCATATTCCCGTGGCGCGATCCGTGCGTAAATATTTCCGCCAGGCCGGTGGTTCCTTGAAAAACAAGGTACTGCGCACGGCGTGGACAAGCCCGATGCAGTCTAATCTGCAATGTCGTGCGGGAAAATTGACCGCACTTCGCGCGCAATCTTGGTCAGGCAGGTTTCGAGCGCAGAGATACGCGCCAGCCCCGCGAATGAATGTTCAAAATCAACGGAACGTCAGTGATCAGCGTCAACGGACCCTGGTCCGTTTCAACGTCGAAGCACCGGCGTAGGCCGCACGACGATCGTGTACCATCGGCGCTTCCCGATACGCTTTGTCGCGCTGCCTTCGTCCGCCCGCGCGGCCCGCGCAGCGCCCCCCTTTCGCATGACTTCACCCGTTCCGTCCGGCGCCGCGCTGCGCCCGCTGCCGATCGATACGCTGACCGTGCCGGCCGCGCTCGACGGACGCGCGGGCACCAACCGCTCGGGCAGCGCGCATCCGCAGATCGCGGCGACCAACGATCTCGACGCCGTGCGCGCATGGCTCGCGCGCTTCGTCGATACGCCGACCACGTTCCAGAACTACCGCAAGGAAGCCGAGCGCCTGCTGCTGTGGGCCGTGATCGCGTGCGGCAAGCCGCTGTCGTCGCTCACGCATGAAGATCTCGTCGTCTACCGGCAATTCCTGGTCGCGCCGGCGCCGGCCGATGTGTGGTGCGCGAACGGCGGCCGCAAGCATCCGCGCGGCGACCCGCGCTGGCGGCCGTTCTACGGGCCGCTGTCGGCGGCCAGCCAGCGGCAGGCGCTGGTGATCCTGAACGTGATGTTCTCGTGGCTCGTGCAGGCCGGCTACCTGGCCGGCAATCCGCTCGCGTTGTCGCGGCAGCGGCAGCGCCGTCCCGCGCCGCGCGTCACGCGCCATCTCGGGCAACCGCTGTGGCAGTCGGTCAAGGATGCGATCGCGGCGATGCCGCGCGACGATGCGCGCGCGTGCTTCCATGCGGATCGCGCGCGCTGGCTGTTCACGCTGCTGTATCTCGGCGGGCTGCGCATCACCGAAGCGGCCGACACGACGATGGGCCAGTTCTTCTGCCGGCGCGACGCGAACGGGCATGACCGCTGGTGGCTCGACGTGACGGGCAAAGGCGGCCGGCAGCGGCTCGTACCGGCCACTGACGAGATGATGGCCGAGCTGTCGCGCTACCGGCGCGCGCACGGCCTGCCCGCGCTGCCGTCCGACGGCGAGCCCACGCCGCTCGTGCTGCCGCTCGGCCAGGCGTGCAAGCCGCTCACGCGCGCGGCGCTGCACCGGATCGTGAAGCTGGTATTCCGGCATGCGGCCGAGCGGCTGCGCGCGAACGGCGTAGCCGGCGACGAACAGGCGCGCGTGCTCGACCAGGCGTCCGCGCACTGGCTGCGCCACACCGCGGGCTCGCACATGGCCGACGGCCGCGTCGACCTGCGGCTCGTGCGCGACAACCTCGGCCACGTGTCGCTCACGACGACGAGCCAGTACCTGCACGCGGATGACGACTGGCGGCATAGCGAGACGGAAGAGAAGCACCGGATCGGGTGGTAGGTGCTCCGCGCGCGGCACGAGATGGCGTTTCGCCGATGTCTAAATCGACGCCGGCTTGCGTTTCGCATCGACGCTCAGTGATCGAGTTCGAGCCCGCCCAGGCCACCGTTGCTGCGGCACTTCGCGCGGTCGTTTTCCGCCGGCACGTCGATCTGGCCGCACAGCACGTCGATGCGCTTGCGGTAGCTGTCGATCAGGCACTGCGTCGTCGTGCAGCGGTTGCGCGCCTTGAGCCACACCTTCTGGCTCGCGACGAACCGGTGATACTCGGGTGGATCCTCGACCGGATAGTTCGCGAAATCGTCCACGACCTGCTTGTAATCCGCGTTGAGCGCATCGTCGAGACGCGACAACGCCGGATTGCCGCAGATTTCGCGCTCCACGAACGTGGACGCCTTCGCGCAGTCGAACGACGCGGCCTGCGCGCCGGTCATGCCGGCCGCGACGGCCAGTGCAACAAGCCATGCTTTCATAGGGGTGCCGTACGGAAGGAAACGGCGACCGGGCATCGGCTCGCCGTGACGAACGAACCGGGATTGTCCGCCGTCGGGATCCGGAAGCTTAGGCCAATGCGCATCGCGGTTCAATACGCGGTCCTGATTCCCGGCACCCGCGCCGCGAACCGCGCGGCACGTCACGCCCGATCAGTACACGGCCACCCAGTGCCCGGGCACCCATGCCCAGTGATTGCCGGCCCACCGGTAGTGCCCCTTCGCCCAGCGATAGCCCGGTGCCGGTGGCGGCGGCGCCACTTCGACGAGCGGCGCCGGCTGCGGCGGGCGTACGGGCTCCACCACGCAGGCGGACATCAGCACGGCACTCGCACACGCCAGCACGGCAAGCGAAACGGATCGGATCTTCATCTTCGATTCTCCCTTTTTGTGTAATCGATTGGCGTGGTCGAACGCGGAAACGCACCGCGTCACACTGCCCCGCGAATCAGGCCGGTCATCGGCCGCGTCGCGCCGCTTTCCGCGAATAGCGCGGACGCGGTGCGGCGGGGATCGAGCCGCAGGCTTTCGGCGGCCGCGCCCGAGATCAGCGCATCGAGCGATGCGGTCGGCTTCAGGTCGCGGCCTTCATACAGGTCGCCCGGCCGCAGCCCCGGCCAGTCGGCGATCACGCGGCCGCCCGCGACCGCGCCGCCCGCCAGCATCGCGACCGACGCCTGCCCGTGATCGGTGCCGCCCGTGCCGTTCACCGCGGCCGTGCGGCCGAACTCGGTCGCGACCAGCACCGTGGTCTGCTGCCATGCAGGCCCGAGGCCGTCGCGCAGCGCGGCGAGCATCGTGTCGAGCGCCTTCAGTTGATTCGCGAGTCGCGCGTTCTGCGCACTGTGCGTGTCCCAGCCGCCCGTTTCGATCATCGCGATCCGCGGGCCGTCGTCGCGCGCGAGGAACGTCGCGGCAAGCTTGCCGACGCCCGCCGGATCCTGCCGCGCATGCGCGTCGCCGGCGAGGCCGCGTGCTTCCATCGCCGACTGCCACAACGGGCCGAGCTGCGCGTCGGCCTCGTAAAGCGCCGACACGCGCGCGAGCAGGTCGTCCGGCGCGGCCGGCAAACCGGACGGCGCATACGATGCGGCCTGCACGGTGCCGCGCAACGCGAGCGGCACGGTCGGCGCGAACGCGATCGCGCTTTCGCGCGTCGCCGGCAGCAGCGCGGCGAGCCGGTTCAGCCAGCCGTCCTTCACCTGATATGGCGTGCGGCCACCCGTTTCGAGCACGTTCTGGCCGTCGAAATGCGAACGGTCGCGATACGGCGACGCAATCGCGTGGACGAACAGCGCCTGCCCGTCGCGGTACAACTGCGCGGTCTGCGCGAGCGACGGATGCAGCGCGAACGTGCCGTCGAGCCGCGTCGCGGCCGTCGTATCGATCGCGAGCGCGCCGCGCAGCGACGCATACGCGGAGTCGGCATACGGGACGACGATGTTCAGGCCGTCGGCTGCGCCGCGCTGGATCACGAACACGAAGCGCCGGTCGGTCTCGACGTTCGCGAACACGATCCGCGGCGCGACGAGGATCGCGCCCGCGCCTGCGGCGGCGATGCTGAGGAATTGTCGGCGGGACAGTGCCATGGTCATCTCCGTTGGAAATCGGGCGATACGAGCAGCAGCGCGAGCGACGTGGTCGCGCTTTCCGCGCGCGACAGCGCGGTCGCCGTCGGCGCGCTCATCGAACCGGCGAGCAGCGTGTTGCCGAGCGTGCGCGGATCGAGCCGGTCGCCCGTGCGTGCAGCCAGGCGCTGCGCGATCTCGACGCGGCGCACGAGCGCGTCGGGTGCGGCCCAGCTCGCGGCGACGTCGTCATAGCCGGCCGGCGAGCCCGGCCGCCACACCGGCTGGCCGAGCTGCGCGAGCAGCGGCGCGGCCTTCAGGTCGCCCGTGTCGCGCCAGCCGAGCCCGCGCAACGACGACACGGCCCACTCCCACGGCGTCTTGAACTTGCGGTTGGCCGGCGACCACGCATCGGGCGCATCGACGAGCGCGCGATAGACGGTCGGCAGGTCGCCGCCGCTCGCATCGAACGCGCGGGCCAGCCGGTCGGTCAGCGCGGGCGGCGGATTGTCGGCGACGAAATGACGGGCAAGCTGGAACGCGATGTGCCGGCCCGTCGCATCCGACCGCGCGAGGTCGTGCAGGATCGCGCGCGCCTGCGCCTCTCCCGGCTGGTCGTAGGTCCGCCCCATCACCGTGCGCGTGCCCGGCTCGTGCAGCTTCGGACGGAACACGAACGCGCCGGGCGCGGCATCGCCCGGCTGCGGCCCGTTCCCGCCGGCGATGCTCCAACCCGTCAGCGCGCGTGCGAATTCCGTCACATCGGCTTGCGTGTAGCCCGTGCGCACGCCGAGCGTGTGCAGCTCCATGATTTCGCGCGCGAGGTTCTCGTTGAGCCCGCGCTTCGCTGACGGATTGCGTGCTTGTGCGCGCAGCGCGGCCGGGCTGTCGGGGCCGACCGAGCGCGCCTGGTCGAGAAAGACCTGCATCGCGGGATGCTGTTCGACGGCGACGAGCATGTCCTCGAAGCGGCCGAGCACGTGCGGTCGGATCGCGTCGCGTTCGAACGCGCCCGCGTACGCGGCCACCTGCCCCTTGTCGACCGACACCGCGAAATGGTTCGCCCAGAAATGCACGAGGCGTTCGACGAACGGCGCGGGCGTGTTCAGCGCGCTGTTCAACCGTGCGGCGACGGCGCTGCGATACGCGTCGTAGCCGTCGCGCCGGATCGATTGCGCGGTCGCGCGCTTCGCGGCCACGTCGTCGCCCGTCATCGCGTTGCGCGCGTTCGCGAAGCGCGTCGCGAGCGCAACCGCGTCCGGTTCGCCGGCCCACGCGGCGGGCCGCGCGTCGTAACGGTCGAATTGCGCGACGAGCGCCGCCTTCAGGTCGGCAGGCGGCGCTTCGTCGGCCCGTGCGCCGAGACCGAAGCGGTTCAGCGCGATCGCGGCCGGCGTGGTGTCGTTCGGGTGGTCCATGACGGGCTCTCTTGCGGTGCGTACCCACGTTTAACGCGGGCACGCCGGGAAATCCGTCGCGGGGATGGCAAATATTTTTTGGGATCGGGGAAGCGAGGAACCGGACGACTGGCGGAGGTGGCGCCCAGCAACGGCGTACGACATCGACGCGCAACAGCGGTCCGATTCATCCCGCGCACGCATTGCGCGTGACCGAACGCGAGTGTCGGCGACACGCGTACCGCGTATCGCCCCGCCCGATGTTTACCGACTCGCCGGCGCGTCCTGCTTCTTCTGCAACTTCGGCGGCAAACGCCAGTTGCCGCTGCGCTGCAACCCGTCGACGAACTTCACGCGCTCTTCGGGCGTCAGCGTCGCCGCGAAATCGACGACGCTGCGCTCGACCTGCGCACGCATCGCGGTATCGGCCGCGCGCGTGCGATCCAGTGCGGCGTCGATCGCCGCGCGATCGAGTTGCGGCGCGGCGAGCAGATCCAGCACGGTGATCCGGCCGTCGCGCCCTTCCCGCGCGAAATCGCGGCCGTTCTTGCGCGCAGCCTTCAGCGCGTCGGCAAACTCGCGCTGTCGCGCATCGGGCAATTCGTCCGCCGCGAAACGCAACGCGGTGCGCTGCGCGGATGCGCCCGCCTCGTGCAGGTCGCGATGCGTCGAGAACCACTGATACGCGCCGCCGCCGATCGCGCCGAGCATGAACACGTTCAGCACGACCGAGCCGACGAGGATGAATTTCCAGCCGCGTTCGCTCATTCATCCCCCCAATCTACGCTCGGGCCACCGAAGGTCGTCGTCAGATAGCCCGGTTCGTGCGACGACGGCGGCACGCTGCCGAGCATCAGCATCGACACGGCCACAGCGCCCGCCAATGCGCCGGCCAGGCCGACGCCCGCGAACGCCGCGCCCGACCACAACACGTTGCCGCGCCGCCGCGCGCGTTGCGGCGCGGGTGCCGTCGCGACGATGCGCTCGACGAGCGCAGGCGCGGGCGGCGGGACCCGGTCGTACGCGAGCCATGCATCGAGGTCGGCGGCATCGTCCAGTGCCAGCAGCGCTTCGCGCGGGTTCGCGTGTGCCCACGCCTCGGCGGCCGCGCGCTCGCCGTCCGGCCAGCGCCGGGCGTCCGAGCCGTAAGCGGCGACGATGGTACGAAATCGTTCGGGTGTCATCGCTTGTCCTCGCTAGGTGGGTCGCCGGCCAGTTGCGCGCGCAGGTTGCGCCTCGCGCGGGCGAGCAGGCTTTCCAGCGCATCGACGGTGATGCCCATCAGGTTGGCCGCTTCCACATTCGACATTTCCTGATAGTACTGGAGCACGAGCGCTTCCCGCTGCCGCGGCGGCAACGCGGCCAACGCCTGCCGCACGCGCGCATCGCGCGAGCGCAGTTCCGCATGCGCGGCCGGCTCCGGCTGGGGGTCCGGCACGTCGGGCAACGTGTCGACGGGCTCCTCGCGCCGGCCGCGCAACCGGTCGTAGCACAGGTTCAGCACGACGCGATGCAGCCACGTATCGAAGCGCGCCTCGCCTTCGCGCCAGCACGGCGCCTGGTTCCAGATTCGCAAGAACGTCTCCTGCGCGACGTCCTCGGCTTCGTTCCGGTCGCCGAGCATGCGCGTCGCCAAGGCGAGCAGCCGCGGCAGCTTGCGCGCGACAAGCACGCGCACGGCCGACGAATCGCGCGCGCCGACGCGCGCGACGAGTTCCGCGTCCGGATCGCGGTCGCCGCGATCGTTCAACGCCGCGTGCTCCGTCGCGCGGCGCGATTGCGCCGCCCTGTGCCGGCAGGTGTGCCCGCCGCCCGGCTGAAGCTCATCGTCGTGCTCTCCTTGCATGCGTCGGGCCATCGCCGCGCGGCGCCACGCCGACCGTTCGGCGGCACCGTGCGCATCGCACGCGGCGTCGCACGCGGCATCGGCCATGTCCGTTTCATCGACATCCGTGTCGCGCGGCATATCGATCCTGTCGGCCGGTCACGCGTCGCCCGGTCGCGCGAGCGTCGGCCGCCGCGCTCAATATACGACGACCGGCGCGGGCCGGTAATACGCCGGACGCGCCGGCACCACGACGCAGCCGGCCAGCACGAAGGCCGCGGCCGCCAGTATCACGATGGTTCGAAAAGGCATGGCTTCGACTCATGACAATGCGTGAAGGATCCGCCGTGCCGGCACGATGTGCCGCACGGCGGCGCGCACATCAGGCCCAGTGCCCCGGCACCCAGCGCCAGGCCGGGCCGCGCGCGGCCCAGTGTCCGGGCACCCAGTGGTAACCGACTCGCACCACTTGCCAGTGGCCCGGAATCCAGACGTAGCGGCCCTGCCGCCAGTGCCAGTGGCCCTGGTCCCACACGTAACCCGCGCGCGGCGCCGGCATCACTTCGACGCGCGGCGGCGGCGGTGCGTAAGGCGCGACGATCACGGCCTGCGCGAATGCGGCGGACACCGCCAGCGCAGCCACGCATCCGGCGGCAAATCGCAATGGAACAGAAAGTTTCATGAAAGACTCCGAAGTAACGGGCATCGACCGGAAGCGGCCGTTCATGCGTTAAACGGAGCGGGCGAGAAAAATCCGTCGCGGCGCCGGCAAATAAATTTCGGGGCGGCCGAGTGCGCTTTGGAGCGGGCCGGACACCGTGCGATGCACTTGCCTGCGTATCGGCCACCGCACACACCGGGTTGCCGTGCTGTCACAACGCGGCAAAACTGCCCTTCGACAATGCGTGTCACCGGGATCCCGCTCGTTTCCGGCCCACGCCCCGGCCGCGCTCGCGCATGGCCGCGCGGTTCCACCCCTCGCGTCCCCATCAACGAAAACTACGACCATGTCGAACCAGGACAATCTCCCTGATCAGCCGAACGAGCCGGCCGCCTCGGTGTCGCGTCGCGGCTTCCTGAAACTGGCCGGCGTATCCGGCCTTGCCACCGCTGCCGGCGGGCTCGCGGCCGCCCGGGCCGCCGCGTCGAATCCGGACGGCACGCCCGAACAGGTCCATCTGACGTGGGGCAACGACCCGACGTCCGAAGTCGTGATCTCGTGGGCGTCGCTCGCGCCGGCCGTCAATCCGCGCGCGCGCATCGTCGCCGACGGCGAGCCGCCGCGCACGGTGCACGGCGTCCAGCGCCTGTACACCGACGGCCTGAACGGCGAAACCGTGTTCGCGTACCACGCGCGCGTGCACGGGCTGAAGCCGGATACGCGCTACCGCTACGAGATCACGGCCGACAACGACAGCAACGCCGCACAGCCGTTCGCCGCGATTTTTTCGACCGCGCCGCGCGGCCGCGCGCCGTTCCGCTTCACGAGCTACGGCGATCTCGCGACGCCGAACGGCGCATGGGTGCTGTCGTCGCCGCAGAGCCGCTTCGCGGTGCAGGCCGTCGAGCAGTTCCAGCCGCTGTTCCACCTGCTGAACGGCGACCTCTGCTACGCGAACCTGAACCCCGCGCACCAGCCCGAGGTGTGGCGCGACTTCGGCAACAACAACCAGACGTCGGCCGCGAATCGCCCGTGGATGCCGTGCCCCGGCAATCACGAGATCGAGTTCAACAACGGTCCGCAGGGGCTCAATTCGTATCTCGCGCGCTATACGCTGCCGGAGAACGGCACGCACTTCCCGGGCCGCTGGTACAGCTTCCGCGTGAGCTCGGTGCTGTTCGTGTCGCTGGACGCCGACGACGTCGTGTACCAGGATGCCGCCGCGTTCGTCGGCGGCCCCGCTCCGCTCGTGCCGGCCGCGAGCACGGGCCGCCCGCCGATCGAGCCCGGCACGTCGTTCTACGTGCGCGGCTACAGCAACGGCGAACAGACGCGCTGGCTCGAACACACGCTGCGTCATGCGGCGCATGACGACGACATCGACTGGATCGTCGTGCAGATGCACCAGGACGCGCTCAGTTCGTCGAAGACGGGCAACGGTTCCGACAAAGGCATTCGCGAGGCGTGGCTGCCGCTGTTCGACCGTTACGGCGTCGACCTCGTGCTGTGCGGCCACGATCACGACTACGAGCGCAGCTACCCGGTGCGCGGTTGCAATCACCGCGCGGGCGTCGACGCGACGACCGGCGAAGTGGTCGAGACGCTGCAGCCGCGTCCGGTCGGCTCGAACGACCCGGACCGCATGAAGTTCGACACGAGCCACGGCACGATCCACCTGATCCTCGGCGGCGGCGGCACCAGCGCACCGCTCGACGTGTACGGCGAAAACCCGTCGACCGGCTTTGCGCGGGCGAAGGTGTTCACGAAGCCGAACCGGCCGGTGCCGGGCACGGCGCCGAACACGTTCGTGCGCCAGCCGGCCGATGCGCTCGAGGATGCGATCTGGTCCGCGCGCCGCGATACGGGCACCGGTTACGGGATCGCGGTGTTCGACCACGACCCGGGCACGCCGGGCGGGCACACGACGATCACGATGCGCTACTACCATGCGCCGGGCGCCGATCAGCACCCGACCGCGCAGTACGATCTGTTCGAGACGATCGAGCTGAGCAAGAAGCGGCACGAGCGGTGATTGGGCCGGCGCCCGCTGCGGCGGGCGCCGGTTGCTTCGCCATCGGGGAACGGGCGTGCCATGGCGCGGGTTGGACTGCCTGCCTCGCACACGGCCCATGAAGATGAGTTTCGAATACCGCATCCACACGACCCCGTCGGCCGACGCATTCGATGCAATCGCGCATGCACTACGGCAAACGCACGGCGACATCGACGTCGATCCCGACAAACGACAGCTTGAAATTCGCGATCACACCGGCGGCTGGCCGATGATCGGCCTGTCGACCGACGAAGACGGGTTCTTCCTGGTTACGCGTCGGGCCGACGCGGGACGCCATGCTCGACTCGATCGGACGCGCATTGTCGGCAATCGGCGCGGCATGGCGCATCGACGACGCATGACCGGCTAACGCGTTCCGCGCACGCGCCTGAATCGCGCCGCACGCACCCGGCTGTTCCCCCGCCAACGTCCGCCGCTCGGTCGCCCCGGCTCCGCCCCTTTAAACTAAGCGTGTCCGGCGTATAGCCGCTTTGCATGGCCGGTTGCGGCCGCCGCCGTGCGTGGCGGCCGCAACCGGATTTTTTCGTTCCCAACTGCAACGCACGCGGGCGGAACCGAATCATCCGAAATTGAATTTGAATGTTGAAACAGGCAGGACGCATGAAGCGCAAGAACAAGAACAAGGCAACGCTCGTCGGGCTCGGCGCGGTGCTCTTGTGGGCCTCGGTGGTTGCCCTCGTTCGCGGGGTCAGCGAAAGTCTCGGTGCGACCGGCGGCGCCGCGATGATCTACACGGTGGCATCGGTGCTTCTGCTGTTTACGATCGGCTTCCCCGATTTGAGCAAGTTCCCTAAAAACTACCTGCTCTGGGGCGGGCTGCTGTTCGCCTCGTACGAGCTGTGCCTGGCGCTGTCGATCGGGTATGCGAGCAACGGCCGGCAGGCGATCGAAGTCGCGATGGTCAACTACCTGTGGCCGAGCCTGACGCTGGTCGCGGCCATCGCGTTCAACAAGCAGCGCGCCAACTTGCTGGTCGTGCCGGGCGTCCTGCTGTCGATGCTCGGCATCTGCTGGCTACTCGGCGGCGACCAGGGTCTCGATCCGGCCGGCATGCTGCGCAACGTCGCGGACAATCCGCCGAGCTATGGCCTCGCCTTCTTCGGCGCGCTGATCTGGGCCGCCTATTGCACGGTGACGGCGCGCATTGCCGACGGCAAGAACGGCGTCACGCCGTTCTTCATGCTGGTCGCCGCGGTGCTCTGGATCAAGTTCGCGATCGAAGGCGGCGGCGGCATGACGTTCAGCCTTCACGCGGTCGTCTATATCGTGCTGGCGGCATCGGCGCTGGGGTTCGGCTATGCGGCGTGGAACACCGGCATCATGCACGGCAACGTGACGGTCATCGTCGGCGCATCGTACTTCACACCGGTGCTCGCCGCCGCGCTCGCGGCGACGCTGCTGCACGCGCCGCTGCCGGTCGAATTCTGGCAAGGCGCATCGATGGTGTGCGGCGGGTCGATCCTGTGCTGGCTCTCGACGCGCAGCCGGCGCAGTGAAAAGCCAGCGCCGGTGCGGGTCGGGAAGGACGCCGAGGGCAATTGCCACGGGTGACGATGCCCCGTGTTTTCGGCGAGCGGCCGGATCGCTAGCGGCCATTCCTCGAACCTTCGGCCGCCGCTCTAGCGTTGCGATTCCAGCGCGATACGCACCGCCAATCCGGCCAGCACGGTGCCCATCAACCAGCGCTGGACCGACGCCCAGACCGGCCTGCCCGCCAGAAAACCCGCGATGGAACCGGCCATGCAGGCGATCAACGCATTAACGCTGACACTCACCGCGATCTGCACGCAGCCGAGCGCCAGCGATTGCGCGAGCACGCTGCCGTGCCCCGGTGAAATGAACTGCGGCAGCAGCGACAGATACATCACCGCGATCTTCGGATTCGCGAGGTTCGTGACGAAACCCATCGTGAAGAGCCTGACGCGGCTGTCGTGCGGCAACTGCCTGACCTGGAACGCGGAGCGGCCGCCCGGCTTGAGCGCCTGCCAGGCCAGGTACGCCAGATAGAGCGCGCCGGAAAAGCGCAATGCGTCGTACGCATACGGCACGGTCAGCACCAGCGCGGTGATGCCGAGCGCCGCGCAAAACATGTAGAAAACGAACCCCAGCGCGACGCCGCCGAGCGACACGAGCCCGGCGCGGCGGCCCTGGCAGATCGAGCGCGAAACCAGGTAGATCATGTTCGGTCCGGGCGTCAGCACCATGCCGAGCGACACGAGTCCGAACGCAAACAGGGTGGGCAAGGCCGGCACGGCAGTCTCCTTCGCGGCAGAGCAGTCTAGTTGATGAGGTTCGAACAATGTATTGCATCTCGACCATCTTCAACATGAATAAACTGCAAGCCGCTCATGAGCGCTTTTCATCGTGCGGGTCGCGGGTTACCTGCCCTTCTTCGCGCGTGTCCGGATCGCTTTCCCGGCCTTGACGCGTTGTGCGTCGACGAGCCTCACGAATGCGTCGGTGACCGCGTTGCCGGCCACATTCCACGACAACCGCACGGAACGATGCAATCTCGGCGACAGTTCCAGCACGCGGCCGCCGAACGGCGTATACGTGAGCGTGATGCGCGGCACGATCGACACGCCCATGCCGGCCTCCGCCATCGAAAGAATGGTGCGCATCTCGACCACGTTGAATGCGGCCCGAAGCGGCGCGCCGCCACGCGCGAAGTAATCCGCGATCAGCGGCCCGCATCCTGCCTTGGAGAAAATGAACGGCGCCGCGGACAACTGTTTTGCCGACACGCTCTTGCGGCCGTCGAACATGCCGTCCGCCGCCACCGCGACAAAGTCCTCGTCGAGCAACGGCAGATTGTGTGCGAACGTCTTCGTGCCGGCCACCACGCCGACGTCGGCGGTACCGTCGTCGATCCACCCTTCGACTTCGCTGTCCGTGCCTTCGAGCAGCACCGCCGACACGCCCTGGTGCATCTCCTTCAACGCCTCGAGCGCGGGGACGACGAACGCCAGCGAGACGCTCGGCAGCGACGCGACCACCAGCTTCCCTTCGAGCTTGCCGCGCGACAGGCTGAACTGCTGGCGCAGCATCTGCGCTTCACGCACCACGCTCTGGACGTACGGCCACAGGCGTTCGCCCGCCGCCGTCAGGACGACCGGCTGCCGGTCACGCCAGAGCAGCTTGACCTGCGTGACGTCCTCCAGCTCGGTCAATGCATGACTGATCGCGGATTGGCTGCGACTGAGTCGGTCGGCCGCGGCCGTGAGCGAACCGAGTTCGACTACGGCC